>CAVBBF010000004.1:0-63896 GCA_963593735.1 Phascolarctobacterium succinatutens
TATTTGTCAAGCCATCTTGAAAAGATGGGTGACAAGTGTTTTGCATTCGGCGCAACTAGAATTATTAATTCAAAATTCCGCCCTTTCTATTGACTATTAAAACTTATCAATATATAATATCTAATTGGTTACGCGTTGCGCTCTTGCGTGTGCGCGCGACAAATCAAAACACTCAAAGATATTTATTTGGAGGACTATCCGATATGAAAAAAATGACCATTGACGGCAATACCGCTGCGGCGCACATCGCGTATGCTTTTTCCGACGTAGCGGCTATTTACCCTATCACTCCGTCATCACCTATGGCAGAGAACTGCGACGACTGGGCGGGTCAAGGCAGAAAGAACATTTTCGGCAACGTGCTTAAAATTGCCGAAATGCAATCCGAAGCCGGCGCGGCAGGCGCAGTACACGGCTCGTTGGCGGCAGGCGCATTGACAAGCACGTTCACCGCAAGTCAAGGCTTGTTGCTCATGATCCCGAATATGTACAAGATTGCGGGCGAATTGCTTCCTTGTGTATTCAACGTTTCCGCAAGAAGCGTAGCAGGTCACGCGCTCAACATCTTCGGCGACCACTCGGACGTTATGGCGTGCCGTCAAACAGGTTTTGCTATGCTCGCTGCAAACAGCGTTCAAGAGGTTATGGACCTTACTTTGGTTTCCTACCTTTCCACAATCGAATCCAGCGTTCCTTTCCTCAACTTCTTCGACGGTTTCCGCACCTCTCACGAAGTTGACAAGATCGACGTTATCGAATACGACGAGATCAAACCCCTCGTAAACTTCAAGAAAGTGGACGAGTTCCGCGCACGCGCACTCAACCCCGAACATCCCCATCAACAAGGCACGGCTCAAAACCCCGACATCTACTTCCAAAACAGAGAAGCAAGCAACAAGTACTACGACGCAGTTCCCGCAATCGTTCAAGCGGAAATGGACAAAGTCAGCGCGCTCACAGGAAGAAAATACAGCCTCGTCGACTACTACGGCGCACCCGATGCGGACCGCGTAATCGTCATTATGGGTTCAGGTGCGGAAGCGGTTGAAGAAACCGTCGACTACCTCAACGCAAGAGGACACAAAGTCGGTCTTTTGAAAGTCAGACTTTATCGTCCGTTCCCCAAAGACGCATTCGTCAAAGCACTTCCTCAAACAGTCAAGACCATCACCGTTATGGACAGAACCAAAGAGCCCGGCGCACAAGGCGAACCCCTCTACCTCGATGTCGTGTCCGCACTCAATGAAGCAGGCGTGACAAAAGAAGTGCTCTGCGGTCGTTACGGCCTCGGCAGCAAGGAATTCAACCCCTCTATGGTCAATGCGATCTACGAGAATATGAGCGGCGAAAAGAAAGACAGATTCACCGTCGGTATCAACGACGACGTGACCTTCCATTCCTTGAACGTCACCGAAAAGATCGACGCGTCCGACGCGAGCGCGATTTCTTGCAAGTTCTACGGTCTCGGCTCTGACGGCACCGTCGGCGCAAACAAGAACTCTATCAAGATCATCGGCGACCACACCGACAAATATGCGCAAGCATACTTCGCATACGATTCCAAGAAATCGGGCGGTATCACAATTTCGCACTTGCGTTTCAGCGACAAGCCCATCAGAAGCACCTACCTCATCGACCAAGCGGACTTCGTGGCTTGCCACAACGAATCCTACGTTCTTCGTTACGATATGCTTTCCGACCTCAAAGACGGCGGCACGTTCCTTCTCAACTCTCAATGGGAACCCGAAGAAATGGACGCAAAACTCCCCGCCGCAATGAAGAATATGATTGCAAAAAAGCACGTCAAATTCTACACTCTCGACGGTCTTAAAGTCATCCAAGAAATCGGCACGAAGAAAGGCGTCAACACCGTTATGCAAGCGGCATTCTTCAAACTCGCAAACGTCATTCCTTACGAGGACGCAGAGCGTTATATGAAGGAAATGATCAAGAAGTCCTACGGCAAGAAAGGCGACGCGGTCGTCGCAATGAACAACGCTTGCGTAGACAACGCGATTGCACACCTCAAAGAAGTCAAATATCCTCAAAGTTGGGAAACCACGACCAACGGCGCCGCGCCGCTGCCCGTACCCAACGACGAGTATTTCAAGAACTTCATCGCACCTATCACGGCGCAAGAAGGCGACAAACTCCCCGTTTCCGCATTCAACCCCAACGGCTACGTTCCCACCGGCACGACCAAGTTTGAAAAACGCGGTATCGCGGTTTCCGTTCCTATGTGGGACAAAGACAAGTGCATCCAATGCAACCGCTGCGCTCTCGTCTGCCCGCACGCAACCATTCGTCCGACCCTCGCAACCGCAGAGGAACTCGCAGACAAACCCGCAACGTTTGAAACCAAACCCGCAATCGGCGTGAAAGGCTACGAATTCCGTATGCAAGTCAGCCCCTTCGACTGCACGGGTTGCTCCAACTGCGTCGCAGTTTGCCCCGCAAAAGAAAAGGCTCTCACCATGGTTCCCCTCGACGAAGCAATCGCAAAAGAGGAAGAAAACTGGGACTATGCGGCAAGCCTCAAAGAAACCACTGCCGAGCTCAAATCCGTCAACGTCAAGAACAGTCAGTTCAAGAAACCGCTCTTTGAGTTCTCGGGCGCTTGCGCAGGCTGCGGCGAAACTCCTTACGTCAAACTTATGACGCAACTTTTCGGCGACAGAATGCTCATCGCAAACGCAACGGGTTGCTCGTCCATTTACGGCGGCAGCGCACCGACTTGCCCCTACACCAAGAACGACAAAGGTCGCGGTCCTGCATGGGCAAACTCGCTGTTTGAAGACAACGCGGAATTCGGCTACGGCATGCACCTTGCATACGACACGCGTCGCAACGTGCTTGCGAACAACATCACCAGCCTCATCGGCCTCGACGCAATTTCCGAAGATATGAAAGCCGCTCTCAATTCGTGGCTCGAAAACAAGGAAGACGCTCAAAAGAGCGAAGAAGCGGCTGACGCTATCCTCGCGCTCCTTCCCGAAGAGAAAAAGACCGCAAACGGTTTGAGCCTCGAACTTCTCGAAAGCATCGAAGC
This sequence comes from Phascolarctobacterium succinatutens, assembly GCA_963593735.1. GTDB lineage: Bacteria > Bacillota > Clostridia > Christensenellales > CAG-917 > CAG-475. Next base: position 3,050 of record CAVBBF010000004.1, read on the forward strand.
AAGAAAAGATTGCCTCATCAAGAAATCCGTTTGGATCGTCGGCGGCGACGGATGGGCATACGACATCGGTTACAACGGCGTTGACCACGTTCTCGCAAGCGGCGAAGACATCAACATCCTCGTTCTCGACACCGAAGTTTATTCCAACACCGGCGGACAAGCGTCCAAGTCCACCCCGACGGGCGCAATCGCAAAATTCGCGGCAACCGGCAAACGCACCAAGAAGAAAGACCTTGCGCTTTTGGCAATGGACTACGGCTACGTTTACGTCGCACAAGTTTCTATGGGCGCGGATATGAACCAAGTCGTCAAAGCGTTCGCAGAGGCGGAAGCATACCACGGACCGTCCATCATCATCGCATACGCACCGTGCATCAACCACGGCATCAAAGGCGGTATGGACAACTCGCAAATGGAAATGAAGAAAGCGGTTGACTGCGGTTATTGGCAACTGTTCCGTTACAACCCGACTCTCGTCGGCACCGGCAATGCGCCTCTTGCAATCGACAGCAAAGAGCCCACGGACGACTATCAAGCCTTCCTTATGAACGAAACGAGATACGCTTCGCTCGCGAAGATGAATCCGGACGCGGCAAAAGTCTTGTTTGCAAAGAACGAAGAAGACGCGGCAAAGAAACGCGCGTTCTATGTGAAGAAAGCAGAGTCTTACAAAGACTAATCGCAATTTTGCGAAATCACAAAGCCCCTCGAAATTTCGAGGGGTTTTTGCTTGTTTGAATTAATAATTTAATAATGAATAATTAACAATTACGGGCGGGGTTTCACCCCACACCCCCAAATATCATTCGTTATTCGTAGATTCAATCAGGGATAACAGCACCCTCCTATTGTCATTAAGGACGATATAAAACATATATCCCATTTGTTTATCGACGTATTTTACGTCTTTTACTTCTTCCATTTCGGTTGCAATAAGTTCCCCGATTTTCGTTAATAGTTCTTCCATTTTTTTCTTTTCCTTTTTTTATTATGTTAAAAACACCGTCAAGAAACGATATTTTCACTTTTTATCTGTAGTTTTGGAATTGTTGAAACGGCAACCCTTTTCATTATTTTACTAGATATATTGTCTAGTGTCAAGACAAAATGTCTAGTTGAAATACATAATATCTGTATGGACAGCAAATTTTGCAAAAACTTAAAAGCCGCTCGCACGCAAGCCGAAATGACGCAAAAGCAAGTCGCATTGCGTTTGGGTGTTGTAGAAAGTTGCTATGCAAACTGGGAACAAGGCCGCACCGAACCGAGCGTGACGGCACTTAGAAAATTGTGCGATGTCCTTTCCGTCACGGCGGACGAACTTCTAAACGACGAACTGTAAAAATATTTGTTAAAAGTGAACGACGGCAACACCGCCGTTTCTTATTAGTTTTGAGAAATCTCACGCCAACATTGTGAAAACATCTCCGCCGCAAGGCAATATCGCTTTGCCACAGGCACGCCACCAAGCAGATAATTTGGCACAATCGGGTGCGGGTGCCCCGCCCCTCGTCATTCCGAGCGAAACGTGGGAATCAAGCGTAGCGAAATGCGGCTTCGCCTTGATTCCTACGTCGCAACGATGTTGCTCCTCTGAATGACAAACGGAAAACAGATTTGAGTATTCCGCGCGAGTGCTTGCTTGGTGTGTGCGTGCTATGCACGCAAGCGGATAGACGAACACTTATTCGAAGCGTTCTTATAAACGTTATGTTTCTATTCGCAGACGGAATTGGAGCCGCAAGGCGGCGAGAAAAGGGAGCGCCGAGCTTTCGTCACGCACAAGCCCATTTGCTCCAACCGCAACAAGTTGCAATTGTTCGCCTTTGTGCTTTGCGTTCCTCGTCCCACACGCCAAAAACTGCTCTTTCATCATATAACTCAAACACAAGTTCGCTTGTTTTTGACGTGCGGGAACCCTTGTGCGTGTAGTACGAGAATGCGTGGCATTCCGTTGCGAAGCCGCCACGCAGGCGAAGTGGCATAATGAGTGAAATGCCCCTATCTATGCGAGTGCCGATTGTCTCCCCCGCGAACGACGATAACCTATATAGAGAAATGCTCCTATTTGAGTGGTGGGAGAAATACCCGAGAGGGAAAGAGGGGGTGTTTCTATTTAGAGTACACGCCGTCAAACTCTTGTAGAGAAAGAAAACACACTCTTGAGGAAATGGGATTCAAGTTTTCACCCCTACACCCTTTTGTAAAGGAAACGCGCGCTCGCAGGCGCGCGTAACGCATTATCTAACTTTTACATAAGATATTATTTGAGCGTGGGATATTGACCTTCGGTGATTTCCCATTCGCCGTTCTCGCCGAAATCGAAGGCGAACTTGCCCTTGACGTTCTCGCTTGACAAAAACCACTCTGCCGCTTCGGAATTGCCTTGCGTATCTTTGTTATATTCGAATTCGGTTTCGCCGTTCAATGTAAACTTCTTATCGTTTGCAGAGTACATTGAATTGGTGGAAAATTCCGTTTTCTTTTCGTGTTTGCCGAACATACGACCGATGTTGTTCACGCCGTCGGTTCTGTTTTCAACCACGAGGTCGGTGACGGTAAAGCAGTTGGAAATCTTTTTGGTTTGATTGTTTCTGCCCGCGATTCCTCCGACGTAGAGTTCGATTTTCTTGCCCTCTTGCGCGGTTGCCGCCGAAACTTTGATAGTGCCTACGCTGTATGCGAGGTTGATTGCGCTCACGCCCGTTTTGGTGTTCGAACTCGAATCGGTCTTTGCGCTGAAATTGCTTCCCACAATGCCGCCGACCGCGACGATGCCATTCTCTTTTTGAGCGGTAACGTCGATGTCAACATTGCAATATCCGTTGAGAATATAGCCCTCGTTTCTTCCTATCATACCGCCCACGCACACGATTTGAGAAATTGCGCCGCCCACTCTTGCGACAAGGTTTGCGCTTGCGCTTGTGGTCGTCACGCTGCCTGTATTGTCGGCGCACACGCCGCCGAAATACGTTTCGTCAAGACTTTCGAGGTCGCCTACTGTGATTGCTACTCTGCTTGCCGAAATCGCGCCGCCGTTGACTCCTGCGATGCCGCCTATCTTGGCGTGCGATCTGCCGTTCGAGGTTTGATCGTCGTCGTGGCAGTGCACTGTTTCAAGCGTGGCGTTAACCTTGTTTGACGAGAGCGTCGCCGCAGAATTGTTGCTGCCGCACACGCCGCCGAAAATCAAGGATTCGCAGAAGAATTTTGCGCCGAACTCGACGGTGCAATCTCTCACCATACCCGTGTCTTTGACTTGATTGTCGCCTCTGACTTCCGCCGCGATACCGCCGAAAATCACCGCTTTCATACCGTAGTCGCGCCAACTTTGACCCGAATAATCTTCGCCATATGCGGACGTGGTTTCCGCCTTAACCGTGCAATTTTCGACCTTGCCGTCGAGTACGCTTGCGACGTAGCCTATGCGAACGAGTTTTTCATACTTGTTCTCAGTCTTTTTCACGACCAAACCGACGTTGTTAAACGTCAGATTCTTCACCGTACCCGAAACGTAGCCGAACACGGATGCGTCCGTAGCCGAGCCGAATTTGCCGCCGCTAAGCACCGCTTGCGAGGTGAGTTTGTTGTCGTCCGAGTACACGCCGCCGTCGATCGTACCGGTGAAAACATGCTCGGAGTCGAACAAAGGCTCGAACTCGCCCAAAGCAAAGTCAATCGACTTAATGGCAATTTCCGCTTCGAGAATTTCCGCAATTTGCGTTTTCTCGCTGTCCGTCGGGTCTTCCTTTCTGAGCAAGTCATATACATTTTTGAAACTCGTGACGGAATCTATCGTGATTTGCTTTGTCCACTTTGCGTAGAGGCGCAACGTTGACGGCGTGAAATAATCGTCAAGACCGCAGGCTTGATAGAGCGTCGTGCCCGTCGTGTCGTCGGTTTTGAAGACGAAATCTTTTTGAACGACTTTTTCCTCGTCGTTTTCGGTCACTGTCTGCTCATAGTACCACTTTGCAAACTTGTACCCTGCTTTGCTTGCGACGACTTTGTCCGCGTCGGTTTTCTCAATACTCTCGGTCACGGGATAATAAACGGAATCGCCGTAAGTTGCCGCCGAAAGTGAGTCGCAATAAACCACTTCGACTTTGGGAAGGGTGGATTTGAACATTGCGTACACGTCAAACTGTTCGTTTTTCTTTGTTTCGTTGTCGATTTTCAGAGCGAACGTCCACTTATTTGCGAGTTTCACCGCTTTGTCCGTTGACGTTGCGACTGCCGTGAGGCGCACGGGCTTGTTTTTGCTATCGAGATAGAACCAGAACAAAAACTCGTCCCCCTCGTTTTCGGTTTTGGGGCAATCGAGGTTGTCCGTGCCGTTGTAGGTCACGGTGAGTTTGGAGTCTGCGCCGAGACTTGCGTTGTTGTCGCTATCGACAATCGAATAGGAATATACGCCGTCATCGCCCTTTTGTGCGACGAGTTTCTTGTCGACGTGCGGAGTAAGCTCGTAGGTATTGTTTACATAAAGTGCGGTGATGGTTGTGTTTTGAGTTATCGGCGTTTGACCGAAGATAAACTCGTCCGTGCCGTTTGCCGACCAGTATTTGAAGGTATAACCCGTCTTTATCGGCACGACGTCGGAGCCGTCCTTGTTTTTGGGGCGAGAAACGGAAGCGCCCGAAAGCACGTCGTTAATCACGTTGTCTGTAAGTTTGAAGTCGTTGCTGTCAACGTTGAAAGTGACGGTATACTTTGCTTGTTCGTACTTGTTGTGACCGTTGTTGTCGTCTTCGATAGACGGCGTTTTGGGATTGCACGCAACCAACGCTGCGCACAAGAGCGTGGCAACGAGTACGATGCAAATTATCATTAGCGTTTTTTTCATAATCACCTTGCGTGCGCAATTGCGCACAATCGTAGTATGAATGAATTTTCTAAACTTATTATACACGCGCAGCGCACGTTTTTCAACCTTATTTTGCGTTGCGCGCTCTTTTAACTTGCTTTTAATCTTGGCGGAATTTCGTGACGTACTCGTCTATGAGCGAGCCTATGTCGGTTTTGTTTGAGCCGAGAAAATCTTTAAGTTCAAAAAGCACTGCCGAATCGTTTATAGACGTATTCGCCGCAATGGGCGAAAACATATCTTTCACGACATTCGCAAAGTCGACAGAAACGTCTTTTCCAAGCACGCAAATCGTGATTCTATCCCCCTCTTTTTGCGTGTAAACATCGCGTATTGCGCTTTCAAGCGAGATTCCTCTCTGTTGGAGATTTTGCGAGACAACGGTTTGATTTTGCCTTTCTTTGACGAACACGGAAACGGTTTCGTAATTTTCGACGACAATGCCGTACACGGCGCTTTCGCCGCCCGATTCCACCTTTACGTTGACGTAGCACACCGCAACTTCGTCCCTTGCGCCGTCGGGAAGCATTGCGATTGCAAACGTCGCAAGCACCGCTGTCAACAGAAGAAGCATAACGCACCAAAGCAGCCTTACCGCAGTGCGCTTGTCGAAGGCTTTGAGAGGAGTTTGTCCGTCGAGCAGTTTGTTTATCGGTGCTTTTTTGGCTCTCTGCAAAACGTCGGGGACGGTTTGAGAATTATGCTCGCTTTTGAGTTTCCCTTCGATGTCTTTAATTCTCATATTCACCCTCCTTTTGCAGTTCTTTTTTGAGTTTTGCAAGAGCGTTGTTGTACGCCCAAATCACCGAGCCGACGGGTCTGCCCGTCATTTCCGCAATTTCCCGGTGCTTGAATCCGGATATTGCGTGCAGAGTTACGATTTCTCTTTCCTCGTCGCCGAGCACCTTGTTCATGGCGTTGGTCACAGGCGAGAGTTCCTCGTCAATCGAGTACGTCCCGTACTTTGCGTCGTCCTCGAAGGATTCCGTAGACCGCTCGCGCTTTGTGCGATTCAGCTCGTTTAGAGTTGCGTTTTTGGCGATTGTATACAGCCACGCGTACGCGTTCGACCCCGCCCTGTAATTGGATATGGTTGTTCTCAAACGAATGTACGCCGTCTGCATCATATCTTCGGCGGTCTGGTAGTTTCGGCATATCGACATAATGAACGCAAAAAGACCGCGTTTGGTATCGTTGTAGATTTGCTCAAACGCGCTTTCGTCGCCTCGTTGCAGTCGCAACATCAATTTGTCGAGTTCCTGCTTGGTCATATTTCTATTTTAGCATAAGCGCAAAAATATAACAACTCATAATTGTTTTTCGCAATTTTTGTTCGATTTGCCCGATTTTGCGGATTTTTGAGGAAAAATTTACGATTCTTCAAGAAAAATTAATTGCTTCTTAACGTTTTGAGTATATTATCTATATTGTAGAGGTATATCCGCACCGTATGCGCGCGGATTGCCGAAAACACACGAGTAACATTCGAGGTTGCCATGCGCAAGAGAATCACGCAAACGATATGTTTGGCGTTATGCCTTTTGATTTCCGTCTTGTCGGCGGTCGTTCTCATTGCATGCAATTCGGTCTACACCAACGAGCCCAGCACCCCCGAACCGCAAAAAGCAACGTCTTTCGTTTGCGTGGACGTCAATCCGTCCGTTGAACTCGTGCTTGACCAAAACAACGTGGTTATGAGCGCATGCGGCGCAAACACGGACGGCAAAGCCCTGCTTTTCGAGGAAGACGGCATAGTCGGCGCGGACCTCGATGTCGCAATAGGCAACGTTGCCGCACTGTCAGTCAAATACGGCTATGTTTCGGACGGCGCAAACGTGTCCGTCGAAGTGACTTCCACCGCGGAAAACAACGATATTTTCGAGAAGATAAGCGCAAAATTCACTTCCGCGATACGAAATGCAAATCCGTCGCTCACGGTTTCGATTTCGGATTCTTGCGACTTCGTGCTTCAATCCGAACTCGACGCGCTCAAATCCGAAAATTCCGACAATCTAACCATTCAGAACCTCGACGTCGCAACCTATCGCCTCGTGAAAAGAGCGCAACAAAACGGCGTATCCGTCGAGGATTCCCTCTCTTTGTCCCTCGACAAACTCATTGCCGAAGCAAACGACTTTCAATCGGACTTGAACCAAAAATTCGACGACGAATACCAACTTGCAATAAACCGCGCGCAATATATCTTTAACAGTGCAAAACAAACCGTCGAAAACGGCGTATACGCTCGCTATTTCGCGCAAAAACTGCTGGATACGGCAACGTCCAATCCGTTTGGCGCAATCGAGGTTGCGGGTCAAGCGCTCAACGCCGCAAAATACGCCGCTTCGAGCGCAAGCAAACTCTCGCTTCAATTTTATCTCGCTTGCTCGGATTATTTCGACCAAAACCCAGTGTACGAACTTACGCAAGAGCAAATTGAAAGTATTTCTTGCTTGCTCGGCATTCGCGCGGACGACTTCAAAACCAAGTATTCCGCCCCAAACGGCACGGTTAGATTCACCAAAACCGAGTTGGATTGCTTCGTGAACACGGTGTACCGCTCGGACGAGGGCGCACGCGCGGACATTCAATCCGCATACGGCAACGCCGTCGAATACCTCTTGCAATTCGCACAAGAGGACGAAACGGACTTGTCCGTCGCAAAGGAAACAATGCAAAGCGTGGCAACTTACGTCAAATCCGCCATTTCTCTTGCGGATAGCGTTATGTCGTCGCTGCCGTTTGTCAAATTCGACGTAGATTCCATTCTTGCCGACTGCATACCGAGCGACGTCGATTATGAAAACAGACAATCCGTCGAAAGCGCAATCGAACGCCTCGAAACGCAAGCCTCGCAAGCAAAAGAGCAAATGAAAGTCACCCAAGAAGACGAAGCCGCAATACAAACGATGCTTGCTCAATCGGAAACCGTAAAAGCCATCGACTCGGCTCGCACCGCCTTGAACGAAGCCCTTGACAAAGCCAAATCCGATGCCCGCGCCCTTCTTCTTTCAATAAAATCCGCCCGCCTCGCGTAAAAGCGGAACGTGAAATAAACGCAAAAAGCAACCCACCGGCTCAGCCGGTGGGTTGCTTTTTAGGTTTTTCGGGATTCTATTCATTTCAACGCTCTGAAATACACGATTTTCGTATCTTCCGCAAACGGTTCGGTAAGGTCTGGATTCTGCGCCAAAATGTCTTCGGGCATTGCGGACAGAGCCGAGCATACGTCAAGCATAGTGTCGGACGGCGAGGCGACGTACACGGACAATGCGGACGTGTTTTGCGCGCGCTGTGTGCCGACTTCCACCGCCGAGATGTACGACGCTTCGAGCGGCGAGAATCCGCAGACCGCGATTGCCACGTCAAAGGTGATGTCAAACTCGCGTTCTCTGCGCACGACCGCGTCTATGCGCTGAATCTTGCAATCTACGCGCACTTCTTTCGAGAACGGGATTTCGCTTGCCGCCGAGATTGCAAACGGAAGTTCCGCACGCACGGAATTGTAGCCGTTTTCGTTGCGATAGATTATATCCGTATTTGCAACGCCCTCGACGATGAGGCTGTTTTCGTCGTTGACGTACGCGCGAGTCGTATAGCACCTTGCATACGGCAGAGCGCACACTTCGATTGCCGCGGGTTTGTTGTCCGAAAGCGTAGCGCTTCCGCCCACGCCCTTGACGAAATAGCCGCAGCCGTCAAAGCAAGTGTATTTTGCACTTTTGCGTTCGATTTCCGTTTGATTGGACAGCATAAACAAGTCTGACACGATTTCGGTTTTCGAGCATCTATACGCTTGAACCTTGATTTGAATTTCGCCTTCCACGCGAATGGTATTGTCGTCCGTCACGCCTTGAAGCACGATTTTGGACGATTTCAAAGCGGTGTAAAGTTTGATTGCGTCGCCCTCTTTCACGCCGTCGAGATTAAATTCTTCTTCGAGCGGAATTTCAAAAGTGTGTTGCTTGATTTCGCCGCCCTCGACGTAGGTTACGACCGAATAGACCGCCAGTTTCGCGGTTGCGCCGCCGTCCGTCGCAAGGGACTGACGCGTAACGACCGTCGAAGAAAGTCCGAGCACGGATTCGATTTCGCCGCCCACGTTCTTTTCGTCGTCAAAGGGAACGACGACCGATTTTTGCGCGATAAATGACGGGACGTAAATCTCTTGCTTTTGAACGTAGCAATCGTCCGCACCCACAAGCACCTCGATTTCGTCGCGTTTGATTGCCGATACGTTGACTTCCAGCACCGCCGTAAGCGTGAGCGTATCCCCCGCTTCCACGTCGGATTCGGATATAACGATGTCGCACCATGCACTGTCGCCCTCAATGAACTCGCCGTCCACTCTCGCCGTAAAATCGGCGTTGTAATCCACGCCCTTCGGCGTTCCGTCTTTATCCAAGTACGCAAGGCGGAAATTCACTCTGCCGCCCACTTGCGCATATCCGTCCTGCGCGTCGACGCTCGTCGCTCGCGCGTCTACCGCCAAAGACAATACCTTTGCAATGTTGCTCATATCCACGTCCGTCGGCGAAAACTCGACAACTCGCTCGGATGTCGGCGCAACGTAAAATTTGCTGGCACTTATTTTTTCAAAATCGAACATAGCATTCCTCCGTTTCACCAAAAACATATTCAAACTTCTTTGCGTTTATGCGAATAAAATTCGAATTTTCGGCAACAATCGGTGTATGAGAGAAATAGGACAATCCATCTTAGAGGCAAAAGAGCGCGTGCAAAAAATAGTCGGCATACCCGTACTTGTCAAAATCAACGGCGCAAGAGGCAAATCCTCGCTCTATCACGGCAAAGTGACCGCGCTGTTTCCCTCGATATTCACCGTCGAACTCGAAGGCGGCGAAAAACGCACCTTTTCATACAGCGACGTCCACACGAAAAACGTGCTGTTTTTGAAAAACAAAGATACAAATTGACGGTCAATCCGTGACGAATAATCAATAACCACGATTTTCGGAATATCCCGCATCGTTACGGTATCTCGTCTTGCAACCGCTCTTCGATTCGGGTGAGGGTGAAACCCTCCCGAAATTATTAATTATTAATTATTAATTATTAATTAATCAAATTATGTTCCTCATAATACTCCCCTTATCACGACAAACAACCGCCCTCTCGGACGGCCGTTTGTCGTTTTATATATGAGTTTTGAACTCGAAGGGTCATTCGGTATTTCCCAGTCTGTCAGATTCCCAAAATCGCTTTTATGAGCGACACCACCGTTTCGATATACTGCAAGCACTGATCCAAAATGACGGCGTAGCCTGCAAAAATGATTATGCCGAAACCCGTGTAGAGGCACAGCGACACGACATTTGTCGCAATTTTGTGCGCCGTCCGCTCGGAGTTGAAGAGGAATATGAGAGGCAAACTGAGCATCAACACATGCGATTTTCCCACTCCGAACGCGCTTGCGTTGGGAATCAGCCCGAACAGATAATCCACTATGCAAAGCGCCATCAAAAACAAAATGAGCATGGCATTGTAGCAGCAAAGTCCGCCGGTTGAACGCTTGTAGTCGTCAAACGTCATATAATCGTTGTATTTTTCATACAGCAATTTTCTGTACTTTTGGTACACGACCACCCCTGCGAAGTAGGCAAAACACAGATAATTTCTATGCACCAAAAACGCGCTCTGCTCGACGTTCATCAAAAAATATCCTCTTTTGAACAATCCTCGCACGACAAAACTTGCAAGCACATAGAGTATGGGAAAAATCATGCCGAGCCTAAAGCACACCGTCTTTTTTTTGCTTGCGTTCTTTGGGGTGTACAGAACAAAAAACGCAAACAACGACGCAAGGAACAAATCCAAAAAAACGTTCATATTTGTGAAATTGCTCATCGCATACGTCAGCAAAAATTGGCTTATTTGATGCGCCTCTGCCGTAGTTTCGCCCTGCACGTCGAGCGCGTACTTGACGATATCCTCCACAAACGGAACAAATTCTATGTAGAAAAACGCAATCTCGGCAACCGCAAACACCGCCGCCATCACAAGATAAAACAGCACATATTTTTTGATTTTGCTCGGCTCGCGCACGATATTGGTGATGATGCTCGTCAAAAGAAGCGGCATTGCAATCACAATCAGATTTTTGTATTGTTGCAATTTTTCGACGGGCATATCTTGAGAAAAAGTGACTTTGCCGTACAACAAAAGCATTGCTGCGGTTTGACCGAGCATCAACAAAACAATGGCAATGATTCTCATCAGATTGCTCGATATAAACGGACGCAAAATCCTCTTTTCTTCAATCAAACTTTTCATCGTCGGTACGCAGCACGGATATTCGTTTTTCAAATATACCACACAACCGAAAAAACTTCAAGCGTATCGCCCTTGTTGCCCTCGCCCCCTTACGCCGTCAACCATCTCACAAAAACAAAACCGCGCCTCATCCAAAATCTTTTTCGCCATCCGAACGTTTATGATGTCCCGCTTTTTATGACAAAATAAAGCCTGCTTTGAAATATCATAAAATTTCAGTATTGTTTATGTCCGATTCGCAGGTTGTTAGGATCTAAATCCATTAAAACGAGCGTTTTTTGCGATTTGCCCGCACCACAACATATTGTGTTGTCATATGCCTCGACCACAAAAGTGCGAAAAATATTTGAGCGTGTTAGAATGCGGATTGCATTTTTACATATGCGGTTACATACTTAAAAACCGACGTTTTCGATACACGAAAAGTGGACTTCGCAAAAAATGCCAAAATTTGACAAAAACACAATATGTAGTGTTTCTCAAAAAAGTTTCACACTTTATTTTGCGATTTGCCCTTGACATATCGCGTGCGCTTGATATAATGAAGAGGCACATTTTCCAAGGGGGTTCAATAGATATGTTGAACATCAAAAAAAGAGACGGGAGTATTGTTCCGTTCAATCTGAACAAAATCAAGGTTGCCATTGAAAAGGCGTTCACCGCGGTGAACAAAAGTTTCAGCGACGACATCATCGATATGCTTGCGCTAAGAGTGACCGCAACTTTCAACGATAAGGTCAAGGGCGACACGGTGAGCGTCGAGGACATCCAGGACTCTGTCGAAGTCGTCCTCATTCAATCGGGTTACGTCGAAGTGGCAAAAGCGTACATCTTGTACAGAAAGCAACACGAGAAACTTCGCGAGATGAATTCCACCATGCTCGACTACAAGAACACGGTGAACAATTATCTCAAAATCAACGACTGGCGCGTCAAGGAAAACTCGACGGTGACGTATTCCGTCGGCGGACTTATCCTCTCCAACTCGGGCGCGGTCACGGCAAACTACTGGCTCAGCGAAATCTATGACGACGAAATCGCAAAGGCGCACCGCGAAGCGCAAATCCACATCCACGATTTGTCCATGCTCACGGGCTACTGCGCAGGCTGGTCGCTCAAACAACTCATAAAGGAAGGTCTCGGCGGCATACCAGGCAAGATTACGTCGTCACCGGCAAGCCACCTTTCCACCCTCTGCAACCAGATGGTCAACTTCCTGGGCATCATGCAAAACGAATGGGCGGGCGCGCAGGCGTTCAGTTCCTTCGACACATATCTTGCGCCGTTTGTCAAGGTTGACAACCTCACCTACAAAGAGGTCAAGCAATGCATACAATCCTTCATTTACGGCGTAAACACTCCCTCTCGTTGGGGTACGCAAGCGCCGTTCACCAACATCACGCTCGACTGGGTCGTTCCCAACGACTTGGCGGAACTTCCCGCAATCGTCGGCGGCAAAGAGATGGACTTCAAATATAAGGATTGCGCAGCCGAAATGGCAATGGTCAACAAGGCGTTCATCGAGATCATGATCGAGGGCGACGCAAACGGCAGAGGCTTCCAATATCCTATCCCCACCTACTCCATCACGAGAGATTTCGACTGGTCGAACACCGAAAACAACCGTTTGTTGTTCACGATGACGGCAAAATACGGCACGCCGTACTTCTCCAACTACATCAACAGCGATATGGAACCGAGCGACGTGCGCAGTATGTGCTGCCGCTTGCGTCTTGACCTTCGCGAACTCCGCAAGAAATCGGGCGGTTTCTTCGGCAGCGGCGAATCCACAGGCTCAATCGGCGTCGTAACGATCAATATGCCGCGCATCGCGTATGTGAGCAAGACGGAAGACGAATTCTTCAAAGAACTCGAACGCCTTATGAATGTGTCCGCTCGCTCCCTCAAAATCAAGAGAAACGTCATCACCAAACTCCTCGAAGAAGGGCTCTACCCCTACACCAAGAGATATCTCGGCACGTTCGGCAATCACTTCTCGACAATCGGTCTTGTTGGTATGAACGAGGCTTGCCTCAACGCAAACTGGGTGGGCAAGGATATGACGCACAAACAAGCGCAGGAATTCACAAAGAAAGTGCTCAACTTTATGCGTGAAAAACTCAGCGACTATCAGGAAGAGTACGGCGATTTGTACAACCTCGAAGCAACGCCCGCAGAATCCACTTCCTACCGTCTTGCAAAGCACGACAGAGAGAAGTATCCCGACATCGTTTGCGCAAGCAATATGGACAACGTGCCGTACTACACCAACAGTTCGCACCTTCCCGTCGGCTACACGAGCGACATCTTCTCCGCACTCGACATTCAAGACGAATTGCAAACTCTCTACACGTCGGGAACGGTGTTCCACGCCTTCCTCGGTCAACGCCTTGACAGTTGGCAAGCGGCGGCGAATCTCGTGAGAAAGATTGCCGAAAACTACAAACTTCCCTACTACACGCTTTCGCCGACCTATTCAATCTGCCAAGAACACGGCTATCTCGAAGGCGAGCAGTACACCTGCCCTATCTGTGGCAAGAAGACGGAAGTTTACAGTCGTATCACGGGCTACTATCGCCCCGTCCAAAACTGGAACGACGGCAAACGCGCAGAGTTCAAAGAGCGCAAGGTTTACGACATCGCAACCTCGCAATATCACGGCAAGCACATCGAGGAATTCGTGTGCGACCAAGCAACCGGCGAAGTCAAACCCACTCAAAAATCCGAAGCGACCAAAGGGTGCGCTTGCGCACAAAAAGGATGCGACGAAGGTCTTTTGATCTTCACCACAAAGACCTGTCCCAACTGCAAAATGGCAAAGGCAATGCTCGACAAGGCAGGCATCGCATACACGGTTATCGACGCAGAGGACAACAAAGATCAAACGCTCGCGTTCGGCGTCAAGAAAGCCCCCACGCTTCTCGTTCCCAACGGAAACGGCTATGACGTTTACGACAACGCAAGCAAGATCAAGGGCTATATCGAATCGAGAAAATAACAAACGAACGATGGCGGTATGGCAGCAGCCATACCGCTTTTCTTTTTGAAAAAGCAAGAGGTAATTATGGACAAATTTGACATAATCGTTGTTGGTGCAGGACCTGCAGGCATGACCGCAGCGCTCAACTGCCTTAGAGCGGGCAAGAGCGTTTTGGTGCTTGAAGGCGACAGTTTCGGCGGACAAATCGCATACTCTCCGAGAGTGGAAAACTTCCCATCCTATCAAAAAATTTCGGGGTCGGAACTTATGGACAAACTCTATGAGCAGATCTCCGAATGGGGTGCGCAAATCGAACTTGAAAAAGCACAATCGATAGTTAAAACGCCGTTTGGGTTTGAATTAACCACCGATTACAACAAATACGAGTGCAAATCCGTCATTCTCGCAACGGGCGTAAAGCCCCGCAAAATCGGCGTTGAAAGAGAGGACGAACTCGTTGGCAGCGGCGTGAGTTACTGCGCGCTTTGCGACGGCGCATTCTATTCTGGCGAGGACGTTTGCGTGATAGGCGATGCCAACACCGCGCTTCAATACTCGCTCGTTTTGAGCGGATACTGCAAGAGCGTGCATATCTGCACTTTGTTTGACAAATTCTTCGGCGACAAGGCGCTTTTGGACCTCGTGCTTGCTCGCCCCAATGTCAAATACACGCACAATCTTTCCTTGAAAGAGTTTATAGGTCAAGACGAACTTTCTGCGCTTCGCTTTGAAAACACGCTTACGCACGAGAACGTAGTCGTCGAGGCAAAGTGTGCGTTTATCTGCATAGGTCAAGTGCCGAAAAATACGGCTTTTGCAAACCTTGTCGAACTCGACAAAGCGGGCTATATCGTTGCGGACGAAAACTGTGCAACGTCTTGCGAGGGCATATTCGTAGCCGGCGATTGCAGAACAAAGAAAATCCGCCAACTCGTTACGGCGGCCTCGGACGGTTCGATTGCGGCGTTCAACGCCTGCGCGTACGTTGACAAGGTGAACGGATAACACGCAAAAGAACGACGCGGACGCTTCCGCGTTTTTCTTTTTCAACCCACGCCATTCAATGTGGCAAAACGAATGTTATGACAATTCTTATAGACGTTGACAACACCCTTCTCGATTTCGACGAGTGCGCAAACGAGAGCATAAAAAACGCTTGCGCTCGCTTTTGCATAGACAAAGCAACCGAGATTTGCGAGATATTCCACCCTTTCAACCTCTCCCTTTGGCAACAACTCGAACGGGGCGAATTGACGATGGAAAAACTGCTCGAAACGAGGTTTAATTCCCTTTTTGAAAGAGTGGGCGTAAAGGCGGACGGCATAGCGTTTGAAACCGCTTTTCACGACGGACTTGCAGAAAGCGCGGTTGCAGTGGCCGGCGCAAAAGATTTGCTCGAATATCTTTCTTCCAAATATGACGTATACGTCGCAAGCAACGCCCCTCTCGGACAGCAAACCAAACGACTGAAAAAGGCCGGGTTCGACAGATATATAAAGGGATATTTCGTGTCCGCAGAAATCGGCTATCTCAAACCCAACAAAGAGTTTTTCGACGCTTGCTTTGCAAAACTCGGCGAAAAGCCGCAAAACGCCTGTATGATAGGCGACTCGCTCACCGCCGACATAAACGGCGCGCGCAACTACGGCATAAAAACAATTTGGTTTGACAAATACCGTACGGGGAAAAATGCCGATTGCGACCATACCGTCACCGACCTATCGCAAATCAAAGGCATCTTGTAAAGACAATACGATAAGCTTTTTTAGCGATTAAACGCACGCTTTTGGCGTGCAGACATTATGCGACAATGGCTGTCGCTTTAACGCACAAAAAATAACGAATGTAGACAAAAAGACCGCAAAAGCGGTCTTTTTTTCACAGTTTGCTGTCAATCAAGGAGAGCAAAATCTTTCTTCCGTCGGTGAGATTTATATAAAACATATACCCCATCTCCTTGTCGAGATATTCCACATCTTTAACCTCGTCGATTTCCATCGATATCAACTCTCCGATTTTCGTCAACAGTTCTTCCATAGGGCGTTCTCCTTTGTTTTGATATGTTTATTATATGCCCCCATTTGTACAAATTCAAGTCTTTGAGGACAAAAGGGGTCATACTATTTTTGTAGAAAAATGTAGGAGTTTGTCGTAAAATGTCGGAAAATGACGAAAAATTGACAGATCGTTTTGCAGAGCGACTTTGCGACCTTATGCAAGAAAACAAAACCGACGTCGGTTGTCTTTCTCTCAATCTGAACCTCAACCCCTCTGCCGTGTACAAGTGGCTGAGAAGATCGTCTTTGCCGAATTTTGAAAACGCAATAGCGCTTTCGGACGCATTCGGTTGTTCGCTCGACTATCTTTTCGGGCTCAAAGAACTCGACGTGCAGTATGCGCCGCACTCGCCGCTATCGCCTTTCAACGAACGGTTTGAAAAACTCCTTTGCGAAAAGAAAATCACCGAGTACCGTCTCGTCAGGCAAACGGGCATATCTCGCAGCAAAATCGCCTCGTGGCGAAAAGGAACGAGTTTGCCGAGCGTTCCGAGCCTGATTGCGGTTGCCACCGCCCTCGATTTGACCCTCGACGCGCTTGTCGGCAGAGATTGACTTTTAATTTAAGTATACCCTCAACCGACATAATTGTTGTATACTCTAAATATATAGCCCCCCTTCCTCACGTGTTTGGACTTCGGCGTTTGCAAAGCAATCCGCCTCGTTCGCTTTGGCTACAACACATTCACAGGATGTGTTGTTTAACGCGTCGCGCCCAACCGCCGTTACCCTCTACATTCTTTGAGGGAACACACAATGTCATCTTTGCATAGGCAGAGAGTAACTTTCATTCGTTATCCCGATTATTTTACTTTCAATGTATATCTTGTACAGAATATGTACATTTTTACTTATCATAGTACACAATTTGTACAATGTCAAGTATGAAACATCAAATCGGTGAAAATTTAAAACTTTTGCGCACAAGCGCAAATTTAACTCAACAGGAAGTTGCTGCCGCATTGAACATATCTCGGGTAAATTACACGAGATACGAAACGAATGCAGTCAATCCCGATTTTGACACATTGATAGCCCTCGCCGACTTTTTCGACGTAACGTTGGATTCACTATTTAATAGGGATTGAAGGGTTTAATTTACACATTCCGTTAATAAGCACGAGATTCCGTCATTGCATCCTCAATCATTAATAATGTTTAGTAAAAACAATTATCTACAACAAAGTTTTTGCTAACGTTCTGCCGTAAGGCTAGTACTTTCTTGCTTTTTGCTCTTTATTCTTAAAAAATAGGTTGATTTTATCCTATAATTGATTATAATATTATTAGAGGTGACATTTATGACGATAAATACAAATCAAATAATAACAATGACCGAAGCAAATCAAAACTTTTCAAAAGTCGTTAAAATTGCCGATAAAAACGGTAGCGCAATTGTTTTTAAGAACAATAAACCCAAATATATGATAGTCAATATCGAGGAAAATCCGATATTTGAACTGAGCGACGATGAAAAAATCGATGTTGCATCGAAAAGAATACTTGAAAAGTATCTCGACGCATTCAAGGAGTTGGCAAAATGATAAAATTCGATGATGAGAAAGTACTCTTACTGCACCAACTTATAACACAAGCAACAGGCGGAAGCGAAGGCGTGCGTGACATCGGATTATTAGACTCTGCTCTCGAAAGCATTTATGCAACATTTGACGGAGCAGAATTATATCCAACAAAAGAAGAAAAAGCCGCACGTCTGGGATATAGTTTGATTTCAAATCACGCTTTCGTCGACGGAAATAAACGCATAGGAATGTATGTTATGTTGACATTCCTTGAAGCTAACGGTATTCATACCGACGTAAGCAACAATGAAGTCGCACGAGTCGGTCTTGCCGTTGCCTCAGGCGAAATGAAATACAACGATATTTTGAACTGGATTTACGAGGTCGAAAAATTCTGACGCTTTTTCTTGATGCTCACGAGAGCGATTGTGTGTCGGATTATAATTTATTTTTGTACATCAAAGGCAGCTAATAAAATAATGCGCCATTGAGATAAAGAACAAGAAAGAGGCACTTGTCCGGCAACCCTAATTTACTAATGCGTAAATGAGTTGACAGACAAGTGCCTCTGCCGCAGTTATTTGCTCAATGGCGCATTATTTTGCTCAATGACGGATTATTTTACAATGATGGAATCCCTCTCTGCGCCGACAGAAATATACTTGATCTTGCAATCAACCGCTTTTTCGATAAACTCGATGTACTTGCGTGCGTTGAGGGGAAGGTCCTCGTAGCGACGACACGAAGTGGTGGGGCAATTCCAACCGTCGAGATAAATGACGTTGGGAGTTGCGACGTTGAGGGCTTCACCGGAGGGGAACTCGTCGACGGTCTTGCCGTTTACGTCGTAACTGACGCAGACGGGGATTTTTTCCATTGTGTCGAGAATGTCGAGTTTGGTGAGTGCGATTTCGGTTGCGGCTTGAACCATACATCCGTACTTGGAGGCCACAACGTCGAATCCGCCGACTCTGCGAGGACGACCGGTTGCCGCGCCGTATTCGCCGCCCGCTTTACGCAATTCTTCCGCCTCTTCGCCGAACATTTCCGCAGTGAACGGACCTTCGCCGACGCAAGTGGAATACGCTTTCATAACGCCGATTGCCTTTTCGACTTTGTGATTGGGGATGCCTGCGCCGACAGGACCGTATGCGGTGATTGTGGACGAACTTGTCGTGTAGGGATAGATGCCGAAGTCGATGTCGCGCAATGCGCCGAGTTGCGCTTCGAGCATAACGTTTTTGCCGTTTTTGAGGGCCTTGTCGAGATAATATCCCGTGTCGCAGATGTAATCTTTGAGAGGAGTGCCGTACTTATCGAACCAGTCGAGCAATTCTTCGACGGTGTACCCCTTTGCGTGATACGAACCCTCGATCGTGAGGTTTTTCCACTCAACGATGGTTTCGAGGCGAGAGCGCAAATATTCGGGGTGTAGAATGTCGCCCATACGGATGGCTTTTTTCATATACTTATCAGCATAAATCGGCGAGATACCTCTGCGAGTAGAACCGAATTTCTTGTCGCCGAGTCTGTCCTCTTCGAGGCAATCTTGTTGCACGTTGTAGGGACAGCAAACCACCGCTTTGTCGCTGATTTTGAGATTGTCGGGAGTGATGACGATTCCGCCCTCTCTGAGTTTTGCGATTTCCTTGCAAAGGTGCTCGATGTCAACCACCATACCGTTGCCCATAACGTTCACTTTGTCCTCGCGAAGTATAGCCGACGGCAAAAGGTTGAGCACAAACTTGCCCTTGTCGTTGATGACGGTGTGACCTGCGTTGTTTCCGCCTTGATAGCGAACGACGATGTCTTGCTGCTCGGAAAGCAAATCGACCATTCTGCCCTTGCCTTCGTCGCCCCAGTTGATACCAACAATTGATGTAAGCATATGTATACCTCAAAAAATTTTATTTCGTTTTGTCTTCCGTCAGACGTTGATTGCAATCGAACTGCCTATACGGTTTTTATTTTTTTCAAGAAGCGGGTCTATCTCTTCAAAAACGTATTCCTCGACCTGTTTTTCCGCTCTGCCCGTAAACGCTTTGACATCGAGAACGGAATCGAGTTCCTCTCTTGAAAGGTTGAAAGTTTTGTCGGCGAGTATACGTTCCAAAAGGTCGTTTTCTTTGCCGTCGCACTTGATTGCTTGCGCCGCCGCAACCGAATGTTGCCTTATCGCCTCGTGCAAAATCTGTCTGTCGCCACCCTTTTTCGACACGCAATACATAAGGATATTTTCGGTTGCCATAAACGGCAATTCGTCGTTCAAATGTTTTGCGATAATGCGCGGATAGAGAGTTAAACCGCTTATTATGTTGTTGTAAAGTGCCAGTATTGCGTCAACAGCCAAAAACGCTTCAGGGATTGCGATACGTCTGTTCGCGCTGTCGTCGAGGGTTCTTTCAAACCATTGCGCCGAAGCGGTGATTGCGGGATTCATACTGTCGCAGATGACGTATCTTGCAAGCGAAGCCATACGCTCGCTTCTCATAGGGTTGCGCTTGTACGCCATTGCCGACGAGCCGATTTGCTTTGATTCGAAGGGTTCTTCAACCTCTTTGAGATGCGACAAAAGACGAATATCGTTTGAAAATTTCGTCGCGCTCTGCGCAATCGAACAAAGCACGGAAAGCACGTTGTAATCCACCTTTCTCGAATAGGTCTGACCGCTCACGGCGTACGTTCCCTCAAAGCCCGTCTTTTGCGCAATCGCTTTGTCGAGAGCCTTCACCTTTTCGTCGTCGCCCTCGAAAAGTTCGAGAAAACTTGCCGCCGTACCCGTCGTGCCTTTGCAACCGAGCAAGCGCAAACGAGAAAGTTGAAAATCGAGATTGTCGAGGTCGTTCACAAGGTCTTGAATATAAAGCGTCGCGCGCTTTCCGACAGTCGTGGGTTGCGCCGCTTGAAAATGCGTGTAGGCAAGCGTTGCGAGCCCTTTGTTTTTCATTGCGAAATCGCGAAGGGATTTTATGCAAGCAAGCAATCCCTCGCGCAAAACGAGCAATCCCTCGCGCATTTGAATTATGTCAGTGTTGTCGCCGACGTAGCAACTCGTCGCGCCGAGGTGAATGATGGGTTTTGCTTTTGGGCAAGCCTCGCCGAAAGTGAGGACGTGCGCCATAACGTCGTGTCGCACCTCGCTTTCCTTTTTCGCCGCCATATCGTAGTCGATGTCGGTTTGGTGCGCCTTCATTTCCTCGATTTGCTCGTCTGTGATGTCGATGCCCAACTCTTTTTCTGCTTCGGCAAGCGCAATCCACAACTTACGCCAAGTGCCGAACTTGAAGTCCGGCGAAAAAACGTACTGCATCCTTTTGCTCGCATACCTTTGGCATAGCGGAGATATATAAGAGTCCATACAAACCTCGAACAAACAAAAAGTGTTCAAACCTTTTTTAACCAAGTGGTTAAAAAAAAATTGTGAACACTATCCGTCTGCATATTTATTTTCTACAAATATATTAACATCGTATATCCGTAATGTCAACATAATTCGCGCCTAAAATCGCAAGTGCGCAGCGACGATTCACCCACAAAAATCATAAATGCCGCATTGTGATTGGCATGTAAAAGCAAAAAGCATCGCACTATGGTTAGCGTGTAAATGTCATAGATTGCGCGCGCCGATTAGTATGTAGACGTCATATCTGTTTTACATTGGTTAGCGTGCGAAACCAAAAGTTTCGTTCAACGATTTGCACGCGAAAAAACGCAACTTTTATGCGAAAAATCGCAATTTTCAAAAAGCATAATTTTTGCGTTTCGTTTATAATCGTATGTTATCAATTTATAAATATCCAAATATGTTGCATAAATACCGCAATTTTGGCGTATATTTATCCATTTTATTTATACTCGATTTTTTTGTGCGAAATCTTTTGACTTTTGGAATATTATGTCTATAATCGAATCTATAAAAAACAAGAGGTACTTAGATATGTTGATGTCGGATTTGTACGGAAGTATGGTCTTCGACGACAGGGTGATGAGCAAGAGATTGCCAAAAGACACCTATCGCGAACTCAAAAGATGCTGCGCCCTCGATTTGCCTCTTTCAAGAGAAACGGCAAACATCGTCGCAAACGAAATGAAAGACTGGGCGGTCGAAAAAGGCGTGACCCACTTCACTCACTGGTTTCAACCTCTCACGGGAATCACTGCGGAAAAGCACGATTCCTTCATCGCCCCCACCAAAAACGGCGGCGTTATTATGGAACTTAGCGGCAAAGAGTTGATAAAAGGCGAACCCGACGCAAGCTCATTCCCCAGCGGCGGATTGCGCTCGACGTTCGAGGCAAGAGGATACACCGCTTGGGACCCCACTTCCTACGCATTCATAAAGGACGGCATACTCTGTATTCCGACGGCGTTCTGCTCGTACAACGGCGACGCTCTCGACAAAAAAACGCCTCTTTTGCGCTCTATGGAAGCAATCAACAGACAAGGCACGAGACTCCTTTCCATTCTCGGCAAAAAGACCGAACGCATAAACGTTTCGGTAGGTCCCGAACAAGAATACTTCCTCATCGACACCGCAATGTACGAAAAGAGAAAGGATTTGTTCTACACGGGTCGCACCCTGTTCGGCGCGCGTCCGCCCAAAGGACAAGAACTTTCCGACCACTATTTCGGCGCAATCAAACCTCGAGTGGTCAAGTATATGAAAGAACTTGACGAGGAACTTTGGAAACTCGGCATTCTCGCAAAGACAAAACACAACGAAGTCGCTCCCGCGCAACACGAATTTGCGCCCATATACACGACGGTCAACGTCGCAACCGATCAAAACCAACTTACGATGGAAATTATGAAAAAGGTTGCGGCAAAGCACAATATGACTTGTCTTCTTCACGAAAAACCCTTTGACGGCGTAAACGGAAGCGGCAAGCACAACAACTGGTCGATCTCGACGGATTCGGGCAATCTTCTCGACCCCGGCAAGAGTCCGCAAGACAATGCGCAATTCCTCCTCATTCTCGCGGCGGTTATCGCGGCGGTTGACAGTCATCAAGACCTGCTTCGTATCGCAGTCGCTTCCGCTTCCAACGACCATCGTCTCGGCGCAAACGAAGCGCCGCCCGCAATCGTGAGCATGTTCCTCGGCGAAGAACTCACGGGCATCATGCAAGCAATCGCAGACGGCCGCACCTATTCGAGGCGCGCAAAGTGCGAAGTGGAAATCGGCGTGCACGTTTTGCCCAAATTCTCTATGGACTCGTCCGATCGCAACCGTACTTCACCGTTTGCGTTCACGGGAAATAAATTCGAATTCCGTATGCCCGGCTCGTCGCAATCCATTGCGAGCGTAAACGTCATCCTCAACACCATAATGGCGGAACAATTCGAGTTGTTTGCGGACGAACTTGAAAAAACAACCGACATCAATCAAGGCATCACCGACATCATCAAACGAGTGATGACCGAGCACGGCAAAATCATTTTCAACGGCAACAACTATTCGGAAGAATGGACGAAAGAAGCACAGCGCAGAGGTTTGCTCAATCTTCCCTCGACGATAGACGCGCTCCCCTATATCACGAGCCAAAAGAACGTCGATATGTTCAAGCGCATGCACGTTTTCAGCGAAGCGGAACTCAAATCGAGAGAGGACATATATATCCAAAACTACTGCAAACTGCTCAACATCGAAGCGATGACTATGCTGGATATGGCGACTATGGACATCATTCCGTCCGTCATCAAATATAAAGGCGACGTTGCAAAATCCGCAAACGAAAGCCTTGCGCTCGGCGTAGAAGCGGACGAAGAAAAGGACATTTGCAACGACCTCGCAACGCACCTCAAAGAAGCAACCGCTTGCGTAAAGGCACTAAAAGACGCGCTCCAAAAAGCGCACTCGCTCGGCGAGAATGTAGACGGCGGTCGTTGCTATCACGACGAAGTGCTTGTCGCTATGGCAAATCTTCGCAAGGTCGTAGACGAAATGGAATTGCTCACCGCAAAAGAATACTGGCCCGTTCCTTCCTACGGCGACCTGCTTTTCTCAGTGCATTAATCGCACGCAAAATCAACACAATCGGCGTTTTATATATGCAAAAGCGGCGGATAAACCGTCGCTTTTGTTATGTTTAGATGTTTTTTACATTGTATCTTTCAATGTAATCGTGCTTATTTGTTTTTGACGACTTCTCTTGCCGCTTCCACAATGTCTTGCGTTGTGATGTGGTATTGCTCGCTCAAATATGCGTTCTTGCCAACTTGTCCGAACTCGTCTTTCACACCCACCAAACGCATAGGCACGGGCGAGTTTTGACACACTACTTCGGCAACCGCGCTGCCCAAACCGTTGCAAACGTTGTGGTTTTCGCAAGTGACGATTGCGCCCGTTTCATTTGCGCATTCGATTATCGCGTCCTTGTCGATAGGCTTCCAAGTGTGGATATTCACCACTCTTGCGCTTATGCCTTCCTCTTTCAAAAGTTCCGCCGCCTCGATTGCTCTTGCAACCATAATGCCGCTTGCAATCAACGTCACGTCCTTGCCGTCTTTGATTTTTATCGCCTTGCCAAGTTCGAAATTCAACGAATCGTCAAACACTTTTTCGGCTTTTTTGCGCTGCAAACGGATATAAACCGCGCCTTGATAATCGACGATTTGATCCACCGCTTTTTCGAGCATAGTCGCGTCGACGGGTTCGAAGCAAACCATATGCGGAATTGCTCTCATAAGAGCCATATCCTCAAACGGCATATGCGTGCCGCCGTTGTACTCTGCAAGCACGCCGGGGTCCGTTCCGACTATTTTTACGTTTTGGCGAGCGTACGCAACGGATATAAAAATCTGGTCGTAACATCTGCGAGTGGCAAACGGTCCGAAACTGTACGCAAACGGAATCTTGCCCATCGTGGACATACCTGCCGCAATGCCAATCATATTTTGCTCGGCAATGCCGACGTTTACAAATCTTTCGGGAAACTCTTGCTTGAAAACCTTCGTTGCGTGGCAACTCATAAGGTCGGCTTCGATGACGACGATTCTGTCGTCGGTTTTTGCTCTTTCGACAAGCGCGCCGGCAAGCGTCTGGCGCATTTCTCTTTCATCCGTCATATCTCAATACCTCTTCGTTTCCTTTCTCCACATCTCTTCGGAAATGCTCATACTGTGGCAGTTTGCCGCCGCTTCCGCAAAGGACGCGCCTTTGCCTTTTACGGTGTTAAGCACGATCATATTTGCTCTTTCGTGTTGAGATTTCGCATTGTCGATAGCGTTTGAGATTTCATCCAAATCGTGACCGTCTATGCTTTGAACGTAGAAGCCGAAGGACTTCCACTTGTCCTCGACGGGGGCAAGATCGTTGATTTCGGCAACCGGACCGTCAAGTTGCATTTTGTTGTAGTCCAAAAGCACGATGAGATTGTCGAGTTTGTGCGAGCCTGCAAACATACTCGCTTCCCAAATTTGACCCTCCTGACTTTCGCCGTCGCCTATAAAGCAGTATATCGTAGCGGGATTTTTGTCCATCTTTGCCGCAAGCGCCATACCCACCGCGCAAGAAAGTCCTTGTCCGAGCGAGCCTGCCGTCATATCTATGCCGGGGGTCTTGTTCATATCGCAGTGAGAAGGAAGACTCGTGCCGTTTTTGTTGAGGGTTTGAAGCCACTCTTTGGGGAAATATCCCAAATCCGCCAGCACCGCGTACATTGCGGGGCCTGCGTGACCTTTTGACATAATCACCCTGTCGCGATCCGCTTTCTTGGGATTTTTGGGGTCAACATTTGCTTTTGCATAATAAATGACCGTCAACGCATCCATAACCGACATCGCGCCGCCGATGTGTCCCGAACCGAATCTGCCGATGGTTTCGATGACGTCGTCGCGAAGTTGTCTTGCCTTGGCGGTCAAAAACTGTTTTTGAGTAGTGTCCATACCACGCCTCCTGCTTGATACAATCAGTATATCATTTCGGCGCGCGTATTTCAAGCGTTACAAAGTTTTTTACAATCCGATTCCCAATAAAACGGAAGCCTTTCGTTTCAATTCTGCCTTATCCTCTTTGCCGAGGGTCTGTCCGTAGATTTCGCCGCGCTGTTTTGCAAAAACAAGCATCTTGAACTCGCTCATATTTGCGATTTCGGAAAAGGTTATTCCGCCGCCCGTACGCTTTGAAAAATCGAAAAGCAATATGGCGCATTTTGCCTTCTGCTCGTCGATGTCGAATCTATTTGCAATCGCCTTTATGTTTTGCTCGCTCTTTGAGGACAGCACCTTCTCTTTTGCGATTTCTTCCTCATAAAACTTTACGACTTCGGGGGTCAGCAAGTCGCAAATCCCTGCTTCCGCAACCTCTTTCGGCACGGCAAAGCAACCGCAAATCGCAAACAGCGCAATGATAAGGCATATCCCGCCCGCCGCCAAAATAGTAGGCTTGTAAGAAATTTTCATATTTCACCTCACCTCTATTTTGCGAGAAAATACTACTTTTATTCACGTTACTACTTACGGGATGGGCTTTGCTCACACCCGAAACGGCCGCCTATTCGAAGCCTACTCGTAAACGGAATTTGTAATTTCAAAGACAGAACACGAGCCGCAAGGCAATGGCCGTAGCGAGTGCCGAACTTGTATATGCCAAGCATCCGACAAAGCGCCGTATATAAAACAATTAAGCCATTTGCGAATAATCAATGTATAAAGACACAGCTCTTCTTATTTGCGATTTTACGGTAGTATTTAATATTGCAAAATCACGTTCTTTATCTAAGTAGAACAAATAAACGGGCTCTATTTTTTGAGGAAATGGCAAAATATAATTTGCTCTTTTAACTCTTGAAATAATATCTTTGATAGTTCTTTCGGAATAACGTTTTGCATTTACCAAACTATGCTTAAAAGAGTCGTACTTGCTTTCTGTTTTTGTTTGTTCTGCTTCTTTGATATGAAATAGTAAGGCCTGTGCAACAAATTCTGCCAACTTTACAGGCACCGCATTACCTATCATTTGTTCTACATCTGTTTTATTTCCTACCCATTTATAGTCTGCAGGAAAAGTTTGAATAAGCGAACGCTCCAATGTTGTTAAAGAACGAATAGAAGGATTGAGTGCGCAAGCGTCATTTGGATGTCCTGTATATCCTTTAGGGACAGGGCGATTTACACCTCTCATTGTGGGAGCGGGTTCATCTATTGAAAAAATGGCACGTCTTGAATAATTCCTAGGATGTCTATAATAATATTCAAAATCTAAAGAATTACCAAAATAATCCCGCAATGTGGTTTCCTTTGGGGATATATGGCTTTCAAAATAGTCTAATAAAAATCCGTCATCCTGATTTAGAGAGCCTATACAGAAAAAACGCTTACGCTTTTGAGGGACACCGCAATGACTTGCGTCCAAAACTATTTCGGTTAAACCATATCCGGCGTTTTTAAAAACTGTTCGAGCATAGGCATAGTTATTGCTGATTGCGGCGCGGTCAACATTTTCCATTACAAAAAAACGTGGTTTAATGGTTGTGACAATTTGGGCGAACGCACTCGTCAAACTAGCCCTACCTGCCTCAATACGTTTTCCTGCTTGCGAGAAATCTTGACACGGTGGACCTCCTATTATAATATCGGGGGTAAATGCTTCGATTAGTTTTACTGCATTCTCTACATCTGACAAATCAGCCTTAATAATCGGGTGATTAAAGTTTTTCCCATAGCAAGCAACGGCAACATCCCAACACTCAAAACCTGCTTTAACTTTGAACCCGGCATTTTGGAAACCTAAACTTAAGCCGCCGCAACCCGCAAACAAATCAACAATAGCGTTCATATTAGCTCCCCCCCCTTCTCTTGAGTTTTAGTAAGAAGTATGCTATACTGCAAATAACTATACCACGAAAGGAGATTGGCGTCAACTTATTGACGCCAAGAAATCAAAATTTATGGCAACAGGATTATACGGGATAAAACATTCTAATAGAACAGTAGATGAACATTGGGGTAAAAACAGATTTAATTCAAGTTTTCCCACCGCTTTAGCAAGTTATATGTTGGAACACGATTTACCCGCCATTTATATACAACTTGAGGACAGTTCCGACAAACCGAAAGTTATTGCAACCGAAATCTCATTGCAAGAAGTTTTTAATACGCCGAATAAGACTACAGATGATTTATCTTTCAATTTTGAAACTGTTTTTGCTCCATATCAGGATTTTTCATTTGATAGAATTGACGGTATAGATTTGGTTGTAAAAAACACCAATGGTGAGTTCTTAACACCACTTGAAGTAAAACTGACAGTATTACCGACTGACGGTACAAGTAAACACACTGAAAATAAATGGGGTTGCGAATTGGTAATCCGTTCGGCAACAACATCGTATTGTGCATTAGGAATGTATAACACTGTAAAAGAGCGGCACCGTGAAGTTCGCGAGATATTTGAAGATACTTGTTCATCCATTCAGATGTGGGATAATAATTTTGAAATGACTCATAAAATGCCTCAAATTTGCTCTTGTATAGATGAGTTTCAAAAAAGATTTGTTAACTTCCAAAAACCATTGCTAATGCAAACAATATGGAAAACTCAAGGAAAATCTCCGCTTTTAGCCGACAACGCCTTTGATATTGTTGTTTGGAGCGATTATGCTTTTTCTCGTCTATTCATTGATAGTTCAAATGAGTGTTTGAATGAAATGAGTAGACCTATGCGAGCAACAGCAAGGCTTGCAAGATGCCTTTGGGAATTAAGCAAATCCGGAAAAATTAGGATGACTGATATTTATAGGCAAATGGCTTTTGGCAATCAAACAGACAAAGAATTTGCTATAAATGGAGATAAGTGGAGAAGATATGTTTCTTCGGACAGAATCGTAACGCCATTGCTCAAGAAAGAAATAGTTAATGAGATAATAGAGCCTCAATATTTGGAAAAATTAAGTCCCGAACGTCGATTTGACCAAACATTATATTTTACAATGAAACAATAAGGTTTTAGGGCTATTCGATTTACGTTACTAACGCTCCGCAGTGTGGATGTCATTGTGCCATAGGCACTCTGATTTTCCTCAACTGCACCTACGGTGCAATTTCATTCTCGCAGAGCGAGAATTTCACACGAGCAAAGCGAGTATTTCACTGCGCAAAGCGCAATATCGTTGTGCCATAGGCGTCCCGCCTATGGCACAATATCCTCTATCCCGTACAATCCTTTGCTTTGCGTAAGGATAAACCTCAATGCCCGCAACGCGCCTTCGGCGTATACGCTTCGGCAAAAAACCTCGTGCCGCAAAACTATGCGTTCGCACCCCGTGTCGATAATCACTTCGTGTTCGCCGAGCGACGCGCCTATACGCAACGAATGTATGTTCACTTCCCCTTTTTCTCTGCCTATTCCTCTGTCGACGACGACTTTGCCGAACCCTCGCTCTCTGACTATACGCTTTGCAACGGAAAGTGCCGTGCCGCTTGGCGAGTCCATCTTTTTTGCGTGGTGCGCCTCGATGATTTCAATGTCTGCGTCGGGGAAAATCTGCGCAAGTTTTGCCGAAAAGCGTTTGAGATATGCGATTGCAATCGACATATTGCTTGCCGTGAACACGGGGATTTGCCCGCTCGCTTTCTCGATATAATTGCGTTCATACGCCGTATGCCCCGTCGTTGCGACCACAAGCGGAACGTTGCGTTTCACCGCAAATTCGACAACTTCGCACGTTGCCGTATGTAGCGAAAAATCGACGATTGCGTCCGCGCTTTCTTTCACATCGCATACGTTTGAATATCTTGCGACGACGCAATCCGACTCGCCGCCGTCGTTTTTGTCAACGGCGATAACCTCTATATCCCCCTCGGATTGAAAAAGGGCAAGCATCTGCCTGCCCATACGTCCCGATGCCCCCGTAAGAATAACTCTCATACAAAAGCATATTAGGAATATACTCTTTTAATTCTATTTTGTTGTTACTTTATATATTGAAAACCTTTTTGCCTGCGCCGAGTTCGAAGTGATATTTGGCAATGCCCAAATCGACTTTGGTATAGAACCCGATGCCGGACTTTGCAATCACTTTGTCGCCTTTGAGTTCAAAAGAAAACTTTTGCTGATTTATGGCGGTAGGCGCAAGCAACGCCGCTTTTACGCCGTTTTTGAACCATTCGGGCGAATTTTCAAAATCTTTGCATACGTCTTGGGGATATTTGCTCTTGTGCGCAACGCCTTGCGTGCTTCCGTAGCCGATTGCGATGACAAGCGCGAGTTTTTCGCCCTTATCCACGCTGTAATTGCCCTCGGTTTTGTCGTAGGACAGCGCAACCCAACAAGTGTTAAGCCCGAGAGTTTGCGCAAAAAGCACGAGTTTTTCGCCGTAATAGCCGGCTTTTTCGCTCAACTTCGCATCTTTACTTCCGACGACCGCAACGTAGTTTTTTACGTTTTCAAAATGTCCGTAATGCGCCATTCTGCCGCCGAAAGCCTTTTCCTCGTTCAAAACAAGTTGGAGTTTGAGTCCGCTTTCTTTGTTGATTTCGGCAATTTTGTTTTGAAGTTGCACTGCCGTTTCGCCCTCTATTTTCTTATCTATATATGAGCGAACCGCGTGTCTTTGATTCATTGCTTGAATTAAATCCATATTTCACCTCTATATTTCAACAATCTGTTCTTGTACAGACGGGTCGTGATTTACAAACACGCCCTTGCATTTTTCGTTACGTTTGCACTCGATGAGCCACGCGAGCGACTTTTGCGCAAGCGTTTTGCTCGTGAGAAAGCCTGGGATTATCTCTTTTTCAAACGATTCGGGAACGTACGCGGCGTCGCCGCCCAACACGACAAATCCGTTTTCGCCGTTCACAACAACGCTGAAATGTCCTTTGCTGTGCCCCGGAGTGTGAACGAGCAGTATTTTGTCGTCGCCGTATATGTCGAAACTCTCGCCGACAGGACCGATGCCGCTCTTTTGATACTCGAAACTCTTAACGTCGCAAACGCCCTTCCACACGTTGACGTATCTCAAACTCGGCGCGTTGCAAACCGCCCATTCCTCTTTTGAGGTGCGCACGTCTTTTGCGTCTTTTACAAGGCGTAATCCGCTTGCGTGGTCGAAATCCATATGGCTGATATACACGTGTTCCAAATCCTTGACGGTAAATCCGTTTTGTGCGAGTTTGCTGTCAATTCCCTCGTCTTTTTCGATGATGGGCGCGCTTATCTTGTCGACAAGCCCCAAAAGTTGCTTGGGTCTTTCCGTTGCGTACTTCGTATCCCAACCCGTATCTATCAAAACGTTGCCTTGCGGATGAGTTATGAGATATGCGGACACCGGCAAAATCACCTTCTTGTCCTTCCCTCTCAAAAATCCCGCAAAAGCGAGAAAATTCGATTCGTGCAACGGTATTGCTTTGTCAACTCGCACTTTTCCCGTGTGAAAAATGTATACTTTCATTTTAGTCCTTCGTCCCCCTTTCGGGCAATTCGTTCAATATTTCTTCGGCAGTGGTAAGCAACGTTTGCACCTTTTTGAACACGTCGTCGCTTGCGTCGAAATAATAGAAATTTTTCGTTCCTTCCTTTCTAACCTTGACGATTCCCGCCGCTTTCAGAATCTGCAAATGGTGGGATACGGCAGGTCGCGACAAGTTCGTGCGTTTGGTAATCTCGCCCACGCGCACGCCATTGCAATCGCCCGTTTTCATCATTTCGACAATCAAATATTGCCTCGTTTCGTCGCCGATTGCGATGAAAAGTTTGGAACATTGCCGAAAGCCTGTCGCCAGTTGCTCGATTTTATTTTTCAAGTCCGCCGTCTTTTCCATTCGTTCCTCCGTTTAATCTTTTAATCCATTATACATCCGATTAAAAAAATTTTCCATCGGTAAAGAAAACGTAGACGGATATTTTTTCGGCACCGCCCCAAATGTCCTTTGAAAAACGTTTTTATAAATATACACAAAAACAACTTTGTGTTGCATATACTTGACATTGCGTAAAATAAGTGTTACAACATTCGGCGTAAAAAACACGGAGGAATCCAAAATGAAAGAATTTGCAAAAAAGTATATCGAATGGTATCAAGGTCTTGACAAAGTCGTCAAGATTTTGCTCTGCATCTTGTGGGACGTTCCCGCAAACCTCTATCGTCTTGCAAAGAGCGCGCAAAAGGACAGCGTACTCGGCATCGTGCTTGCAATCGTACTTATGATTTTCGGCGGTTGGGTACTCTTTGTCATCGACATCGTATCCCTCATCGTCAAAGACAAGATTTACTGGATTGACGACCTCACCGATAGCGACTGCAATTCCGACTGTTCTTGCTGCTCGTCTTCCGATTCTTGCGACAAGAAAGACAGCGACGCAAAAGACGGAACGGTTGAATAATTGTTTCAACGCAACCAAAAAGCGTGCCTCAACGGCACGCTTTTTGTTATGGTTTTTTCTTCGTTTTTACGGCTTCGAGTTTATTATCACTCGGATTTCACGTCTTTTTTACGCTCGTTTTTTACGTCTGTTTTGCTTGGTTTTGCTTAAATTTTAGATTTGCTTTTTCTTATTTCTTCTTTTTCTTTTTGGATTTTTGCTCGTCGTATTCCTTGACGGCGGTGTCAAAATCGATTTCCTCGAGGGTTCCCTTCGTTGCGAGATAGCAATGCTTGCCGAGTGCAAATATGTATCTGTCGTGGTCGATGCTGTCGCTGTACACGTTCTCGACTTCGACGTCGGGCAAAATCTCGTTGAGTCTGCGCACCTTTTCTTCCTTTCTGCACACCTTGCCGAGCAAATGCCCGTTCTTTTTGCTGTGCGGACTTGCTATGCAATAGTCGATTTTCATTCTCTTTGCGATTTCTTCGATGAGAAAGTCTGGGCTTGCGCTTATCAGCACGACTTTTCTGCTCGGGTCGCGGTTTTCGGGTTTGAAAAAGTCGTAAATGTCGTTTTGGTGCTTATCCCAATATTTTTTGACGGTTTTTTCGGTGTTGATAAGGCTCACGAAGTTGAACGCTATCTTTTTGAAGATAGGCACGGGAAGAATCTTGGTGACCATCAAAAATCCCCAAAACAGTTGGAACGGCAACAGAATAAGCGTCCACGGACAGTGCGCCATTGACCAAAACCAATAGTGCAATGCGCTGTCGTACGGGATAGCCGTTTTGTCGAAATCGTAAATGTCAATTTTCATCTTGTCGTCGTGTTCCATAGTAAAAACAGTATAACATATATGAAAACAAAAAGAAAGACCGAATTTTTGCGCAAATTTCGCTTAAAATTGCGGTTGAATTTAACGTTAATTTAAGATACAATTTGTAATATAGTTTTGAAAATAGGAAAAATTCTTTTATTTGACGGAGGTGCGTATGAGAATACTGCTTGTTGAAGACGAAAAAGAATTGTCGAGAGCGCTCGCTCAGATGCTTATGAAAGACGGCTACGACGTGGACTGCGTGTACGACGGCGCGGACGGATTGAATTTTGCGTCCACCGGTATGTACGATATGATTCTTCTCGACGTAATGATGCCCAAAATGAACGGCTTCGAGGTGCTTGCCACTTTGAGACAACGCAAACTCGAAACACCGGTGATTATGCTCACCGCTCTCACCGACGAAAACGACAAAATATCCGGACTCGATAAAGGCGCGGACGACTACGTTTCCAAACCCTTCTCTTTCAACGAACTTTCCGCTCGCATCCGCGCGGTGTTGAGAAGGCGCGGCAAACTGCTTTCTGACAACAAACTCGAATATCAAAACGCGTCGCTCGACCTCACCACTTTCACCCTGTCGACGCAAAACGGAAGCATAAATCTCACGGGCAAGGAGTTTGAACTTTTGAGATACCTTTTCGAATATCCCAACTTTGTTGCGACGAAGGAGAATCTAATTCTCAAAGCGTGGGGGCTCA
The DNA here is from genome assembly GCA_963593735.1 of Phascolarctobacterium succinatutens. Lineage (GTDB taxonomy): Bacteria > Bacillota > Clostridia > Christensenellales > CAG-917 > CAG-475. Next base: position 36,618 of record CAVBBF010000004.1, read on the forward strand.
ACAGCGAATTCGAGTCGAACAACCTCGAAGTGTATATGTCCTTCCTGCGCAAGAAACTTTCCCATCTCGGCGCAAACTTCACGATTGAGTCCGTTCGCGGCGTGGGTTACAAACTTTCTCCGTCGAAGATATAAACAAAACGTCATATGTGCTTGTTACTTGTGACTTGCGCAAACAAAGGTTTATTGTTTCGTTATATGTAGATAAAGCGTCAAATCGGGCAATATGGACATAATCAAAAAACAACGTATCAATTACACCGTCACCACCACTCTCATAGCCGCAATCTTCTTGCTTGTGGTTTTGGGAGGTTTATTCGGCGTTGTGTACGGCTCGAACGACGCATTCATAAACAAGGCTCTCGACAAGGCTTTGGAAGACCCCGAACACTACAACGACAACGTCGCAAACGACTTGCGCTGTATCTTCATCTATCAGTATAACGACGGAAGAAAGCCTTACATCGACGGAAAGATTGATGTATACGGCGACGACGCAACGGAGATTATCCTCAAAGCCATTGCGACCGCCGGCGGAAAATTCGAGTACAACGACTGCCACTTCGTCGTGGCAAACAGACAGTACACAAACGGCACACTCTATGCGCTCATCGACCGCACGAGTTATCACAAGCAACTTGCCAACACCGCAATTATGGTGACTTTGCTCTACTGTTGCTCGGTCGTGTTCGTGGCGTTGCTTGCGCTTTTGTCGTCGGCAAGATTACTGTTCCCCGTCGCATCCGCAATGACCAAACAGCGCGACCTCATCGCCAACGCTTCGCACGAACTCAAAACACCGCTCACCATCATCGGGACAAACCTCAGCGTAATCAAGAGCGAACCCGATTCCACCGTCGAGGACAACGAAAAGTGGATAACTTCCATATCCACGCAACTCGTGCGTATGCGCGACCTTGTGAACAGCATGTTGGAACTTAGCAAACTCGAACAGAGCGAACTTCAAAAACAGGACGTTAATTTCAGCGAAATCGTCGAAGGCGCATGCCTCGAATTCGAAGCGACTTGCTTTGAAAAGGACGTAAAACTGCTCACAAACGTTCAACCCGATTTGCACGTCTACGGCGAAAGCAAATCGCTCGAACGCCTCGTCGTCATACTGCTCGACAACGCAATCAAATATTCGGGCGACAACGGAAAAGTGGGCGTGAGGCTGTTTGTGGACTCCAAGCGCATACATTTGTCGGTTATGAACACGGGCGAGTGTATCTCAAAAGAGGACGCGAAGCACGTTTTTGACAGATTCTACCGCACGGACGGCGCAAGACAAAACAAGGACAATCAGAGTTTCGGGCTCGGCTTATCCATAGCGGCGGCAACCGTGAAAGCGCATTGTGGCGAGATCGATTGTCACGGAATCGATGGCAAAGGCACGGTGTTCGACGTGTATCTTCCCACTCTCAAAGTCAAAAAAGACGGCACTCCCATCGAACCCAAAAAGAAAAAGAAATTGTTTGAACTATAACTGAAAGCGCACCTTCGCAGGTGCGCTGTTTAATGAATAATTAATAATGAATAATTAATAATTTTGGGTGGGGTTGCACCCCACACCCTAAACGAACGCTTATTCGTAGCGCACTTATTAACGTTATGTGCTAATTCGGAAACAGAAAGCGTGCTTCGCACGCATATGGAAAACGGAAGTTTTGAATCTTCCACAACTGCGTCGCAGACGCAATTTCACTTGCGCCGTGCGCAAATTTCACTGTGACAAACGTCACAATTTCACGCACACTTCGTGTGCATATCGCTGTGCCGCAGGCACACCTCGTCATTCAGAGGGAACGAAGTGACCGTAGGAATCCAGCGTAGCGAAATGCGGCTTCGCCTTGATTGCCACGTCACAACGATGTTGCTCCTCCACGATGATTGTGCGCATTTAGCGCAAGCCTGCGGCTTTAATTTGCACAAGTGCAAATGCAATCACTCCAAAAATATCGTCGTTCGGAAACCCTTGCAAGCAAGTTTCCTCACTCGACATTGGCGCAATGACAAGTGGATAATTTCAAATCTTCCGCAACCCAAACGGAGTTTGGATATCATCGTGCAGAATGCACGATATCATCACGGAGTGATATCATCGCCATAGGCGATATCATTTCTTTAATAGTAAAGGAAAATTTCTATTTATTAATAATAATTTTGGGTGGGGTTGCACCTCACACCCTAAATTATTTTAGTTTTTAGTCTAACTTCTGGTCACCGTACTTAATTGCGCCGGTTTTGCGCATAAGTTCGCTTACGCCAAACGAGATTGCAGCAGGAAGCACAAACAAACAAAGCACAATGCCTACGCCGAGTTGCCAGTCGGGAATTTTGCCCATAGACGCGTCAATCGTGCCGAATACGCCGACAAGTCCGCTTGTTCCCATTCCGCCGCCCGAAGCGTTGCAACGAAGCCCCATAAGCACGGCGACGAGTCCGCACACTGCGCTGGCGACTATTTCGGGAACCATAATCGCAGGTTTTCTCATAATGTTTGGGATTTGCAACATACTTGTTCCCACGCCTTGCGAGATGAGACCTCCAACGCCGTTTTCTCTGAAACTCGCGACGGCAAAGCCTATCATATGCGCAGAGCAACCTGCAACCGCCGCGCCGCCCGCGATTGCGAATACGTCGGGATTTTCGAGCGCGGTCGCACTTGTTGCGATTGCCACCCATATAGCCGCAGAGGACGTAGGCATGGTGAGCAAAATGCCCATAACCACCGCAACGAACACGCCGACGATGATTTTGACTGCCGCGCCCGCCTCGATTGCCAAAACTATGAGTTTGGCGAGCAAGTCGATAAGTTTGATAAACGGCCACGCAACGAATATGCCCGCAAGGCACATAAGCATCATTCCGAGCGGAATTAGGATTATATCGAGTTTGGTTTTTCCTGCGTAAAGCGAGGCTATTTCAACGGTGAGAAGGGACACGACGTACGAGCCGATAGGATTGCCGACCGCACCGAAAGCGATTGTAAACGAAGCGTTTTGACAGAGCGCACTCACGAGATTGCCCGAAAACGCGCCGACCAAGCCCGTTACGGCGGCTGTGAAAATCACAAGCGGTTTTGCGCCCAACTTGTGCGCGATTCCTATGCCGATGCCTGCGCCCATAAGCATTTTTGCAATGCTTGCGATGTAACCGAGAACGTGCGCAAACGAATTGTCACCGCACCAAGACGCGATTTGAGCGAGAATAGTGCCTGCGATGAGCGTGCAGAACAAGCCTTGCGCCATGCCCGAAAACGCGTCTATAAAGTAGCGTTTGCAGTACTTTTTGACAACTTCGAGCGCCTTTTTACCCTTGCTTTCGCGAGCGGAAAACTCGGACAAGATTCCTTCTTTCCTCTCATCGCAATCTTCCTGTTCACAATAGGCATCTCGTTCGGCGCAGACTTCTTGCTCGCAACTATTCTCTTGCTCGTTGCAACCGTATTGCTTTTCTACGGTTTCTTCTTGCACAAGTTCCGTATCGGCGGTTTGCTCGGTTGCAAAGTCATCGCAAGTCAAAGAAGAATCTTGTGCGTTGTCGCACGACTTATCGTCAAAAACGGTGCTTTTTTCGATGTTTTTATCGTTGTTTTTTTGCATTTTTCTGTCCGTTTGCATTGAAAATGCGGTGTATTATCTGTTTCGCCGAGAGGGCGATTGCTCGCTGCTGGCGGTTTTGTTCCTTTGTAATCGTTGATTTTTTGCGTTTTTTTGCGGTTTTTTCTTGATTTTTTGCGTGTTCTGCTGCGAAAGATTTTGTGTTTATCTTTTCTTTTTGGCGTTTCACGGTTCGCTTTTCACTTGCTTTCCACGTCCACGATTTTCATTTCGGAAGACGGCGCGGTTGCGATTGCGTTCTCTATGGTTTTTTGTGCGTTGTCCTCTTTTGCCATAATCTTCATAGCCGCCCCGACGCAAAGCGAGAACAGATTTTCCAAATCGGATTTGGAGAGGGATTTGTCGCGCTTTGAATAATCTTTTGCCAAAATCGTTGCGGTCGGATTGCCGTTTTTGGCAAACGCGTCCGAGATGAAGCCGTGAAGGGAATTGAATTTGTGCAAGAGTGTGTCGTGCGGCATTGTGGAAACGGTTATGCCCTGCTCTATCGCGCTTGCATGCACGGCGGACACGACATCGATTGAAAAGTCGATATTGCGCAAAGCGTCACGCTCTGCAACCTGAAAATTGTCGCTCAACACGTCGCCTATTGCCAAAACCTTTGCCGAAGCGAATTCGGGATGAGCCTCGACAAAAGCGTTTGAGCCGCAGTGCCCCGAATTTTCCGCGCCGAAGGAAACGTACACAATCTTGGTGTTGTCGGCAAGCAGATCGGGTTGCTCGGCAAAATAGGCGTACGTTGCCATAGCCACAGCCGTCGCCACGCCGTTGTTTTCGCGCGCGAAGCGTTCCATAGGCGAGAAGTGCAGCACAAACGCCGCTATGCCGAAAATGCCCGACACAAACGGCAGAATGGTGAACGCGCTTATCTTTGCCGCGACGTTGTCGCCCTGCGTGCCGATTGCCATCTTCAAAATGCAGAACAGCACGAAAATGAACACGGACAAAGGCGCGATTGCCATGGAGAGTTTTCTTACGAGATTGAAATCTTTTATGGGGCTTCCGAGCATTGCGTCGTGGTTGTCGCAGATGACGAGAGTGTTTTGGACGTTTTTTTCGTCCTTGCAACTTTCGCTGACGACGTTGTACGACACTTTTTTAGGCAGAATTTTGCCCGCTTTGCGATTGCCGAAATACATCAAAAGCAATGCGCTTCCTCCCGAAAGGAACATAACGAGGGACAATAACGTCACGAGCGCGCCGACAACTCGTCCGCCTGCAAACGACACAAAATATACCGCGTAGCAAAGCGCATACCATATGCCCAAAAGCAAAAACGAACCTCTGCCGAGCAAAACGGGCGCGTTGAACGCTTCGAGCCGAGTTTTTGCGTCGGTTTCGTCGTGGAGTCTGTTGCGGATTGCTCTTGCGCAAGCGGTTTCGTCCTTGCTTGCCGTGATGCGATGCGGATATTTTGAAAGTTCGTGCGAAAAATTCTCGACGAACTCCATCGCGCTCTGCATATCCTCTTTGTTTATTACGCTGTGTTTTTCTTCAAAGGCTGCCATATCTTTATTATAACACGCTTTTTGTATTTATCAACCTTGAAAGAAACATTGAAAAATGACGATTTGATAAACCTTGTGCAACACTTGATTTGACAAACTTTTTCAATGGTTGTTTGTCGTCAAATGTCAAGAATGTCAATGATTTTGACATATTTTATATGAAAGATTGTCAACATAATGACAATCTTTTGGGCGAATATTTCAATTTTGCGCAAAAAAATGCAAAAAGCGGTGTTTCGCTTGAAAAAGCATTTTGGCAAAAAGGCATAAAGAAAAGGCGCGGTTTGCGCCTTTCCTTTATGAGTTATTCAGCAATTATGCTTGTTGTGCGGGGACGGTGTAGATATACCAACCTGCCTCTTTGTTCGCTGCGGGGGTGAGATCGGTGTACTTTGCCGCATCATAAGCCTTTGCGCCGAGTTTGACGGATACGCCAACGCCCGCTTTGTCATTTACGTCAACTTTGACAGAGAGTTCGAGTCCGTTTGCTCCGCTGATGTCGAGTACGACTTCTGCCGTTGAAGCGAACATTTCGTTGAGGAATGCTTTGCCCTTCTTTGCGGCATCGGTTTCGTTGCCGTAGGTTGTGCCTGCGACGGTGAGTGCGTTTGCGACTTTAATGTGCCAGTTGTCTTTGTCGGCTTTGATGATGGAATCGATGAAAGACGGGGCTTTCTTTTCCCACCAAGTTTGACCGATGTAGTTGATTGCGCTGCCGACCGTGCCGTAGTTGTTCTTCATCGTTGCGCTGGTGTTGGTCTTGATCGTGAGCTTGTCGCCAGTTGTGGAAAGAAGCGGAAGCACTTTGACGATAGTTTCGGACACTCTGGTGATGATCGGGTCGTTTGCGTATTGTGCGCTTGCGCTATTATCTTCGGAAACTTCCTCTTCCTCGCTGTTGATGATGTCGTCGACAAGGTCTTGGAATGCGTCGACGATGTCGAAGTTCTTCCACACTGCGCCCTTGAAGTTTTCGTTGATCGTGATAACTCTGTCTTGAGGATCGATGACGTAGTTGCCTTCGCTGTCTTTTTCAACTTGTGCCTTGATGTCGCAAGAGAAGAATTTGTCTGCGAATTTGTCAAGTTCGGACTCTGTTGCAGCGGCATCAGTCGTTGCATCATCTGCAAAGAAAGTATCTCTGATCCAAGTGTAGGCATAGTCGCCGAACAATCTGACAAGAACGTCAACAATTCCCACATCTCCGACCTTTGCTTCCTGATTGACGGTGAGAGCGAGATTGCCGTTCTTAAAGGATGCCTTGACAATGTCAACCGCCGTCGTTGCGCCTGCCGCCTTGTAGGTCAATGCCGCCGCTGCAACGGTGCCATCTTCTGTGGCGTTTGCAAGGTCGAGTTTGCCATTCAAGGTGAGAGCGAGCGTGCCGTCGAGTTTGAGGTTTTCAAGTTTGCCGTTGAGCGCCTTGTTGACATTTGAGAATCTCTTGTAGTTTTCTTGATCGAGAGCGGTTGCGTCGAGAGTGATGCCTTTGAGGTCGATTTCGACTGCCGCATCGAGAACGACGTCGGTGGAGTAATTATCTCTTGCAACTGCCATCGAGTCTTGTATCTCGGCTTTCTTTGCTTTTGCAAAGTCGAGGTCGGTGATGGTGATTGAAACGACGGGATATACGTCAACGCCGTTTGCATTTTCACCTTCGAGCGAAGGAAGACCTGCTCTGATTGTGAACGAATCGATTGCGTCGTTCTTGGTGGTGAATTCGAGATAGAGTTTCAAACCGTCAAGCAAGTCGGTGAGACCTGCGGGAAGGCTGCTGCCGAGCATATTGAGCAAGTTGAGGACTTCGGGATCGAGTTGTGTCGTGTAAGTTGTGACTCCGTCTTTGGTTGTCGTGGTGGTGTTGTCATTGACGAAGAAGCCTGCGACGGTTTCGTTTGTCAAAACGTTTTTGATGTTGATGTTGCCCTGTGCGTCGAACGCTTCGTCTACACTGAGACCAAGAATTTCAAACACGCCGCCGATTTTGTCTTTTAATTCGGTTTTGTTGATGCCGAACACTGTCATAACGTCGCCGACAAGAGCGTTAAGATCCCAGTTCTTGCCCATGCTTTCGGTGAGAGCGGTGATGATGTCCGCAATCGTTTTGCCTTTTGTTGCATCTTTGTCGTCTTTTCCTATAACCTTGTCGTTGAAGATGAAGTTGTAGAATTTCGCGTTGTAGGTGTCGTTGAGATAACTGAACGGAATCTTAACGTTTTGTCCCGCATAGTCGATGTAGATGTTGTCTACGTCGTTGAAGAAGAAATATGCGGTGAACCAGTTGTTCTCATTTTCCGCCTTGCTCGGATCGTAGATCTTCGCTTTGATTGCGGTGTTGGTGCTCTTGTCGGTGCCGCTCGATCTGTCGAGAACGAGGTCGAGCAAAATGCCCACGTCCACAGTGTCCTGAACATTGTTGCTTGAGTCGACAAAGTCGAGTTTGACGGTGAGACCAACGCTAACTTTGAGATCGTCGTTTTTGCCGATTGCTTCGTCGCCGATGCCGGTGGATTTGTCCCAAAGCGTGTTGAAGAATGCCTTCACGTTCGTGGTGTCTTTTGTCGACGGTTTGGGTGTCGGGGTCGGATTGTTGTTGCCCTTGTCCTTGTCGCCGCACGCTACGAGGGCGAACACCAAAACCAACGCAAGAATCACGATGAGAAGTGATCTGATGCTGAGTTTTTTCATAATTGCCTCCTAATAATTTACCATCTTTTGCAAACATACTCGCACGCGCATACACGCATAGTATGGTTACATCTGTAATAGATATTATATATTATACAAAAAATAAAGTCAATACGCAAATATTGCGCCTCGCCCGATTTTCAGGAAACATTGTATAAAGCAACGCGCGAATTTTGTCGAATGCAAAAAAAACGAACATTGTGCAGCACAAAGTGCAAAAACAACGAAACAAAAAGCAAAATATCGAAAATCGAAAACAAAAAGCAGCCCGAAAGCAAACGAAGAAAAACAAAAAAACAAGCCGAAAAGCCAAAAACAAACGGCACTCGCTTGAGTGCCGCCGTGTTTTTGTTTGTAACAAAATTTGTTATGCGCCGATTGCGTCGGGAACGTCGGGCGCGGTGTCCTCCCCTTCGTCGGGTTTTCCTACGCCTATGCCGTTTTCCTCCGCCGCCTTTGCTCTCAAAATGCGATTGCGAGAATCCTCGGTGCGCTTGCGGGTCTTTTCGCCCATATCGCGGCATACGCCTGCCGCAACGATAAGCACTGCGCCGATTGCGCCGAAGATTGCCATCCAGTTGCGCAACGCAACAACGTTGATGACCGCCATAAGCAAGTTGTCGCTGTCAACCCACGTTGCTTGCATATAGCCGAGCATACCGTAGGGCGCGTTCATCGGATAGAGGTTGATTGCAATCAATCCGTCGTCGTCGATGCACAAGCCAAGACTGAGTTGCGCGCCGCCTGCCGCCGCCTTAACCACTTCGATGAGGTCCTCTTGCATAAGTCCGCCGAGAGAATCGATGAGGCTGGGGAATTGATCGAGAACCTTTTGCACGATGCCGTAGATCTGAGTGCCGAGCAAGTTTGCCACGTCCAAAGTGGTCAGAGCCATCGGATCGCCGAGCATATCGAGGACGAGCCATGCAAGCGGACGTTTGGTCACGCCGTTCTCGTACATTTGCCAACCGTCCTCGTTGAAGCCGTACTTGACCTCGATTGATTTGCCGTCTTGATCGAGGATTGTGCCGGTGTACTCGAACTTGCCTTTCTCTTCTTTAACGAATTTTTCGACCAGTTCGGGATCGTAGAGTTGATAGAGGCAGTTGCCGTCTTCCGTGTAGGTGAGTCCGCCTGCGCCGTTGTAGGAACTTTGCGTGTACGACCAGCCTTGATTGAGGATGAGACGAAGGACGATGGGCACCGTCATACGACCGCTCATCTGTGCGTACAAAAGAAGCGGATCGTCAAAGGTGAGATAACCGTCTTGGTTGAAACTGTCGTAGTTTTGTTGGAACAACGCTTTGAATCTCTCGTTCTTGAAGCCTTCTTTCAACATACCCTCATAGTTGTAGTATGTGTAGATATAGTCGAGAATGGAGAGCGCGATCGCGCGTCTTGCGACATTGTTGTTGAAGCAGAAATCGTAGTCGTTGAGGACGTATTGATTGTAGATGAACTGATAGAGTTCATACTTCCTCTCGTTGGATTTGAGAGCGTCGATTTCGACTTGAATTCCGTCAACGTTCTTGCCGTAAGTGTTCGTGTAGTATTTCATTCTTGTTTGAATGAATTCGTTTTTATAGTTGGTGATGACGCCGTTGTTTTCGTTGTGAGCAACGAGGGTCTTGTAGGAGAAGTCGCCGTTTTCGGCAATCTTGCCCTCTGCGTCGTAGTTGTTGAGGTTGCCGTTGAGAAGGTTGTACATGATGAGGTCGCGCTCGAGCGAAGCGTTGTGTTCCGCTTGCTTTTCGCCGTTGTAGTACAAATCCTCGCAATAGAGCGTGTTTTGCGTGGCATATGAGATAACGTCGGGGAAAACGTAGGTCAATATAAGTCCGAATCCCGTCGACAAGCACACGAATGCGATAAGCACTTTGACTGTTTTGGTGCGGATGCTGCTCTTGGATCTTTTTCTGTTTACGACAAGCGCAACCGTCATAAACACAAGCCCGAGTACGCCTGCCAAAATCACGCCGACAAACGGCCAGAACGTGTAGTACGGCATAAGATTGTAGCACTTTACGCCAAGCACCACGGACACGATGATTATGGGCAAATACGCAAGGACGTGAAGCAATATCGCCGCCAGCGAATAAGGAACGGACGTCTTGCTTTGATCTCTCTTTGCGCGCTTGCTCACGGGGAATGCCGGGATAACGTCGCCGTTTTGATCGCGATTGAGCATATCTGCGTCCATAGCGAGTTGTTCGTTTTGAACGTCTTGATTCATTTCTTCTTGATTAATAACCTGATCGCTCATAATTACAACGCCTCCTTGTCAGAATTTTCGTCCGCAGGGATTTGGATGTCCCCCTCTACCCCTTGATTTTCGGGCATTTGGTCTTGAACGACAACGTCTTGTTCGCCTTGAGCGTCGTTTTGTTCGTCGCTTTGTTGATTCTTGGCTTTCTTGGCTTTTTTGGCTTTTTTGCCTTTCTTCTTGTCTTCGATCGCCGTGCCGTTTGCGTATTCGAGTTCCCTCTCCTGCGCAACGAAACTAAGGAAGTAGAACAATACGACCACGCCGCAGAAGAAGAACAACATATCGCGTACGCCGTAGAGCGGATAGAACGTGGGTTTGTAACTCAAATCCGCTTTGAGTTGTCTCACCGCCGTCAAGTCGGCAAGTCCGAGTGCGGAGGGATATGTGCCTGCGCCGAGCGTGTCGCCAATGAGCGTCGAGCCTATCATCGCACCGAATGCGGTCGCCTCATAGTTTGCTCTCTCGAATTTTTGATACGCAAGAGCCACTGCCATATCGTCTGTGCCCGCAACCCAGGTGTAGAACTCCCACACGGGTTTGATTGCCGGAGATTGATAGTAGTACAATCCCTCGAGGATTGTTGTCAAAATGGAAGATACGTCGATTGCAAAGTTGTAGTCCTCGTCGAGAAGCGGAATTTGTATGCCGCTGATTTCAAGACCGTAACGAACGCCGTCGTCGGTGTTGAAAGTCTTGATGAGGTTGAGAAGTCCGTTGATTGTGCCCACAACGCCGCCGCCGAGTATGGACGAGAGGTCAACGCCCAGTTTGCTCATCAATCCGTTGAGCGCGGTGTTGAGGAAGTCGCTGAGGTGATCGAGGTCGAAGTCGTATTCGATGTTGCCGTCCTCGCCCACTTGCACGAATGCGTCGCTGAAGTTGAGGTCGACAAGCACGTCGCCGCCGTCTGCGACTTTTTCGCTGTTTTTGCCCATGACGTAGTTGCCGTCCGCGTCTTGCGTGCCGTCGTCTTTGACAAGCGCGACGTAGAGATAATCTCTCGTTTCGCCCTCGTTGAATACGTCGGGTGCGCCTGCGTATGCCACAACCAAGAACAAATCGTTGACCGTGACAGTGCTGTCAACGCCCAAAAGCGGTTGAATCCATTCCAAAGCCTTCGCCATAGTCGCGTCGTCCATACCGAAGTCTTTTCTGAAACTCATGCCGTTTTGCAATTTTTCGAGGATAGGCGAAAGGATTGCGCCCACGCCGAATTTGCCGACAACGTCGTCAAGACCCGTGCTGCCGTCGGTTGATTTGAGCAAGAAATCGAAAAGATGGTTGTTGCCGAGCAATGCGCCCACTTTTGCAATCAAATAATCGAGTCCGTTGTGTGTGAGTGAGAAATTCTCTGCAAATTCAATCTCTTGACCGTAGAGAGTTTGCAACCATTCGGGGCATTTTTCGCCTGTGGCCGGATCCTCAATCAAGCCGGTGTAATATCTATCTCTCGCCTTGACCGCTTTTTCGTACATTTTCTGGAATTTGGAATCGTATTTGTTTGCTGAGATTTCCTCTTGCGCGGAATAATAATCCTCGAGGATGTTAAGCACGTTGTCGAGGCTGAAAACCCAGCCGTCCGAAAGCATACCGTTGGAATTGTAAATGCCCTTTCCGTATATACCGTCCATTGTGCTTGTCTGAGAAGAGCCGTTTGTATATTCGGTTGCAAGCGGCATCAAATCCTTGCAATACCAAACGTAAATTTCTTCGCCCGCTTTGGTGGTTTTCTTTTGATACCAGTAGTGCGAATAGGTCTTGCCGTTGATGACGAGTTGTCCGCTCGAGTTCGGTTTAAGCCTGACGATTTGCGTATATTCGGGGCTTTGTCTGTAATCGTAGGAATTTTCGCTGTCGCTGCTTACGCGATAAGTGCCGTCGAGAATCTTTTTAAGATCGCCGTTGCCTTTGATGTTGTTGTTTTCGTCAACGTCGAGCCTGTAAAGTCCGTCCTCGCCCTTGACGAAACTGATGTCTACACCCTGATTGCCCTCGTCGTCGATGATGGAATAGTACGTCACGGGTTTGTTGGAGATGTTGCCGGCAACGCCGCCCTTGTTTGCGCCTTCCATCTCAACGTTGTAGACGTTTTTCATCAAATCCACTTGTTTGATGAGTTTGAGCGTGTCGTTCTTGCCGACTGCGTTCGAGGACACCGTGCGATAGTAGGAAAGTTGGGTCTTATAGTCGTCGATGACAACGTCCGTCCCCTCATACTGCGCTTGAAGTTCGGTGATTTTCTTTTCAAGCATCGCGTCCATAACGACACCCGTGATAAGCATCGTCGCCATACAGACCGCAACGACGGAGAACATCCTCACACGAGTGTTCTTCACCGTCTTGCTCAAAATTATATGCACGATGGAAATGAACGCCCATACCGCAAAACCGATCCATACGCCGTAAAGCGCAGGCGCGGTGATATACGACTCCGCCTGCTTGAAAAAGCCCAATGCCGTCGTGAATGTCGTTTCACCCATGAACGGATCGTGGCTGATGAATCTGACCGCGGTGAAACACACCGCAACCAGGAACAAGGGAAGACCAAGCATGTAAAACACGACTTTGAGCGTGCGGTACAACTTGACCTTTTTGTACTGTTGAGTTTGGCTCATAACTTTCTCCTCATTGATTTGGGATTGCTCTCGTATGTATGCGCGAGCGCACCCGAATATGATTTACTGTACTATCATAGCATATCCAAAAACATATTTCAATACGATTTTCAAGAAATTTTGACCGCCCCATATCTTGCGCAATCTCTTCGTCCTCGTTCACAATATGCCAGTTTTTGCTTGCTTTTGCCTTGCCCGCCCTTCCGTTTCACCCTTGTTTTTTCTATATTAATTATTCGCAAGCCGTCGCAAAATACCCGACATTTTCGCCGTTTTGTGCGCATATTTATCGTTTCGACAAATTAATCTTTGAACTTGCCGATGTAGATTTTCGTTTCGGGGTTGATTTTGGCATTCTAAGAGTTTATTATTGAATCAACAAATCGGCAAACCGTCGATGTCAGGAGGAAAATATGTCATACATCAGCGAAGTCATAGAACAGACTGAATTGAAAAACCCCAATCAGCCTCAATTTATGCAAACCGTCAAAGAAGTTCTCACGTCTTTGGCACCCGCTATCGAACAAAACGAACAGTTGATGCGCAAAAACGTCATCCTCGAACGCCTTGTCGAACCCGACAGACAAATTATGTTCCGCGTTCCTTGGATGGACGACAACGGCAATTACCACGTCAATCGCGGTTTCCGCGTTCAATTCAACAACGCAATCGGACCGTACAAGGGCGGCTTGAGATTCCAAAAGGATGTCAACCTCGACGCAATGAAGTTCCTCGGCTTCGAGCAAACCTTCAAAAACTCCCTCACCTCCCTTCCCATGGGCGGCGCAAAGGGCGGCGCGGACTTCGACCCCACCGGCAAGAGCGATTCCGAAATCATGCGTTTCTGCCAATCCTTTATGAACGAACTTTATCGTCACATCGGACCGAATATGGACGTTCCGGCAGGCGATATGGGTGTCGGCGGTCGCGAAATCGGCTATCTGTTCGGTCAGTATAAGAAAATCGTAGGCGCTTACGAAAACGGCGTTCTCACCGGCAAAGGTCTCAGTTACGGCGGCTCTCTCATCCGTCCCGAAGCAACCGGTTTCGGCGCAACCTACTTCCTCGAAGAAGTGTTCAAACATCAAGGCGAACAACTCGCGGGCAAAACCTTCTGTCTCAGCGGTTTCGGCAACGTCGCATGGGGCGCAGCAAAGAAAATCGACGAACTCGGCGGCAAGGTCGTCACCCTCTCGGGTCCCGACGGATACGTTTACGACCCGGACGGCGTAACCGGCGAAAAGATCGACTATTTGCTCGAAATGCGCGCTTCCAACCGCAACAGAGTGCAAGACTACTCCGACAAATACGGCTGCGAATTCGTCGCCGGCAAGAAGCCTTGGGGCAACGTCAAAGCGGATGTCTATATGCCCTGCGCAAGACAAAACGAAGTTCTTTTGGACGACGCAATCGCAATGGTCAAACTCGGCGTTCCCGTCCTCAACGAAGTTTCCAACATGCCTACAACCAACGAGGCAATCGCATACTTGCAAGAACACGGCGTTCTCGTCACCCCGTCCAAAGCGGTCAACGCAGGCGGCGTTGCGACGAGCGGTCTCGAAATGTCGCAAAACAGCGAACGTCTTGCTTGGACAAAGGAAGAAGTGGACGCAAAACTCAAACAAATTATGAAGGGCATCCATACTCAAATCTGCGACGCACTCGACGCATACGGTCTCGATTACAACCTCGTCAAGGGCGCAAACCTTGCGGGATTTAAGAAGGTAGCCGACGCTATGATCGCACAAGGAATCAACTAAAAGGCTGTAAAATAGCGACTAACTTTGTCAGCGCACTCTTTTCACAAAATCACGTACGTCAGTACGCTGGGTTTTGTGCCAAGGGTGCGCTTTCTTGTTATTCATCTATTTTACAGCCTTTTAGGATACGATACTCATTCGCAGACATAACAAAAACCGCCGCCCGCGAACTTGCAGAGCGGACTTTTAACACTCACTTATTCAAGGCGTTCTTATACAACTACTCTGCCCTTTCGTAGACGGAACACGAGCCGCAACGGCGGCGAGAAAAGGGAGCGCCGAAGCTCGACGATTAGTACCGTCCGACTGTGCCGTTTGGGTGCGAAGCTGGCACACAAAGGACGGTGACATAATGAGAGAAATGTCCCTATCTATGCGAGTGCCGAGTGTTGCCCCACGCGGAGCGGACGTCGTGGGTTCCCTCAAAGTATGCAGAGGGGGAACGACGGTAGGGGAAACGCGTGAGGAAGGGGGAAGCTTTATTTTTCTTTATCGTCAAGCCTGCTTTTATGACAAAAACGCCTTTTATGCGCAAAGTTTCTTTACTCGCTATTGACTTTTTTTGTCGTTATGTTAAACTGTTTTAAGAGGAAAACATCATGAACCAAAACCAAACAAGCAACGACATCATTGACGAACAACCCTTTTCCCAAACGGAAGAACCTTTTGTGGAAACGCCAAAAGGCATACTTTACGAAATCGGTCTAAAACAAGCCGAGAAAAACGCCAAAAAAGAAAAGAGAAAAGGCGTTATGCAGTTCATAAAATACGCCCTTTGCGCGGCGAGCGCAGGCATAATTCAAATCGTGCTGTTCTCGATTTTGCAAGCGGTCATACCCTCAAACGGCAGAACCATTCACTTCATAGTCGAAGATATGGATTTGGTCACGTTTATCGCAACGACCGTCGCGCTTTGCGCCTCTATCCTTTGGAACTTCACTTTCAACCGCAAGTTTACTTTCAAAGACGCTGGCAACGTGCCAAAAGCAATGATTTTGGCGTTTTTGTTCTACGTCCCCTTCTACCCCTTCCAAACTTGGTACGTCCACACAATCAAATTCTTGCTTGTTGACGCAATAGGCACGGACGCGGCAGGCATAATCGCGGAAGGCACGGTTATGGTAATCAACTTTGTGCTTGAATTTATGTGGCAAAAATTCGTCGTTTTCCGCAAACCCAAAGACAAAAAGGAAAACGAAACCGAAAACGCCGAAAACTCGGACGCGCCCGAAAACACCGAGAACGCGGACAGTGCGAACAACTCCGAAAATCCCGAAAACACCGCAGAATAAACGCAAAATTTAATCGCATACTTGCCGCTCTCTTTAACGAGGGCGGTTTTTTGTATTAATCATTGTTTACAAACTCGTCGTTTTGACAATAATGTGCAACGTGGATATAGACAGACTTCAACAAGATTTGAAAAAGACGTTTTCAAACAGCGACGACTTCAAATGCCGCCGCCTCGATATAGGCGACAAGCGTTGCCTTTTTGCGTATATCGACGGCAATATCGACAAAATTTTGTTCGAGCAAGACGTCGTACGCCCTCTGAAAAACTGCGAGAAACTCGAAAAACCTTATCTGAAATCCTTGCAAAATACGGTTGCGTACGCCGACGAAATCGAGGTTGTGTCGGCAAAGGATTCCCCCGGGAACATTGCCGCTTGCGACATCGCGTTCTATATCGAGGGCGAGGAAGATGCGTATATCTTTTCATTGCGCAAGCCCGCTTCGAGAGCGATAGGCGAGCCGCCCACATCGTCGGTTATGAAAGGTCCGCGCGAGGGATTTATCGAGGAAATCAAAACGAATATGTCGCTTGTGAGGAAGCGCATAAAATCCCCCGACCTCGTTATGAAAACCTTTCAAGTGGGCAGATACTCGGCAACGACGGTCGCTTTGATGTATATACGAGGCGTTGCGGACGACAAAATCGTCGAAAGACTCACTCGCAAAATCGAGCAAATCGACGTGGACGGCGTTGTGGACAGTGCGTATGTGCTGTCCTTTATTCAAACCAAAAAGAACTCGTTCTTCATTCAAGCAGGCACGACGGAAAAACCCGACGTGGCAACGGCAAAACTGCTCGAAGGGCGAATCGTAATCATTGTGGACGGCTCGCCTATCGCAATAACGCTGCCCTATCTCGTCTTCGAGGACGTGCAGGACGGCTACGACTACTATTCGGGCGACTGGCGCGCTTCGATGATACGAATGTTCCGACTTTTCGGCGCAATGCTGACCGTGTTTTTGCCCGGGGCGTACATCGCTCTTCAAACCTACCACTTCCAACTGTTGCCCATAAAGTTTCTGATGACTCTTATGTCGGCAACGACGAACATACCTTTTCCGCCGGCAATCGAAATGCTTTTGGTCATGACGCTTTTCGAGGTGCTTAATCAGGCTTCCATACGAATGCCGCGCTACTTCGGCATATCTCTATCCGTCGTGGGAGCAATCGTTCTTGGCGACACGGCGGTGAAATCGGGGCTTATCTCGTCGCCGTCCGTGCTTGTTGTCGCGCTGTCGGCAATAGGCATATTCTGCGTGCCCGATCAAGTGGGAACGATGTCCGTACTTCGCTTTTTGTACCTATGCATAAGCGCGGTTCTCGGCTTCGTGGGAATGATAATTCTCACCATTGTAATCATCGCATATCTCGCATCGCTCGAAAATTTCGGCACTCCCTATCTTGCGCCGTACGCGCCGAGAATCTCGCCCGACCTTCAAGACGGCGTGTTGAAAGCAAACTCGGCGGCAATGGAATTGCGCCCCTATTCCATACCCACGCAAAATCGCCGCCGCATACGCAAAGATTGACGAACAATAGGTTTATCTATGACAAATAGCACAATAAAACACGGATTGCGCAAAAATCTACCAAACGGCACCATCTACAATTCACAAGCGGCGGCTATTATGGTCGCGCTCGGTTTTGCGTTCAAACTCTCGTCCGCCCCGGGTATATTCTCGGATGCGTTCGGCTCGGCTGCGTTTTGGGTGTTTATGGGATTCACCGCAATCGAGGGTATATGCGTACTCTTCATTTTCGCCTTTGCGAGAATGGGCGGCGACGCGCTGTTGCGCGCGACGAATTGCGCTTTTTATAAGGCGGCGTGTCTTGTCGCTTGCGTTTGGCTTTCGGCAAAAACGGTGTTTTATTTTTGCTACTGTACTTCCTATCTCACCCACGAACTCTTCACGGGTACGCAGCCCTTCCTCATATTCGGATTGTTCCTTCTGCCCATTGTGTATCTCGGCTTGAAAGGCACACGCACGATTGCAAGAAGTTGCGAATTGTTTGCGCCGCTGTTCCTTGCGGTGACAATTCTCAACCTCGCGTTTTTGGATTCGGATATGGACTTCGGGCGCAATCTGCCGATTCTCACGACAGAGCCATCCGTGCTGTTTGCGACTATGCCGCGCTACGGTCTGTGGCTCGGCGACGTGTTCCCTTTTATGTTCGTGAGGATTCGCAACAAAAAAGCGCCCTATCTCACCCTCGGCATCGCGTCGACTTGGGCGATTGCGAATCTAATCGTGCTTCTCGGCGTCGCGCTCTACGGCAATGCGCTCAAAACGGTGTCAGACCTCTTTATACACATCGCAAGTTTCAACCAACTTTCTTTGGAAATAGGAAGAATGGAATGGACAAACCTTTTCGGAATCATAATGATGTCGCTCTACGCTCTCTCCTTCCTCTACGACGGCGCGAATCAGGCGTGTGAGCGCGCGCTCGGCACGGCTCTGCCGTCAAAGATTCTCTGTCCGACGGCGGTGATATGCTCCGCTCTATTTTCGTCATCCCTACAACAAGTGACCGACTTTGCGCTCGGCACGGCGGGATATGTTTTGACGGCGATTGCGTTCGCTTTACCGATTGCGCTTTTTGCCGTAGCGAAAGTCGAAAAGAAAAGATATTCGGGTTTGTACGCTTGCCTCGACGCAGAGTATGCGACGATAGGCAAGCAAGACAACGCTCCCGACAGCGAAAACGACGGCGTGCTTTATTCGTTCAAGCAAAACTCGCCCGAGGGGGAAGCGCAATGAAAAAACTAAACGTACCGGCATATCTTCTGCGCACGAAATGGTTTGTGTTTTTCCTCATCGCCGTGTTTTTGATAGTATTCGGCAGAATGGTGGAAACGCCGTCGTTGTCGAAGTCGGCGGTGGTGCTCGGACTCGGCATTGACTACGACGAATCCGCCTCTCTTTTCGAGGTCAGCACGCAAGCGGTGCTTGTCGGCTCGTCGAGCGGCGACACGACGGAAACAAGTTATGTCTGCACGTCCGCAAAGGGGAACACGATTGCAGGCGCAATGGACATAATTGCACGAAAAATGGGGTTAACCGTATCGCTTTCACACTGTAATGTGGTGTTTATGTCAACATCGGCATTCAAACTCGATCATATGCAACTCATATATCCGCTCACCGGAATGTACGCTTTGCCCGAGCAAACAATCATCGTGACAGGGGATAAATCACCCTTTGAAATGCTGTCGCTGAGGATTGGAACAACCATAAGTTCGCCCTTCTTTTTGCAGCAGGCTCTCGTCAACGAGGAAGGCTCGGACGGTATGATTCGCACGACCGCAAAGGACTTTCTTGCTCGCTCGCTGTCAAGAAGCAAGGCAAACGTCATCCCCTATATCATCGCAAAAAAGGCAAATCCTCCTCTCACCGAAGCGGGCGGCGAGGACGATGTGTACGAACTCGACATATCTCGCGCAATGGCATTTGACAACGAAAATTATTGCATAATCGAAAACGACTACGCCGAAATCCTTGCGCTGTATCACAGTCGCGACGTGACGGGAACGCTCAATTACACCGCAAAAGACGGCGGTACGATAGAGTTCAAAATCCTCAAAAAATCCGTCAAAATCAAGGCGCACGGGCGCAAAGTTGTTGCCGAAATCACACTTTCCGCCGACCTTGCCGACGTGCAGAAAATCCCGACGGACAAAGTTGTCAACACCGACAACGCCGTTGTAAAACAATATGCCGCCGCCCTTGCAAAAGACATCGAAAGCAGACTTTGCAAGTTGTATGATTTGTCGCTAAGTCAAAACATCGACTTTTTGTCGTTGCAATCGAAAGTATATCAATCTATCGGGAGAAACCTCGAAGAGGACTGTCTTGCCACCCTCTCTTTCGAGCCGAAAGTGTCCATAAGCGTGAAAGAGGCGGGCTGATCGGTTGCACCTCGATTTTCGCAATCGGCATATAGTGGCGTAGAGGTGTTTTTATGGATTTTCTTTTGCCAGACGACGAAACCGTGAAAAAGATGTGCGCCGAATACGCTTGCCGTATAAACAAAAATGCAGGCGCGCTCGGATACATAAACGAGTTAAATTCGAACGACAATCAAAACGGCGACTCGAACAATCGCTTAAACGAATCACAAAATCAAAGCGGCGGCGCAAACGACAACCCGAACGGCAATAAATGCGGCGACGATTCGGGCAACGAGCCGCAAGGCAGTCGATGCAACCTCATAAACGACAATCCGCACGCTATGTCGCAAAAAGATTTGCAAAACAACGAAACGGCAAACTCCGCTCTCACGCGGTGCGCGTATGCCTGCAATATATGCGATATAAAAGTTTTATTTCTTTACATTGTTTTGCTTTTGAGATATAATGCAAGGTATGGAACTCAAATTTATGACTCCGACCGAGGTATGGGAAGGGTTCGATCCGCGCATTGCGCCTTTGGAAGCCTCAATAATCTCGTGTCAAACAACGGATAATTTTGTCTGCTCGAAGCAGATTTTCACGGCAGAAACCTCAAAAGAGGGGCGCGTGCGCATATGTTGCAACTTCTATTACGACGCACGCTGGCAAGACGCACGTCCTGCCGTTTTGGTGTTGCCGTCTTTCAAAAATCCGCATTCGTCCGACGCAATGCGTCTGCTTGTCGAGGAAGGATTTGTCGCTTGCACGCTCGATTACTGCGGCATATTCGAAGATACAAAAACGGCTTATCCGTCCGATTTGAGTTTTGCTCGCTTCCCCGATTGCCAAAATCATCTCGACAGCATCGAAACCACCGCGCGCAACACGCCTTGGTTCGTATGGGCGAAGATAGCGCGCCGCGCAATAAGTCTTATGCAAGAGCAAAGCATTGTCCTTAGCGAGCGCATAGGCATATTGGGCTTCGGTATAGGCGCACAACTTTGCTGGCTCGTTGCAGGCACCGACAAACGCATTCGCTCGATGACGGCAATAAACGGCGGCGGCTACCGCTGGGCAGAACACAACGCAAGATTTTTGGGTAGCGACATACCTTCAAGCGACGAGCAACTGGCATACTCGACGGGTATAGGCGCGGAAACGTACGCAATGTTCGTCGTCTGCCCCACCCTTGCAATCGCAACGCGCGACTCGGTGTATTGCGACGTTGACAGAATCGGAGATATGCTCGACCTCGTAAAATCCGAAGTGAAGCAACTCATAATCTCGGATTCCTGCGATATGCAGATAACAAAAAGCGTATACTCCGCGCTCGTGCTGTGGCTTCGTTCTCATCTTGCAAATACATCGGATGCGATTGCAACGTCGCTACGCTTCGAAACGACGGACGGAAAGTTGTACGTCAAACTCAATTCCGGCAAAAAAGCGGACAAACGCACGCTGTACGTAAGTTACGGCGAGCCGTCCTCTCGCCAAAGATATTGGCAATCCTTCGACGTGCGTCAAAAAGTCGGCGAGCACGAATACGTCTGCGACGTTCCCGTCTACGACGGCGAGGAACTCGTCGTTGCGTACGCAACGCTCATATATCCCGACTCAAACGTGATTTCCACAAAAGTCACAAGCATTATCCCTGCAAAACACGACGTGAGCGCGGTTGAAACTTCGCCGCGAATCTCGAAGGTCCTTTATGACGGAAGTATGGGGCTTGGAGAATTCGTGGCAAAAACGGACGACGCGCTTTTGGACGACAACAATCTGTTTGTCGCGGACGGACCGTTTGCCATAAGGGGCATATCTGCAAAAAAAGGCAACGTCGCGCTTTGCAGAAGCATACAGGAAATGACATCCACAAGCCGCACCGCCATACTTCACATCGACGCGTACTCCAAAACGTCGGGCACCCTGAGCGTGTGCGTGTACACCTACCCCGACCTCAAAAAATACTCCGCGCGCACAAAACTGAAAGGCGGCGAGTTCTGGCAAAAACTGCTCTTCGAATCCGCCGACTTCAAGAGCGAGGAAGGTCGCACCCTCTCTTCGTTCTCGGTGGTGAAAACCATAGAGGTCGAAAACGCAGGCGGAATTGTTTTCAACAACTTTTTGTGGATTTGAAAATAATCTGCGCCCAAAACAATATACTTTTGTATGCAAGATTTCCCGTTTTTTGAACAAGAACCGATACAGGAAGAACCCAAACGCCGCTCGAAGCGCATTGCTATTTCGGTTGCAATCGTGCTTTTGGTGGTGATTTTGGCTGTTGCAAGCGCACTGTTAGTCAAATACTACGTCATTGCAACGTTCACGGTTGACGGGATATCTATGTACCCGACTCTCGACGGAGGCTCGGGCGCGCACAGCGACTCAGACCGCAACAACGGCGAAACGCTCTATCTCAACAAACTTGCAAAGATAAATCGCGGCGACATCGTCGTTTTTGTCCCCGACAGCGGAATATTTAAGGGCAGAACCCTCGTGAAAAGAGTTATCGCAGTGGGCGGCGACCACATCGTGATATCAAACAACATCGTATATCTCAACGGCAAACAACTCGACGAAAGTTACGTCAACCAAGACGAAACTGCGCAATACAACGACTTGGACGTTTACGTCGAGGACGGCTATGTCTTTTGTATGGGCGACAATCGCAATCACTCGACAGACTGCCGAGAGTTTGGACAGGTAAGTCTTGACCGCATTGTCGGAAGATGTTTTTTGATAAAAGGTATAAACGGAAAATTTAGAAAAGCGTGATGTTGCATTGCACTCGATAATTTTGAATATATTCAAAAAGGCACAACGCTATTCACTTTATTATATTCCGTTTGCTCTTAAATTATATGGTTTTATACCTTATTTAACTCAATATCTTTATTGACACAATAAGTAATCATAGGGGTCAAGTGGCTCCTACTTTAACGTGTTAGACAATCGTTCCTTTTGCCAAATCTTCGGCGATAAAAGAGCAGAAGTAAAAAGGAACGGTTAGCAACTTTTGCTTATCGTCAAAACCGTAATTGTTTCTTGATACCTTAATTGCAAACTCAAATTTATTGTGATTTGAAAACTTTTCCAAAGAGTTCAACATGCCGCGCCCTTTCTTAACGTCAATCGGGAACAACTTATTGTTGGATTCCACGATAAATTCAAGTTCGGCGGACAATTTACCCTTCCAATAAAAGAGATTTATGCCTTGTGCAATAAGCTCGTTTGCGACAAAGTTCTCAAAGAATATACCGGACAACATATTTTCTTTGTCGGGCGAAACAAACGATGATGCGTTTATTCCGCTTTGATAGGAAAACATACCGCTATCCGCGAGATACAAACGAAAATTACTATCGTTATCTTGAATAAGAGGCATAGTAATATGTTCTTTGAGCTGATACGACCTATTTACAATATGCGCCATTGTAAGCCAATCAATGGCAGTCGCAAAGTCGCGAGTTTTGCTTTTTTCTTCTATAAGCCCCGGCGAAAAATTCTTTGATTCTTTATTGAGTTCCTTATATATATTTGAAAACAATGAACGTGAACGCAAGATGGCTTCTCTGCTTGCTTGATACAATTCCATATCGGAAAGATAATTGTCGTATAGAACTTTAAGAATCTCTCTCGACTCGAAAAGATTTTTCGTCGTAATATAGTTATCTACGACTTCGGGCATTCCGCCAACAAGCATATATTTATAAACTTGTTCCAATGCAAGCTCATGTACGCTTGCATCTAATGCCATCTTTTCTGAATATGCCTTTTTTATTTTTTGGTATAGCATTTTGTTGCTATTCAAAAGGAACTCTTCAAAAGTAAGCGGATATATTGTAATTTGATTTATCTTGCCGACGGGAAACAAAAATTTAGAATTGTTTTCCGAGCCACGCTTATTAGTTTCTCTTTGAAGTTTTATTCTTACCATAGAACCGGTTGCAATAACCGGAATTTCTTTGAAATCTTGGCAAAAATACTTCAATGCAGAGATAATGTTCGGGCATTCTTGAACTTCATCAAAAATCAATAAGGTTTTGCTGTCTATTTGTCTGCCTTTTTGAAGGGATATAAACTCAATAATCTTTTCTGCGTTTGCTGTAGAAAAGCAAAATTCACGAATTTCATCTTCTTTCTTGCAATCAATGTAGATAAAACTGTCCTTATAATATCTATCGGCAAAAATATCCTTAACCAAATAAGTTTTGCCAACCTGACGTGCGCCCCAAACAATCAAAGGCTTTCTGTTTGTGCTTTTATTCCATTCTATAAGTTTTTGTGTTGCCAATCTTTCCATAGCTATTGCTCCTTTCGTAGTCTTATTATACACGAAATCGAATTGTTTTGCAAGAGTTTAGATGTGTTATTTGCACTTTTTTCGGTATTTTTTAATGTGTTGTTTGCACCTTTTTAAGTGTTATTTTGTCGATTGTTTGCACCTTTTAACGCTTTTCGCAAAAATCAGTGTGCTTAATTTCGACATTTTACGAGCAAAATAGGGAACTTTTTGGGTTTATTGTAGCCGTATTTACAAATTCCTTTTGTCTTTCGGGGGTATAGCCTAATCGCCTGCATCGACTGGTCAAGGCTCACAAAAAATATTCCGATTTGTAAGGTAAGAACCCCTTAGCATACGCTTACACAAAACATAATCTTGATTGACTCAAAGGATTTTTTTGATAAAGTGAACCCGTATAATCTACAAAAACACGAATGCAAAATACCTAAGTTAATTTAACCGTTTTATTCACGAATTGCCCGTGCGTGTTTTTGCTCTTGTAATTGATCGCCGCTTTCGGGCAACGATGCAGACAGCCGAGGCATAGCGCACATTGATTTTTTACCCACGTCGGTTTTCCGTCCTTGATTTCTATTGCTTTCACGGGACATTGTCTTGCGCACAATCCGCAACCTATGCAATTTTCATTGACGAAAAAGTATTTTGTCTGTCTGAACTTATCGTAATTGCGATAGTAACAATTTACGAGCGGTAAAGGTAATTTTGCCGCGACGAAATTGCCCTGTACTCTGTTTTGTATCTTGTCTGCAACCTCTTCCGCTTCTTTAATTGCGGCGGCGGTAATCCGTTCGTTCTTCGACTTGTCTTTCAAATTATATATAGGAACCCAAGTATCGACGGTTTTGACGGAGTATGCGGCGGATACCGAAACGCCTTTTTTGCGTAATAGGTCGGCAAGGAATTTTGCCGATTGCCCCGTGGTTGTTCCGTAAGCCGATACCGTATATGCGTAAACGTTTTCGGTATGTCTTATATCCAGATATTTGACGAAATCCGATACGACAGAGGGCAGTCCCCAAAAGTAAGTGGGCGTTACAAAGCCGATTGTTTCGCATTCGCCACAATCAAACGAAAAATCCTTATTTTGCATACAATCTTTAATTGCCACGATTTTGTCGCCTGTCTTTTTTGAAATCGTTTCGGCAATCATTTTACAGTTGCCGGTTGCGGAAAAATAAAATATCATAGAATCCTCCGGAATCATTGTTTTCGCTTGTACATTTTTTTGCACTTGCAAAATTTCTTTCTTCGTGCTATAATATAATCGGAAACTGAATAAAAAACAAGTACCATTTTTTAGCATTGCAAAAACTTGGACATTTGTGGGTAAAATGCAAAAGGAGAAACAATGAAATACGATATTACAAAGCCGCAGACAAAGGGCGCAAAGAGAGTGTTGGATTCCGTCGGTTCGGCTTTTTTCAATCTGCTTACGGAAAAAGACTTCGCCGATATTTCCATAAATGAAGTGTGCGAACGTTCAGGTTATCCGCGCGCTACGTTTTATAATTATTTCGATGATAAATACGATCTTTTGAACTACCTTTGGTATTCCGTTACGAAGGAAATCAATCTTGAAGAATACGCGGACATCGCCCCAAAAAACAGATTGCCCATATTCTTCGACAGGCTTTATAATCTGTTCGATAAATGGTCGGATCATATTCAAAGAATCATCGAACACAATCAGACGGACGACTATTTTATGAGCAGTATTCGTATTTACCTGAATTCGCAAATAAAAACGATATGCGAAAGTTGCGTTGAGCCACTACACGGAATTCCGCGCGAAATGCTCGCCGAGCATTATGCGAATACGCTTTATCTTGTCATGGAATGGCGTTTTTTGAAAGGCAATGATACGCCGAAGGAAACATTATTCGGATACCTGACCACGTTGTTGGAATTGTAATTATACTCTAAGAAGCCCACTATCCGTTTTATTGGATAGTGGGCTTCGTTTATATGATTTCGTGAATAATGAGTCCGCATTTGAATTGGAACTCGATATCGTGTTTTCCTTCGACCTTTAAGAAAAGAATTATAGACCATCACACTTGTGTGTGTACGACGAAATCTCGTTTTCCGGGCTGTTTTCGGGAGTGTGTCGGACGATAAGTATTCTTTGCGAGTATATTTTTAACTATCTAAACAAATAAAAATTATTATTCCAATTCGGTGCGAAGGATGAATTGTTTGGGAAGATTGAAAATTTCTTTTTTAAGGAATACCGGGTAAAAATATTCATCCTGCAATCTGTCAAACTCCAGCCATTCAAAGGTGTGGGTGTGCTTTCCCTCGGTCAGAGTAAACACGTTGCCTCTTTCCGTCAGGTTTGTATCTGAAATATCCATTAAAAAATAAATGCACAACTCGTGGTAACGGAGATTGTCCACATCCTCGGTAAAAAACGCTTGGTTAAGCCACAGCGCGCGCGAAATCTTCGATGTCACGCCAAGTTCTTCACGAATTTCCCGCACTACTGCTTGCTCAGCAGTTTCGCCCAGCGCAACTCTTCCGCCGGGAAGATAAAAATATGGCGAGCGCTCGTCGTGCATCGCTAAAATTTTATTTTCCGAAACGATTATCGCGCATACTCTGTAATTGAATTTTTGATTTTCACACTTAAATGAAATATCCATTGCTTCGCCTCGACAAATCCCGAAGTGTATTTACCCTAATTTTAGCATATTGTGCGGCGTTTTTCAATCATTCGCATCGCTGTAAAAATAACGGTCTGTAAAAAAAGACTTACAGACCGTTACACTTACCTCATGTTGCAGGGCTCGAACCGATATATGAATGGGACACTTGGCAAGATAAAACTGTATGGTCAGTAATAGGCAACAAGAAAATAACCATAAAAAAACGAGAAATCGCCGATGAATATAAGGCACATTTTGATGCCCTCGTTGCAAAATACCAGACATGTGAGAATCCTCCCACCGATGATGAAAATGACTAAATTAGAGAAATACTATATATAAGCAAACGAACGACTGCATTCTCAAGAATGTGGTCGTTTTTTTATTGATTAAGTTTCCATTGATGTGGAAAACAAATCGTTGCGCAAGTAAATTGTGGGAAGAGTTTATGGCTTGTATAAGCATAAAAAAATCAGTCACTCCACGCAAGAAGTGACTGAAAAAAATGGCCTGCCTGATTGGAGTCGAACCAACGGCGTTCCGCTTAGGAGTTTTGAAAAATTCTCAAAATCCTATTTAAATAAGCGATTTTCGCACGTTTTTAGCCATTTTAGGCAATATTTTTCGTCTAAAACTGCTAATTTTGTTCGTTTTTTCGGTAAATTTTAGATTTCAAAATAATTTTCAAA
>CAVBBF010000005.1:0-54998 GCA_963593735.1 Phascolarctobacterium succinatutens
CGCCAAATAGTGCATTTGAAAAACGCGATATTTGAGCGTCAGACAAGGAAGCGTCCCTCGAACGGCAATCCTAACGTACAAATAGTACGTGAATTGACGGTCGAGGTGCGCTGACGATGTATCACGCCAAATAGCGCGTTTTTACCATTTGTTTTCACAGTACTCGCAAAAAGCATACATATCCCTCACCTCCACTTTCGTGCCGTCATCGAGGATTGCGGTTCCGTTCCAAATGCCGTGAACTTGGTGGCAGTGCATACGAAGAAGATTGAGGACGTTGAGGTCGCTGTGATGATCGTAGAACGGGGTCATTGTGAAATCGAAACGACCGTCCTGCGAAACAAAATGCCAAGGCTCGGAGAATTTGTCGGGTTTGGGGAAAACTTCGACGTCGACGGGTCCGAATTTATGGACTTTCCCGTCCCAGAAGATTGCGGTTTCGGTGGCGTTTTGCTCGTCGCCGATGCCCCAAGTGATTTCAAAGCCGAACATATGGTCTTTGCCGTCCGGACCTTGAACGACTTTCGAGCCGTTGCCCCAGTACCAAACCATCTTGTAGGGAGTGTTGACTCTGCCCCAGTCGAGGAAGGCGAACGTATCTTTTTTGTCGAATTTCCAAACCTTATCGCCCCAGCGGAAAGTGCCTTCGCAGGGCATACAGTTTTGTTTGGTGGTCATAAAATATCTTGTGGGCTTGTCCTTGAACGGAAGCACTGTGGTGATGTTTTCAAGTCCGTCCATGATGTCCATCGTAAAGTTTGCCTCGACCTCTTTGCCTTTGAACTTGCCTTTGAAATACATCGTTCTGACGTTGGTTTTTGTGACGACTTTCATTTGCGTTTTGCCGACGGTATGGTCGAGGACGTTCGGCTCGTCGCCTTTTTTGGGAAGCATATATTTTTTGCCGCCCAAGAACAGTGCGGTACATTC
The DNA here is from genome assembly GCA_963593735.1 of Phascolarctobacterium succinatutens. Lineage (GTDB taxonomy): Bacteria > Bacillota > Clostridia > Christensenellales > CAG-917 > CAG-475. Next base: position 931 of record CAVBBF010000005.1, read on the forward strand.
CAAAATCGTGCCTGCGTGGATATCGCTTTTGTTGTGCCTATGGCGCAAATCCGTGAGCGAGGCTTGCGCAAATCCGCCTATAGAAATATTCGAGAAAGTCATTTGCACCATAAATTCCCCGTTGGAGATCTGATACATATCCCATTCTTTCTTGCGCCTTGCGGGTTTAGCCTTGTCGCGCTCGTATTCGAACACGTTGTGCCTTGCCCAACCGGGTGCGAGCAGTTTGCCGTCGTCGCCGAGCAATTTTGTAGGCTTGGTGTACTCTGTTTGCTTGCTGTTGAGTTGACCGTCCAACCAACTCGGATAAGTCCTTTTCATAATTTCCCTCCTTTTCCGTCATCCCATATCGAAGATATAAGGATTATACAAAAAGTATAAAGCAAAAATTCTTGCATTTCAAGAGCGATTTTTTACAAAAGTACGACATTTTTGTCGCGCGGCAAAAATAAGAAAATAGCGCGACATAATTTTATACCCGTACCCCGAATCCGCGCCGAACCGGCACCGAATCTCGCACGGAATCCGCACGGAATCCGCACATAATCCGAATATAAAATCGCACAAAACGACATAAAAAGTCGCAGTAAAATCTCCTATCGAAAAGTCTATGAAAAATGAGAAATTCGTGTTATTATTTTTATGTCACAAACATTTTGAGGCAGATATGGAAATAAAACAAATTGCAACCATTCATACTCCGTTCAAGGAAAAGTTCGGCATACCCCGCCAAAGCGGCAACGTAGCGACCTTGGGCAGGGTTGTATTTGAAAAGGAATACCGCAACCCCGACGCGCTAAGAGGAATCGAGGGCTTTTCGCATTTGTGGCTGATATTCGATTTTTCAAAAGCGCACCGCGCCGAATTTTGCGCGACGGTACGTCCGCCCCGTCTTGGTGGCAACGCGAAGATGGGTGTGTTTGCCACTCGCTCGCCCTTCCGCCCAAACTCGCTGGGGCTGAGTTTGGTCAAACTCGTAGGCATAGAGGATACCGAGCAAGGCAAAGTGCTGATTGTCGAAGGCGCGGACATTTTGGACGGAACGCCGATTTACGACATAAAGCCCTATCTTAAAACCGATTGCGTACCGAGCGCGATTTGCGGATTTGCAGACGATATAAACCACTTTTTGAAAGTGGAAAACGTTGACGTTCTTTGCGGACTTAAAGAGGATATAAAACAAGCAATCGTGTCTTGCATAGAGCAAGACCCTCGCCCGTCCTATCATGACGACGACAGAATTTACGGCATGAAATTTGATTGCTACAACGTCAGATTTACCGTCAAAGACGGTGTTGCGACTATCCTCGATTATCAAAAATCGGAAGGTTGAATTTTACAATCAATTCGCAAAACAAGCATTTTAGCAAGCAAAAACACGCACATAAAGCGCGTGTTTTGCGTTTTCACATCGTATATCACAATTCAATCGGTCAGTCTATAAAGAACTTGCTGCGGTTTGCTTTTAGCATCGTGTGCGGCACGCTCACTTGCGCAAGGAAGACGGCGAGCAAAACGATTATGCATCCTGCAAACTCTTTTGCAGAATAACTCTCGTGCAAAAACGCAACACCGCCGATAAACGCTATGACGGATTCGAGCGACATAATGAGCGTGGCAAGTTCGGGCGGAGCGTACTTCTGCCCAATGGTCTGGAATGTGAATCCCACGCCTGCCGACATTATGCCGACATACAAAATCGGGATTATGTTTTGCGCAACCGCGCTTGCGGGCGGAAAGCCCTCGATTGCCATTGCAGGCAAACTCAAAAGGCTTGCCACGACAAACTGTACAAACGTGAGCTTGAGCGGATCGCACTCCTCAACGTACACGTCTATAAACATAATCTGTAGGGAAAACATAATCGCGCAAAGCAGCAGTATTACGTCTGCATAAGTGAGACCGCTGTCGCCGTCTATGCACATGGTGTAAAAGCCGAGCACGGCAAAAACGATTGCAAATTTGCCGTTTGCGGGAATACGCCGTCTCAAAAGCACGCTCAAAAGCGGCACGATGACGATGTACAGCGCAGTGATAAATCCGGTTTTCCCGACTGTGGTATGCGCAATGCCGTACTGTTGCAGATTGTTTGCCACAAACAAACTCAATCCGCACAATACGCCTCCTATAAGAGTGGATTTGTTCCACCCCGTGCGAACAGTTCCCTTCTTTTTGTCAACGAGCGTATTTATCAAAATGAAAATGCCTAAAACGCCGACCGCAAGCGAAAATCTCAATCCGTTGAACGTAAAAGTGGGCACGTCGGAAGAGGCAGATTGCTGAGCCACAAAGGCGAAGCCCCAAACCAGCGCGCACAACGAGCAAAAAAATATTCCCGTTAAGTTGTGAGATTTGTTTTGAACCATACTTATTATTTTATGTGCTTTTCAAGCGTTTTTGACAAAGTTTTGTAGTTTTCAAGCGACAACGCTTCCCCTCTTACGAGCGGTTGAAATCCCGCTTCCTCGATGATTTGAGTCGCCTCTTGTTTGTCGAGCGAGAACGCAACCGCAAGATTGTTTGCAAGCGTCTTTCTCCTCATAGCGAAAGACGAGCGCGCGAGTTTGTGAAGAAGCGCCTTGTTTTCGCCGTCGAGTTTGTGTCGGTCTATGTCTATACGCACGACCGCGCTGTCCACGTTCGGCGCGGGATAAAACATATTTCTCGACACGCTTCTCGTAATCTTTGCGTCGCCTGCCATTTCGATTGCGAGCGTGATTGCAGAATAGTCGGGAGTGTTCGGCTTTGCAACGAAGCGAAGCGCCACTTCCTTTTGCACCATAATGGTTATGGACTGCACGTCGAGCGTACTTTCGACAAAGCGCATCGCAAGCGGCGTGGTGATGTAATACGGCAAATTCGCGACCACTTTGAATTTGCTTCCCGCTATTGCGGCAAGGTCGTCGTCCTTCATTTTGAGAACGTCGCGAAACACGACTTCGACGTTTTCAACGCCTTGAAGGGAGAGCGCAAGCACCGGCTCCAAGTTGCGGTCGACTTCGAATGAATACACTTTTTTTGCGACTTTGGCAATGGCGCGAGTGAGCGTACCCGCCCCCGTGCCTATTTCGACGACAATGTCGTCGCCGGTTATACCGCTGTCACAAACAATCGCGTCGAGAAGGTTGGTGTCGGTGATGAAGTTTTGACCCAAAGCCTTGTTGAAGCGAAAGTTTACGCCGCGTATTATGTCTTTTATGCCGTTATTTTCCATTTATTTCCTTCCAAAAGCGCGTATGCTCTGCCGTGCACGGCGCACACTATCATCGTACCGAAGATAAAACGTCAAATCACATCGGACGAACAATCGAAGTACAAAAGATAAAAAACAGTGGGCGCGAGTTGTCTGCTGTTTTTTCTTAGTACTCGGTGTCTTCTCTTATGGTTTCGCGCACCTTGTAATGTGCGCCGACGCTCTTTGCGAGTTCGCCGCACGCCTTGACTTCGTCCTCGCCGATAAAATCGACCACCGACATAGTGGTATCTATACCTGCGTCAACGCAGTCTTTTGTAAATTTGAGCATAGCGTCAAACGCCGCCTCGCCGTACTTGCTTCTGCAAATTTCCTGATATACTTCGGGCGTTGAAGCGTTGAGGGACACGGACACACTGTCGATGTAGGGCGCAATGAGTTTTGCAACGTCGTCGCGCTTGTTGATGAGGTTTCCGAGTCCGTTGGTATTGATACGGATTTTGCAACCTTTCTTTTTGAGATAGGGAGCGATTTGCGAAATCATGGACAAATTGCACATCGGCTCGCCGAATCCGCAGAAAACAACCTCTTTGTACTTTGACAAATCGTACATGGAGATGTCGTCCACAAGTTCCTCGAAAGTGGGTTCTTTGAGGATCCAAAGGTCGTTTCCGCTCACGCCGTCCTTGATGTTGCGAATGCAAAACTCGCAGTTGTTCGGGCAACGGTTGGTGATGTTGAGATACAAACTGTCGCCGAATTCATAAACGTAATTGTTGGTCATTATATACTCTCTGAATTTTGTTTTTTATCGTTATCGATTTTGAGTTTTGTCAAAACCGAGGTTTTACACGCTCATTTTAGACGTGTAAACAGCCGTTTTGCGTTTTGCGTGGTGATATTTTCGATTTCTTCCACGCTCACGCCAAGCACCTCCGCCGCCTTTTGCGCGACAAGCGCGACGTACTTAGGCTCGTTGGTTTTGCCCCTAAACGGCACGGGGGTCATATACGGACAATCGGTTTCCAAAAGCAATCTGTCTTTGGGTACGACCGCCAGCGATTCGAGATTGTGCTTTGCGTTTTTGAAGGTTATCGCTCCGCCGAATGCATAGTACGCGTCGAGTTTGTCAAAGATTTTCACATACTCGCTCGAGCCCGAATAACAATGCAAGAGCAGTCCGTTTCGGATGTAGTTGCGCATATCGAACAGGATTTTTCTCGTGTCCTCGTATGCGTCGCGAACGTGCAAAATTATGGGCAAATCGGCTTGATTTGCAAGTTCTATTTGCTTTGCAAACGCGCTCTTTCGCACTTCCCTATCACTCAAATCGTAATAGTAGTCCAGCCCGATTTCGCCAAAACCTACGACTTTGCCGTCCTTTGCGAGTTCGAGCAATCTTTGGCACGCGTCGTCGTCAAGCGTATCTGCGTCGTGAGGATGCACCCCCACCGCCGCATACACTTTGGCGTACTTGTTTGCAAACTCAACCGCAAGTTCGCTCGACGGAATATCGTAGCCGACGCATATCGCACATTCGAGATTGTCCTTTGCAAAATCATCGACGATTCTGTCAACTTCGCCGAGCAATTTCTCGTCGTTTAGGTGGCAATGAGTGTCAATCAACATAGCCTTATCTCACCACGCTTCCGCTTTCGACGGGTTTTTCGGGGGATACGAGCACAACTTCTTCACTGCCGTCTTCCTTTTTGAAGCAAGCGCAAAGAAGCATGCCTTGACTCTCTATTCCGCGAAGTTTGGCAGGCTTGAGGTTGTACACGACAACGACGTCTTTGCCCACCGTTTCTTCGGGCGTATAGTATTTTGCGATTCCGCTCACGATTGTGCGAATGTCGGTGCCTATCTGCACGGAGAATTTGAGAAGTTTGTCGGCTTTTTCAACCTTTTCGGCGGTGAGAATCTTGCCCACGCGCAGTTGAATCTTTGCAAAATCCTCGATTGTGATTTCGCTCAAATCGACGACGTTTTCAGCCTTTTTATCTTCTTTCTTTTCCTCTTTTTTGTCCTCTTTCGTTTCGGGAGTTTCATCCTTATCCTCTTTGACGATTCCCTTTGCGAGCAAGTCTTTTTTCACCTTGTCAACGTCGATTCTCGCAAAGATGTGCGCGGGATTTTCGGCAACTTTCACTCCGTTTTGCAAAAGACCGAATTTATCGAGGTCCGCGTACTCTCTCAAAGTTGCTCCGCATTGCTCTACGACTTTTTGAGAGGTGGACGGCATAAACGGCGCAAGCAAACTCGCGCAAATCACGATGGTTTCTGTGAGGTTGTAAAGCACGGTTGCGAGTCTGTCCGTTTGGCTCTCGTCCTTTGCAAGCACCCACGGCATAGTTTCGTCGATATACTTGTTTGCTCTGCGCAAAACAGTGAATATATCGCTCAATGCGTCCGCCGAGCGGTATGCGTCGATGTTGGCAAATGCCTTATCTCTTGCCGCTTTTGCGACGGATTTAAGTTCGTCGTCGACGGGTTCGCTAACGCCTTTGTCGCAAACGATTCCGCCAAAATACTTGTTTGTCATTGCGATTGTGCGTTGCACGAGGTTGCCGTACACGTTGACGAGTTCGCTGTTTATGGTGTCCATAACAAGGTCCCAACTTATCACGCCGTCGTTGTCGAAAGGCATTTGCGAAAGAAGGAAATATCTCACGCTGTCCACGCCGAAATAGTCCACAAGGTCGTCTGCGTAAATGACGTTGCCTTTGGACTTTGACATCTTTCCGCCGTCTTGCAACAGCCACGGATGCCCGAAAATCTGTTTGGGAAGCGGCTCGCCGAGCGCCATGAGGAAAATCGGCCAGTAAATCGAGTGGAACCGCACGATGTCTTTGCCGATGATATGCACGTCTGCAGGCCATTCCTTTTTGTAAAGGTCGCTTGAATTGCCGTCTGCGTCGAAGCCGATGCCCGTGATATAGTTGGTGAGCGCGTCAAGCCAGACGTACACGACGTGGCGTTTGTCAAACGTCACGGGAATGCCCCAAGTGAACGACGTTCTCGACACGCAAAGGTCTTGAAGTCCGGGCTTTAAGAAGTTGTTGACCATCTCGTTTTTGCGGGATAGGGGAACGATGAAATCGGGGTGTTCGTCGTAGTATTTCAAAAGACGGTCGGCGTATTTGCTCATATTGAAGAAATACGCTTCCTCCTCCGCCATCTCCACTTTGCCGCCGCAATCGGGGCATTTGCCGTCGACGAGTTGGCTTTCCGTCCAGAACGATTCGCAGGGCGTGCAGTACCAGCCCTTGTAAGAGCCTTTGTAGATGTCGCCTTGTTTATAGAATTTTTCAAATATCTTTTGCACCTGCTCTTCGTGGTCTTTGTCGGTGGTGCGGATAAATTTGTCGTAGGTGGTGTCCATCAAATCCCATATACGCTTGATGTCTGCGGCTTTTTGGTCCACAAATTCCTTGGGTGTCACGCCTGCCGCTTGCGCTTTGAGTTCGATTTTTTCACCGTGTTCGTCCGTACCCGTTTGGAAAAACACGTCGTATCCTTCCATACGCTTTGCCCTTGCAACGAGGTCGGAAAACACGATTTCGTAGGTGTTTCCGATGTGGGGCTTGCCCGAAGCGTAGGCGATTGCCGTCGTCATATAAAATTTCTTTTTGTCTTGCATATTCACCTCGTCGGCAGACTAATGATGCCCGCCTTTTGGATTGATTTATACATCCTTTCGGATTGATTGTATACCTTTTGCAATGATTGCCATCGTCCTTTCGGACCGATTTTTCTCATTCATTTAAGACCGATTTATACATTATACATCTTTTATTTATAAAAGTAAATCATAAGTGCATATGCGCGCGATGCGAAAAATACAATATCGTATGAACGTTGCATTTTTGTTGATAACGGCAATATCTTTGGTGCTGATGACCATTCGCTCCCCCGAATCCGCGTTCCCGACAATGATAGATGGCGTGCGAGGCGCAATCGAACTATCTTTCAAACTGTGCGCGATATACGCCGTGTGGCTGTCCGTTTTGAAAATGGTGGAAGCAACCGCCCTCGACAAAAAACTGTCAAAGATTCTGCGCCCCGTCGTGTGCAAAATTTTCAAAAACGAGTTGGACGACGCGTATGACAAAATATGCGTGAACCTTGCCGCAAATATGTTTGGAATGGGCGGCGTAGCAACCCCTGCAGGCATAAAAGCAATGAGCGCAATGAGCGACGGGAGCGACAGGGCAACCGACAATATGATTATGTTGCTTGTTGTCAACGCAACGTCCATACAACTCATTCCCGCAACCGTGATTGCGCTTAGGGCAGGCGCAAATTCGCAAAGTCCGTCCGACGTGATTTTGCCCACTTTGATATCGAGCGGCATAGCCACACTGTGCGGAATGATTCTTTGCAAAGTGCTTTCTTTGAAAAAGAATAAAAACGATTCAAATTGCGAAACAAGCGCTTCATTTAGCGTAAACCGCAAAATAAAACCCTCGTTTTGCAAACGCGACACAAAATCTCAAAGGGGTGGATTATGAGCGCAAGCATGTATATACTGCCCGTTCTTCTCATACTTCTCATCATCGTTTGCATCGTCAAAAAGGTGAAAGTGTACGAGTGTTTTTTGCTCGGCGCAAAAGACGGTCTCAACCTCGTAATAGACATCTTTCCCTACATTGCGTCCATATTCGTGTGCATAGAGATGTTCAAGGCAAGCGGACTTTCGAGCATAATTTCGGGGTGGCTCGCAAAGCCTCTTGCCTACATCGGCATACCGAGCGAAGTTGCCGAGATACTCTTGCTCGTCCCGCTTTCGGGCAACGGCACGATTGCGATACTCGAGGACATAATAACAAAATACGGCGCGGATTCATACATTGCAAGGTGCGCTTCGGTAATAGCAGGCGGAAGCGAAACCATATTCTATATAGCCGCAGTTTACTTCTCTGCGTGCAAGGTCAAGAAGTTGCGTTATGCGATTCCCGTATCTCTTTTCTGCACTCTTTTGGGCGCGCTCATTGCGTGCGCGCTCTGCCGCTTTATGTGAAAAACGACATAAAAAAACGCTGAAAAACAGCGTTTTTATGTGTTTTTTGATGTTGTTTTGACGTTTTCTTTGATGTTTTTTTTCGTTTATTTTGTTTTTTTGACGTTTTTCTATGCGTTATACATTATTTTTCGACAACCGCATTGAGTTTTGCAACGAGTTCGTCAACGTCGATGCCGTGTACGGCTGCCGCTTCTTCAAGCGTTTCGCCGTGTGCGAGCATGCAATGCAAGCAGTGCATTCCGCTCTCTTGCAACACCTCTGCGAGTTTTTCGGGGTCGCCTTGCGCGAGTACGTCGATGATGAGCATATCTTTTGTTACCATTGTTTTTACCTCCGTTTGTAGACTGTATGTTATGTTTTGTTTTATTGCCGTATTATGCGCCAAAAGAGAGCGAAACCCTCACTGCCGCACGGGAATAGCGCGGTTTATTCAAAGTCAAGATATCCGTTGAGATACAGCCACACGGCAAGCACGATAAGCCCGAGTGCAACAAGCACGGTGAAGATGACTTTGAGAGGGGATACGGGCGATTTGCCTGTCGACTTGCCCGTCCTGCCGTTGATGATGAAGCGATAACCCTTTTTGCGATACATATATGCGCAAACCCAAAGCGGCAACATCATATAGCGAAACGCTGTGTCCGAGTAGGACGTATGCACGTTGAGATAATCCACAACGTCCGCGCCGTAACTGTTTATGATACGTTTTCGGATGGCGTCGTCCATCTGCCCTTTTGCGATGTCGAATCCGTCTTCGAGCGACGTGTCGTACTTCTCTGCCGAAAAGCCTGCGATGTAGTCTTTGTTGTAGGCTTCGAGGTTGTCGGTGTCGTAGGGCAAAATCTTGTTCATCTCTTTTTGGTTGAGTTGCGTGCTTGCCTCAACCGCCATATCCTCGAAGCGATTGTTGGTCGAGCCTTTGACCTTGTACCACTCTATATAGGTTTCAATATGTCGATCCTTGCCGCTTCCGACCGTTCTCGTGCGGCGTTCGCCGAGTCGTCCGTCATAAGTGGAGTCGGCGTTTGCGCTGAACGCATAGGACGGGATGTACACGCCCTTGAAGTTTTCCACCTTGAAACTCTTTTTTAATTTAATAGGTGCAAAAATCTTCTTTTTTATCCACTTTTTGCCCGCCGCCGAAGCCTGATTTTGAGAAAGCGCAAACGGAAGAATGCTGTCGGGTTTAAGCCCTTTCATATCTTCGATTTTGACAACGTTCGTACCGCCGCAATAGGGACATTTGAGCGCAGTGTCAAAGGGCGCGAGTTTAATCTCCGCGCCGCAGTTGGGGCATTTGTAGGTTGCGTCGTCGACCTTCACTTCGCCCTCTTTGAGGGATGCTTCGTCATAGGCTCGCTTTGTGCAAACCTTTTTGTCGATTGTGCGAGTTGCGTCGCAGTAGGCGCAATGAAGCGCTCCTTTTTCGGGGTCGTAAACCATATCCGCGCCGCAGTTTTGGCACTTTACGACAGCGGAAACGTTGTATTCAAAATCGCTTGCCATATGTGATAATCTCTTTGTCCTCTATCAACCGATTTTTTCGCCGCATTCGGGGCAGAATTTCATGCCTGCTTTGACTTTTGCGCCGCATTTGGGGCAGGAAACGCTCATGGGCTGTCCGCACTCTGCGCAGAATTTTGCGCCTTGCGGAACGTCTGCGCCGCATTTGGGGCATTTGACCGTTGCCTCTGCGCCGACTTTCGCGCCGCATTCGGGGCAGAATTTTGTGCCGACTTTTACGGACGCACCGCATTTTGAGCATTTGATTTTTTGCGTTTGCGCGTCGTCGAGATTTTGCGCAAATTGATTGCCAACCCTTGCGCCCATTCCGAGCCCGATGCCTGCCGCGCCGAACATACCGCCCATGCCGGGGTTCTTTGCCGCGTCGCGCATTGCCTGCACGGATTCGTATTGAGCATATTCGCTCATTTTGCCGTTGAATACGCCGAGCGTGGTGCGTTGATCCATCGCTTTTTCGACAGATTCGGGCAACTTGAAGTTGCGCACGATGACGGAGTCGATGTCAAGACCGAGTTGGTTGAATCTGGGCTTCACTTCCTTGCAGACCGTGTCGCCGATTTCGAGATAGTTTGCCGCGAGTTCGAGTGCGGGAATCTCGCATTCGCCGAGCATATCGGTGAGTTGAGCAAGCACCAAGGATTTGAGATGTTCCTCGATGTCCTCGGTTTTGTAGGAATGCGTCGCTCCGAAAATCTCTTTCATGAAGAGCTCGGGATTCATAACGTGGAAGGAATACTCGCCGTGACCTGCGATGCGAATCATGCCGAAGTCCTTGTCGCGCATCATAACGGGATTGGGCGTGCCCCACTTCATTTGAGTGAATCTCTTCAAACTGACGAAGTACACTTCGATTTGTTTGGGATTTTCAAACGCATATTTCCAGTTTGCGAGCGCGGTGAGGACGGGCGTCGAACCTTCGTCGAGTTTCCAACTGCCCTCCGTGAAAACGTCGCATATGCTTCCGCTATACACGAATATGGCGGCTTGCGACGGGCGAACGATAAGTTCGGATCCCTTCATAATCGCATATCTGTCGTCACATTCAAACTTGTGGACTAATGTGTTTTGGGAACTGTCTTCCCAACCGATGACTTTGAGGAGTTGTCTTTTGATGAGTCCCATAGGTGCCTCCGTTGCTTTTATTATATGTATTATATCACAAGCAAAGATATTTTCAATAAAAATTTGCATCTACGGGGCTTTGTTGTCAAAAAAAATCCGCTTGCTACAAAGCAAAAGCCCCGCTTTTGCGAGGCTTTCGGCTTTTGTTTAATCATACGCTTCAAATCAACCGTTGATTGTGAAGGTTGCCATGTCGGACAAAACTTGATACTCGGGTATGGTTTGTCCTTCTTGGACTGCGGTGTGCAAATCTGCAAAGTCCTTTGTTGCCTTTTGAGTTGTCACGACCGTGCCGTTGCCGTCCACAACCGTGCCCACCGCCGCATAGAGTTTGTAAACGACCTTGCGATCTGCGTATGTGGGAAGCGTTACATTTGCGCCGGAGGACGAGAACATGACCGCATATGTTGCAGACGGGTTCACCTTGTCTCCGACCGAATAGACTTCAACAGTGCCGAACCAAACGACGTTGACGCTTGCTCCGCTTACGGTTGTTGTCATTTTGAGCGTTGTGCCGCTGTACAAACTCGATACCGTCGGTTTTGTCGGTTGAAGCGTTGAGTTGGTTTGAGCGATCTTCACAGAGATACGTTCTTGGTCGCCGAGTTGGACGGTTGCATTGCTTCCGCTTGCGCTTGTCGTGATTCCGCTTGACTTGACGGTGTATTGCTCGTCCGCAGGCATAGAAACGATTGCGTAGAAGAATTCGAGGTACTGTGGATCCGTAACATCGGTGAATACCGTGACTTTATCGTTTGCCGCATCGTAATTAGGCGTAGAAACCTTGAACGTGCCGATGTAGGTGAACGGCATTGTCAATCTGTTCGGATCGTTGGGATCGACGCTGAACTCACTGCTTGCAACGCCCGAAACGACGTCTGAACTGTAACCTTCGGTCTTTGCCACGAGTATTGTGACTTGTCTGTAATACGTTGTTGAGGAAACATACGTTGTAGCTGAGGAAACCGCATATGATCCCGAAGTATTTACATAAACCGTGCCAGTGAACACATTGTTGTATGTGCTGTCAGAATACAATTTGCCGCCATTCAGGTACAATGCTTTGTAACCGATGGTGGTTTGAGCCTCTGTGATTTTGGTTGCTTTCATCTTTTGGACGAGGAACGGAATCTTGAAGGTCTGGACGTTTCCGTCAACGCCGACAAGTTTTGCAACCACATAAACCACGCCGCCGTTGTAGGACGGTCTGAATTCGTCAAACGACCAGGTCAGTTTTCTCGTATCGCTTGTTGTCGAGTATGTTTGCGCCGTATACGTTCCGTCCGCTTGACGCTCGTTGAGAGAGATCGAAGTGGGCATCGTCGGCTTGATATATTCGTACGGATTGATGTACGCCGCAACGCCACTGTTTACGCCATAGGCGTAACCTGCAAGTTTCTTGAGTTCGGTTTCGTCTGCGATGCCGTCTTTGCCTGCCTTTACGCTTCTGTCATTCACTTTGACTGTGAATCTGATACGTTGCGTGCCGACTTCGTTTGCAGAGGACGAATCCGTTGCCTTGTAGTTGTACTTGCCGTCGTAGTTGACGATTGCGTATGCGTAGTATTCGCCGCCCGCATACGTCACGTTGACGCTGCTGAAATCCCACGTTACAGGCACATCGACCGTTGCGCCGTTTGCAAGCGTGACGGTGAGTCTTGTCGGGAAGTTTACGTAATCTCTGTTGAGCTCTTCCTCAGTCAATTCGACGTATTGTCCGTCAACGAGTTTGTAGGTGCCGTCGAGGTTGTTCTTGACATAGCCGCTACTGTCAGTTGTGGACGGCTCATAGCGATCGCCGCTATAACCCGATGTCCTTGCAAAGACGTTGGTGTCGTCATACGGGTCGATGACGAATTGCATGCCCGAGAGCAATGTGCAAGTGTCGCCGTCAACGAGCGTTGCCGTACCTGTCGCTTTGCTGTTGGCGATGCGAACGGTGACATCGACTTTCGACGTTGCGCCGTTGTCGGCAACCGGGCTTGTGAGCGTTGCCGCCACTGCGACGTTGCCGCCTCTGTAGGTGTAACTTACATTGTCCGCACTCCAACTTACGTTGAGAGTTTGCTTCGTCACATAAACGAGGATGTAGAGGTCTTGTCCGCTCTCGCTCTTGTAGGTCGTGTTTGCGGAATCGTATTTTACCGTGCCGTTATACAAAGCGTAGTTCTTGGTGTCTGCGTTGTAGACGTAGAACTTGACGCCTGTATAGTTGCTTTCCGTACCTTCCGCCTTGAACTTGTCACCCGTAGAGTACACGCTGTAAATGCCGGGGTACACTTTGCCGTCGGAGTCGGTGAATCCGTGACGTTTGGTGTAGGTGCTGTTGTATTCATAATTGCCTGCGTTGACGGATCTGCCTTCTGTCCACCACGTTTGTGCCAACATAAATTGTGCGCCGACATAGTACGTTGCGGTGGAAGCATACTTGCTTGTGTCGTAGACGGTGCCGCTTCTGTCTGCATACACGCTTGCGGTATACTTGTACGAGCCGACCGACATATCGTTGTATGCAAGGTCGCTGTTTGTGAGCGTAACCTTGGACACGCGAATCTTAATCGACATTTCAAACGCGTCCATAACCTCGAACTTCTCGTCCGCTTCCGCATTCCATACATGAACAGTCATCTTTCTTTCGAGAGTTGACGTAAGTCCTGCGATGTCGCTTGCGGTGGGTGCGTTTTCATAAGTGATGTGGTAGTCGCCAACGTCGCCGTTTGCAAACGTGAGTCGCATCGTGTCGGGCAGTTTGTCTGCGCCGACGTATGCGAAGTGGTTGTAGTAGACGTATTGTTCGGGCATACCGGTCGCCTTGTTGTAGACGATGTCGATGTATCTGCCGTCGCCGTTCGTCTTGCCGACAAGAGTGTCGGTGATGGTGGAATACTTGCTCGAATCGGAGTACAAATATTCGAGGTCGGTGTCGTCAAGCAAGAGTTCCGCATCCGCAATCGTGCGGTCAAGCACCGTGACCGGTATGTTGACGCGCTGTTTTGCGAGCATATATCTCGTTTCGGTCGTGAGAGCGAAGTTCGGATCGGTCTGTTGCTTGTACTCGACGTAATCCTCGATTGCGACGTAGGTCGGGTTTTCCTTATTGTCGTCGGTGATATCCGCAAGGACGTAGCCGCCGTTTGCTTTCTCCACGCCCACGAGCGCAGTCGCCATATATGCCGAATTGCTCTTGCCGCTCTTGATGAGTTTGTCAACGTCGGACCAGTCGAAGTATGCGTCGAACACGTCTCCGCCCATCGTGGTGACACTCATCTCGTTGGCAAGATAGGAGGCGTCTTTGTGGAGGAACGTATCCACAACAATCGAGCGATCCTTGTAGTCGGACATAAACATGATGCTTCTGTTGACGACATACACTTCGATCTCGCCCGTTTCGACGTTGTCGCTCTTGCCGCCGTTGTACTTGTACGTCACCGCAACTTTGAACTTCTTGCCGAAGTTGGAAGTGATATTGTCATAGAACTCTTGATTGTCGAATTCGTATTCGACAGTGACGAGTTGCGTCTTGTCGCTGCCGTTGACGTTGACTTTTTGCCAAGTGCCCGATTTAAAGAGCGTGCTGTCTTTCGCATACGGGTCGAGGTTGAACTTCTGTCCTGCCGCAAGACCGGTGATGCCTGCCGTCGCAACCGTGACATCCACGTTCACAGTGCTTTCGAGCACGACTTCGTCGCCGTCTTTGGAAGTGATTGTGAGCGTCATGTTGCCGTTGAAGCCGCTCTCTGCCGTGTAGTCGTCGCTCCACGCAAGCGTGACGGGGATTATCTTCTCGCCTACTTTGACGGCTGCAATCTTGGGCAATCCTTGATAGAAGTTGTCCTTTGCAAGGTCGATTGCGAAGTCGCCTGTCTCGTAGCCGCCGGTGATTGCAGTATTGTATCCGACGAGGCGGCTTTCAAGCGTGAAGTTGTTTTTGATCGTCACGATGAAATCTCTGTAGATATCCTTGCCGTCAACGTAAGCGCCGAGGACGTACATCTTGCGAGTGAAACTGCCGTTCTTGATTTCGTCTGCAGTCGGCATTGCCGTGCTTTCCCAGTGGATAGGCACGTTCAAATGTTTGACATTTCCGACGGTGACGGTTGCGGTGCGAGCGAACTCGAACTTGTCAAACACGTCGTAGTTGTTGCTCATTCCGTCGGGAGTGATTGTTACATTCTCGTCGAAGCCTTCGAGGTAAATCTTTGCCGTGAACGCGTCCGCACTCGGATAGCGCATCGAAAGTCCGTCGAAGAAGAAGTACTTGCGCTCGACGTACTTGCCGCCGTCGTCCGACTTCAATTCGTCCTTGCTCGGCGCGGCGTAGTCAACCCACTTGACGTCAACTGTTATGTCGCCCACGCCTTGTGCGGTTTGTGCTGTCGCCTTGCTCGGCAACTTCCATTCGTCAAACACGTTGTATTTAAGCGTCAACGTATCGCCTTCCGTGCCTGCGACCTTGCCGCCTACAAACGCAAGTTTGCTTTCTGCGTCGCTCATCGTGCCGCCTGTGAACTCATAACTCGGGATGTTGACGTTGAAGGAAACTTTGTTGTTGCCTATCGTCATATAGACGGTTTGCGCAGTGCTTGTTCCGTCAATGCCCTTGCCCGAAACGACGGTGTCGAACACTCTGACGTATGCGATGTAGGATTCGCCCGAGAGCAAGTTGACCTTGACAGGCGTGCCGCCGATTGCGTCGCCCCAATCGCTCGTCTTGAAGTAGTCGCTCGGGTTGGTTGCAAAGTTGATCGGGTCGATGCCGAACGCAGTGCCGTCTTCACCGACGTGCGTTTGTTGATATACGCTGCCGGTGTAGTTGCTTATATCCGCAAGTTTGAGTTTGAGCGCGTCAAGTTTCGCTTTGTCGTTTGCATACTTTCTCGCATATGCCGCGACGTCGCCGATTGTTCCCGTTTTGTCCCAGAAGAACTGTACGGATTGTATCGATTGTTGCTCGACGTTGAGCCTGAGCGTAATCTTTTGCGCCGAATAGATAGGATTGCCTTTTTCGTCCACCTTGCCGGTGTTGACAAGTGCGAGTTTCGTGCCGTCCTTCTTGCCGTCCGCCGTTGCGTACGCTTCTACTTGCGCGTAAATCGTACCGCCGTCAAAGATGTTTTGTTGCGATTTGAGTTTCGTGCAAGCGGCGTTGGTGTAATACTGCACCGTCGTCCAGTCGGGGAACATCGTGTGCGTGTTCATACCTACGGAAACGGAAAGTTCTTCGTACTTACTGTACCAAGTCGGGTTGAGAGTGTTTTCGTGTCCGACGGTGAGCGACACGGTCGAGGGCTTGATTGCGTTCACTGTGATGGGAACGTAAACCTCTTGCCTGCCGCTGTACTGAGTGCCGATGACGAGTTTTGCATAGAGCGGATAGTTCTTTTGATTGCTGTATCCCTCGTATGTGATTTCGTCGGACGTGAGTTTATGCACGTCGTTGTCGTATGCGTTGCGATAGGTTTCGCCCACCTTGATGAACGGCGCTTCGACTTGGAATCCGCTGCCTACGGTCAAGTTTTCGACGCTCGTGTTGCCTTGCGCGTCTTTGACGTTGATTTGGTATGCGGTGCCGAAGGAATCGGCTGTTATCGTCTTGTATTGATATTGATCGAATACGAGCGATTTTGCCATCGAATCGAACACATAGGGTTTGACAACGATTCTCACGTTGACTTCTTGCGCAAACTTGCCGGCGAAACTCTCGCTCTTGCCGACAAAGCCTGTCTTGTCCGTAGACGTGAGCGTCTTTGTGACCGACGTGAATACGCTGAATCTCTGACCGCCGACCTTTGCCTTGATTGTCACGTCAAGACCCTTGTAGAAGTTTACGACTTCATTGCCGCTCGAATCGGTTGTGGTGATTGCGGCGATTGCTTTTGCAAGGGCGGCAGTATCCCACTCTACGTCGAAGCCCGACATCGAACTTTCGCTTGTATACTTGCCGCTGACAAATTTGAAACTGTTCAGATATGTCACAAGGTCTTGCATATCGGAAGTGATGTCCATAGCCTTGAGTTCGAGGACCGTCGTGTAGTTGCCGTTTGAGTCGCGCTCGCTCTTGAGAGATTGCGAAGTCGTGCCCTCCGCGTCCGTAGACATCGACGTGAGCCTTGAAATCTTGTAGTTCTTTGCCGAGAGCGAGATTGTGTCGGTGACTGCCTTGCCAAGACCCCATTGATATGTGAATCCGACTTTGACAGTGCCGGTTGTGCCGCTCGACCAATCGGTGGCACCTTGCCAATCGTACTTGAAGTCGTCCGTGTTCCACTCGATTGTGCCTGCGGGGAACGCCTTGCCCGTGGGCAACTTGCTGCGGCTGAGGACATAGTATTCGACTTGAGTGCCGTCCTCGTTTGTGACCTTGACCTTCTGGTAAACGTCGTTGCCGTTGCTATCCTTGACAGTCACAAGACCTGCGACGTATGCGGGCATCAACAAGAACTTGTTGCCGTCCTTGTTGAGGTTGGCTTCCGCGCCTTTGGCGATTTCGTCCGACGTGGGCTGGACGAGGATTTGATATGCGGTGCCATTGACTGTTTGAGAAGGCGTTCCGGATTTGGGGTCGATGATTGCATATGCCATGTTGCCTTCAGAATCTTTGAGATAGGTTGCAAACGTCTGCTTGCCGCCCGTTCTGAACGGGATTCTCACAAGGTCGGGAAGTTCCGCCATATACTTGGAACTATTGGTGTCGATGTCGATACCCAATGCCTTTTCGGAATACGAGACGACTGTGTTGCCCGATTCGTCTTTTGTTTCGTTTCTGTAATATCCCTTGATGGATTGCGTTTGCGCTTCCTTGTCGTTGGTGACGTAGACGGGGATTGCATACATCACCACGTTGAGCGCATAGCCGTACACATAGCCTGCAAGTCGTCTGCCGCTTGTGTCTTCGGAAGTTGCCGCCGTCAAATCTACGGTTGCCGCGTCCCAAACGATTTGCGTGCCAATTGCGTCTTTGTAACTGCCCGAAGAATCGTATGACTGCATTTGTTTGCTGCTAAGGATGACGGGGAATTTGACGTTGGCGTATTGCGGGAACACCGTTGCGTCCAAGAACGCGCTGTCGCGCAAGGTGATAGCCGTTGTCGAACCGTCAGCCTTCACCGCATTGCCCGATCTGGTTGCCGGATCGTCGATGACGATTTCGGTGGGCGGAGTGGTTTGGGTTGTGATTGTGTCTGCGCTTTCAGCCTCGTCAAAGTACAGCATACCTGTTGTAAACGTGCTGTCAATTGTGCTGTACGGCGTGATGCGAATCATAAAGAAGTCCCACGCCCAATTCAGATCCGTTGTAGTGCCGGACGCACCGCCGCTGTTTGCCATACGATTCATACTCGAAGGCGTGTTGGTTATCGCTTTGTTGTACTTCATCGCTTCCGACGCGCCGGTGCCCGTCTTCTCTGCATTGACCATAATTTCAATGGCTTGAATGCCGGGTTTTACGGTTTGACCGCTTGTGCAGCCGTATTCGCTTGCCGTCGGGTTGAGGTCGATGTAGATGTTGATGGAAGGATCGATGTCGCCGGTTGCAAACGGAATGGGAAGAATGCCGCCGAGAAGGAAGTTCAAGTCTTCGATGACTTCGCTTGCAAGATTCTTGATTGTGCCGAAACTAAGCGATACGCCTGCCGCGTCGAGTGCAAACAGCAATGCCCACTTTGTCATGGACACAGGCAACGACCTCGCAATCGGTTCCAAATACACAATCTTTTCCTGCGTTGTAGCATTTCTGTCGACCATACCTTGAAGCGTATTGAAAATGTTGGTGATCTCGTTGGATTTTCCAACGCCGTCAATGAGAACGTCGCCAATCTCGTGTTGTTCCCAAACCCAAGCACTCGTCGTTTTGTAACCGCGCGCTTTTTGAACGTCGCCGAAGTATGCTTCGCTGCTGCTTTTTTCGACAACGTCTTTCATCAAGCCCAAAACCACAGTTATGACCTTGATGATAAGTTCGTTGTAAGCGTCTTTGTTGAGTTTGACCTTGACGGAAATCTTGCCTGCGCCGTTGGACACTGCGGTTGCGCCGCTGAAATACGGCCAGTATCCGTTGCTATTGAACAGGTTGACTTCAACGCTCTTGATGAGATTTTCAAGGTTGAGCGGATAGTTGTAGCCGGAATCTGCCGCCGCCGTAGCGGTGTCCGAAGCAGTCGTTGCGGAATCCGAAGCCGTCTTTGCGGACGGATATTCGTAGGTTGCGTCGTCGCCGTCAGTGCCTTTGACAAGCGCGAGAAGCGGCGAACTGCCGAGCATACTGCCGAGATCGAGGCATTTGAGTGCGGAAATCATCGGAGCAAGCGTGCCGACCAAGCCGCCCGAAGGAAGCGTAATGTTGGTGACAAAGATGTTGTTGCCACCCAATATTGCGGTAAGTCCCGTATCTGCCCTATCGCTCTTCAAGTCAAGACGAATGTTGTATTTTTGGGGTGAAGAATCCGAAATGTTGGTCGATGTGAGGACTTTCTTTCCGTTGATGTTTATGTTGTTGTATTCATACAGCGTCGCAACGCCTTTTGCTTGCGTCAACTGCCACACTTTGTTTTGGATGTTGATATTAAGACCGGGTTTCAAACTGTCGATGGCGTTTTGGACAAGGGACATCAAGCCCGACGTCTTGGAATAGGTCAAGCCTGTGTAGCCCGTCTTGACTTGTTCGATGAGGTTTGCCGTGTCAACCATGCTTTCGCCAAAGCCGAGTTCGAAGCCGCTGATGTTGATGTTTGCGCCCGTGCCAACGCTGTCGAGTTGCGCGTTGAGGTTGATTGAATCGAGGCCCTTTGCGCCGATATTCACTTCGAGCGCGACGGACTTGATGGGCGGAAGTTCGATGTCGCCGAGATCGAGCCCGAGCATTCCGATAAGCGTCGAGATAAACGCATTGTCAAACGTCACGCCGAGACGTCCGTTTTGGATGTCGATTTGCAAATAGAGCGCACTGCTTGCCGCCGCATTTGCTGCCGCAGTGTCCGCGTCTGATGTCGTCGCGTCCGCGCTTACGCTTGCGCCGGATGCCGTCTTTGCGTCATAACTCGGAGTTGCGCCGAGCAAGCCCGCGATGCCTTGAAGTTTGATTTTGCCAAGACCCAAGCCGCTTGCGTCGACGTAGAGTGCGTCTGAGAAGATCTCCGTTGTCGAATACACGCCGCTGTTGCTTGCCTCTTTAAGTTCCCAACCGGTGCCGCTCTTCTTCATAAGTCTGGACGAGCCGAGATAGTAGAGGCTGATAAGTTTGCTGCCGACGGGCTTGCCCAACGAGATGTCAACTGCGATGTCGCTGTACAAAATGCCGCCGATGCCGTATGCGAGGATGGGCGCAAGGTTGACGTTTGCCGCAATGTCGATGGTGAGGTTGATCTCGTTTGCCATCGTGATGTTGACGTCGGCAAGAGTGTACTTGTAGTAAGTCGTGCCGCTGACATACGTCTTTTCGGAGTGGAGGATGTAGTCGCCACTCGAATTCTTGGTGTAGACCTTGCCCGTATAGACCGCCGAGCCGTCGTAGAGTTTGCCGTCGGTCAAAGTAAGCGCGCTGAACTTGCCTAAGATTGCCGTGCCGCCAAGCAGGTTTGCAAGCAAATCTTTCACCCAGCCTGCGAGCGATTCGTCATAGCCGACGTCTCCCGATTTGAGGTTCTTTGACGTCATAGTGAGGTTGAGCGACGCTTTGAGACCGATTGTGGGCAGGTTGAGCGAGGATATGTCAAACGTGCCCGTGCCGTTCACGAGAGATTCGAGGTCGAGCGAGAGAATTTCGATATAATCTCTCGGCACTTGCTCTTGTTTGAGTTTGTAGTACGGATAGAACGTGTACTGGGTAAGATGCGTATACGTCGTTATCGCTTCGCCGTCTTCACCTGTTGCGGTAGATGCTGTATACACTTTGCCGCCCTTGTACAATTCGTCTCCGTTGTAGAGAACACCGTTTGTAAACGTGAGCGCGGTGTACGATACGGTTTGCTTATAGTAGTTTGTACCTTCAGAATACGTTGTGTCTTGGTAGACTTCGTACTCGCCGTAACGTTTGACATAAACCGTGCCTTCGAACTCGCTTGCGCCGTCGAGGAGTTTGCCGCCATTCCAAGTGAGTTTGGTGTAGGCTGTCGATTGCGCATAGAGGGTCGTGCTTTCAAATACGGACGTGCGTATATAGTTGCCGTTTGCGTTCTTGACAAACTTGACTTCTGTGTAGGTTGCCAAGTCATTGTCGTCGATGCGCGTCACCATAGGCGCATAATAGGTCACACCGTCGGTTGTGGTGTTTGCAACCTCATATGTGCCATCCGACTTCTTGGCGTATCTTGTGCCGTCATAGTCGCTCAATTCCGTTGTGGAAAGGGCTTTGTAGAATTCTTTTGTATCGGTCGAAAGTCCGAAGATCGACACAACGCTCTCGCTCGTATCCTTTGTGATGCTCGCCGCAGGAATGTCGAGGCAGAAGTACAAGCCGTCGCTGAATCTCAAATTGAGACTGATTGAAGTCTTGTTGCCGTCTTGCTTGTAATCGCCCTTCGTTTCGTCAGTTACTTCGACGTATCTCAATCCGACTTTCTTGTACGTCTTGCCGGTGTAAGTAGCCTTTTCTGCTTCCGTCATTTTGACGTAGTTCTTTGCACCCGTTTCGGAAGCGTCCATTCTGACAAGCAAATCGCCGATGTCGGGAATCAAATCCTTTTGTTCGAGGTTTCGAATCGCCATAATCTTCTTGTAGATTGCGTTGACAAAGTCCGCGTTGAGTTGCAACAAGAGTTTTTGCGGCGTAACGTTGATCATAAAGTATGCGTACTCTCTCAAATGATCTTTGTTCTTTTCGATTGTGGCGATGTCGTCCTTGCTTGCAATGCTTGCGCCCGACGCGTCGGTGGTTTCTTCTTGGTTAAGGAACTTGCCGAGTACGCCTTCGAGCAAACCGTCAAGGTTGAGGTCGGTCACCGCAATCTTCGCCGTTTCGCCGAGTATACCGCTGAGGTCGACGTACACTGCGTTTTCAATAAGGTAAAGTCCGATCAAGGTCTTTGCAGCCGCCATGCTTGCCGTCCTCTTGTTGAGGCGCAGTCCGAGTTCCACTTTGTAGGTTTCAACGTCGATGTTCGCAACGAGGTCGAGCGTGAGATACGCGCCGTTGTTGTTGCCGAATTCGTTGGCGATGTTGAGTTTGAGTTGAGAGCCGCTGATTGCGCTGTTGGGGCTGATGAGACCCATAATCAAGTCGAGGATTTCGCTCAAATCGATTATGTTGGCGTTGCCTGCCTTGCCGCTGCCGTACATCGAAATCTCAATGGACATCTCAAGATGCGCCGTTGCGTTTTGCAACTTCACATAGTTGTCGTAGGACGCTTGTTTTGCGTAATGCACTTCTTCGATATCGGCATCCGTTGCAAGACGATACGTTCCGTCCGCATCCTTGACGTATTCGCCGTCTTTGGATTCGACATAAACGTACTTAATGCCGTTGTCCGCATTTCTGTCGGCAAATTTCTCGTCCTTATCGACGGAGAAGTCCTTGTTCACTTTCGCATAGATTTTGCCAAGCGAAATTGCGATTGCGAAGTCGCCTTGTTTGAGGTATGCGCCCTTCGTACCGCTTTCGGTGTGCTTTGTGAATGTGTTCGTTGTTGCGTCGTAATCGTAGGTGATGCCTTCCCAAGCAGGATATGCGTATGCAACGAGTGCGTAATCGTCGGTGGACACGAGGACATAGGTGTTGTCATTGTCGGTAACGGTGGCGCCGGTGCTGTCTTTCTTTTCAACTTTGCCAACCGTGTAGGAGCCGTCCGATTCTTTCTTGAACGTTGTGCCCGACCAGTCGCTTCCCTTCGAGTACTTGCCGTTTGCACCGTACATCGCGTTGAAGTTGTTGACGGTTTCGTAATAGAGCGTGCCTACCTTGAAGCCGAGGTTGATGTCGATGCTGGGCGAGTTGCCGTAGAAGTTGATTGTGATACCGCTGGTGTCCTTCGTGTCGGTTGTGTAGAGTTTGGGCAAGAACTCGCTTATGCCTTGAAGCACTTCGCTGTCGCTGTCCGCAAGCATACCGATGAGGTCCGCGATAAGAGTTTCGTTGAATCCGACCGTGATGAAGTCGTTTGCAATGAGCAATCTGCCCAGAACGATGTTGAGAATGCTCCAGATGTTTGCCGGAATCAAACCTGTGTTGACTTCCTCGTCATCGTCCGCCGCAATCAACGCTTGCGCGCTTGCTGTGGTTGCGCTGCTGCCGAGGATGCTCGAAAGATCGAGACCGTCGACAACGCCGTAGGAGAAGAAGTCGCCCCAACCGACGATGTCGCCGATTTGGCTTGCGTCGATGTTGAGATAGAGTTTGCCGTCTTTGATTTCAACCCACAAGAGCGCCTTGGGTTTCTCGTCGCCGTGGAAGTTGGTTTCATACGTCAATTCGAGATAAATCTTCGCGCCTTCGAGGGCTTGCAAGATGCCCACGCTCTTGTCGCCTGCGATCATCTTGACGAGGTTTGCCATCTTCAAATACACTTTGAGATCGAGGTTCAAGCCGATGAGGCTTTGGAATTCCTTGTTGCCTTGAAGCGAAGTCGCGATGAAGTAGAGATATTCGCTGATTTGCGGATCGTCGATGAATCTCGTGAATTGATACGTCCAGTTGATGACGTCGTCGAGCGTCATTCTGATGTCGAGGTTCAAGCCGAGTTCGACGCATTCGAGGTCCGCAAGTACGCTTGCGACATCAAACGTGCCGCCGCCGAGCAAATCGCCGAGATTGAGCGCCAACGCCTTGGTGTAGTTGGTGAAATCGGTGACTTGTTTGTAGACCTTGACGTTCGGGCAAGCCTCTGCAAATGTGTCGGCAACGCTCATAGATGTGTAATCTGCGCCGCTTGCACAAATTGCATAATACTTTTGTCCGTTGTAAGTGACGGCGTTGCCTGTATTCACGATTTCGTCGAGTATGCCTTTGACGGTTGCATCTTTGATTGCGGCGTTGTAGTCGCTTTCAAGGACGTATTGCAAATTGCCCTCGCCCGTGAATCCTTTGAGGGAGTCTTTGTCCGTCTTGACGAAGTTGTTGTTGTTGTCAACCGTGTAGAGCGTACCCGTGAAGGACGCAAATTGGTTGGTCTTGACAAGGTTTCTGTACTCTGCATAGTCTTCGCCGAGGTTGTTGTTGCCTGCGATGTCGTTGAGACGTTTGTAGACGAGGATATATGCGCCTTCAACGTCGGTGTAGAGGTCGCCCGTGTACGCCAACTGTCTCGAAATAAGCACTTCGCTCATAACGGGCGCGGCTTTCATATATCTGTCTTCAGGACCTGCAACCGTGCCGTCTGCGTCTTTGCCCGTGTAGAGGTCACCCTTCGAGCCGTCAGCATTTTCGATATAATCGTAACCCGTCGTCGGGTCATGGAAGAGTTTGACGTAGTCTTTGGCGTTGTAGTTCTTTCCGTAGTAATTGCTGTAATCCGTGTTGCCGTTGTCGCGGTAGAAGTTTGCATAGTAGAAGATGGCGTTGGAGCCTTGTTGCATCTTCAAGATGTCTTCCTTTCTGCCAAACTCGATGGACGAGGACTCGCCTTCCACACCGTTGAGACCCTGTATGTTGAGTCCGAGATTGAGCACGGGGACGTTGCCCTCCTCGTTGAAGAGGATTGCGCCTATCGTGATGTCGTACGGATTGAGATTTTGTTTGAGATATACCTTGAGGTTGGGCAACATATCCGCAATGCTCGCGTTGTCGGGCAAAAGTTCTTTGATGAGGACTTTCGCAAAGCCCGACGTGACGTTGAGCGCGAGAGCGTTGGTGAATATGTTGACAAACAAACTCGTCGTGTCTGCACTTTGCTTGTCGGGGTTCTTCGCCGTTGCGTCGTAGTCGGTGGCAACGGACGCTTCGGCAGCAGTCGCGTCTTTGCCGATGCCTGCCACAAGACCCGTGATGACTTCTTCGAGAGAGTACTCGCTCATGTCCACAAAGAGTTTTGCGTCTTTGCCGAGCAATGCCTCTGCGTCAACGTAAAGACCCGCTTTGCCCGTGTCTTGGTCGTTGTCGTAGTAGATGCCGAGAATGTGCGGCTTGGTGCCGTCGAGCAACTTGACTTTGTAGTTGTTTTCGTCTCTGTCTTCGCTCGTGACGTAGTTCTTGCCCGTGCCGTCGTCGAGCAAGTCGTTTTGTTCGCCCCAAACGTCGATTGCAACGTCAAGGTCGCGAACGTCGATGCCGAAGGACGGAAGAATGTAGAGTTTGAAGCCGAGATTCAATCTGAGCGAGAAGTAGATGTTGAACGTCATATCCTCGGTGATTTGGAATCTGCCCGTCATTGCGCCGAGCAAACTGCCCAAAACGTCGCCGAGCGCCTCGTTCACGCCGCTATACTTCTCGTCGAGTTGGCTGTTGACCAAGACGTACAAACCGTTGTTGGTTCTAAGATTGTCGACATTGTCGCTCGAAGTCACTTGGACGTAATCGCCGTGGAACTTCTTGTACATTATGCCGTTGAGTACGGTCTTGTAATACAATGTGCTTGCGCTGTCGGTGGAGAGTTCTTTGCCCGTGATTTGCTTGTATGCTTCGGCATAGTCCGCATAGGAAAGGTAAATCTTGCCTGCTTGAATAAACAGACTGCCTCTCAACGCCAGCGAGATGTAGTAGAGGTTGTCGCTGTCGACGTATTCCTTGTATGCATAATCCGCATATTCGGGCTTATTGAAGTCGGGTTGTTGAACCGTGCTTGCTTGTTGAACCTTGATGTAGTAGTTCTCGGGCTCGCAAGCGTCGGTTGCGGACAGAAGAACTTTCTTTTCGGAATTGTATGTGTACTTCTTATAGATAAACGTTCTTTGTACGCGCACATACGCGGTCTTCGCCGTGTTTTCTACATAGTATTCCGCACCGTTGTTCTCCATTTCCGCAATGAAATCGGGGAACAAAGCCCAGTCTGTTACAATCGGGTTTGCGTTTGCGTCTTTCGCGGCGGCGGGAATATACTTCGTGCCGTTCTTGACAAACAACGAATCTATGGTGATTGGGATGAGTTCGCCTCTGTACTCGTAGTAACGAGGATTCTTTGCGTACTCGGTTGCGTCGAATTTGCCTGTTTCGTCGTAGTAGTCGAATTCCCAGTTGCTCAAACCGTCGGCTTCTTTGTCCACGCTGGTGTAGATGTCTTCGTCGGTGTTGACGTAGCGTGCGCCTGCCGCAATGCTATTGATGGCATACTTGGGATCTGCCGACGCAGCGTCGTCAATGGCTTCCTTTCCCGTGATGTATTGGAACTCGGTTACGCCAACAGACGGCGCGTTGATTGCAATCGACAACTTGTGATTCCACAAATAGAGGTTGACCGAGATGAACTCGTTGCGTGATTTGAGCGGAATGACAACGCTCAAAGAGCCGCGCGCTTGCGTGTATTCCGTCTTCACACCGCCGTTTTCCAACTTCGTGACGGATTTTTCGTAAAGGAGCGGAACTTTGGAGCCGCGTTTAAGCAAGTCGTCAACTTTTACGCTGTTGTTGATTTGCGATTGCGTTGCTTCTGCGTAGAGAATATAGGTTTCGCTGCCCTGCAACTTGATGTAGGTGTCGACTCTCTTGATGTCGTAGTAACTTGCAGTGCCGTTTTCGACAGCATCGTCATACGCCGCACGCTCGACGGTTGACATTTCGGATTTTTGAGCATAAGAGCCGTCTTCAGCCTTGTAGTAAACGCCCTGTTTGGACGCGCCGTCGCCCTTGTATTCGGTGATGTCATACAGGTATTTGGACTTGCCCAAAACTTTTTCGACTTCTCTTATCGCCGCTTTCTTTTCGTCGTTTGTCGCACCGCTCTTGTCGTATGCCGCCATAAACTTCGTGACGATGTTCTCTGCCGTATCATACGCATATCTTGTGTTGTCCGTGTAAAGCGTGACGTTGGGTTGGTTGACAAATTTGCTTTCGTCAAATTGGATCGCTTCCTCACCCATCACAAGAGAGAGGATACTGTTGATATAGTCCGCTTGAGCAAGCACTTTGACGTATCTCGACGTGATTTGAATGCCGTATGCAAACGTCCTGATGTAGCCGAGAATGGTGTCGTCTTTGACGAGCGGGAAGGAAATCTTGCTGTCTTCGTCGGCTGCCGCTTGTGCGTCGGCTGAAGACGACGCGAGAACGCCGCTGACAAGTTTGCGAATTTCGTTTGCGTCGACGCGCAAGGACGGAATGTTGAAGTAACTGAGGTCAACAAACAAGCCGCCGTTTACACGCTTGTAGTTGCCCTTTTCGTTCTTGTAGCAGTAACTCGAATCGTAGGAATATCTCGTGCCTGCAAACGCGTCGGAAGTTATGTACTTGTACTCACCGGTCGTTTCGTCGAGATAGTAACTGCCGTTCTTGGTTTCGAAATAGTGGTCGTATCTCTCGCTCGGGTCGACGTAGTTCTCGCTCGTCGTGTTGTTCTTTTCATCGTCGGAGAGCAACTCGAACGTGCCGCCCACCATATAAATGCCGAGCATATCGTGATATTCCGTGTCGTAGCCACCCTTCGTTTGAAGTCTGACGCTCAAGTTGAGATAACTTGCGATGTCGGCAATAAGATTTGTCAACTTGTCGGTGTTGTTCTTCAATTGTTCGATGACTTGTTTGAGCAATTCGATGACTGCAAACAAGTCCATATCGCCGTCGAATTGGTCGCCGTCGTCGGTGTACTTGACAAGTTCGGTGCGCATGAAGTTGAGCAATGCCGCAACCTGAATGTCAACGTCCAAAACAAGTTGCAAGGAGCGATTTACGTCGCCGCCGTCGTCCGCTTGCGCCTTGATGACGAGAAGTTGCTCTTCGGTAAGGTCAAGTCCGAGCAATTGAAGCACTGCGCTCAAATCGATGTCGTTGTCCGAGCCGCTCTTGAATTGCGTTGTGATGTCGATGGTTTCGCTGAGCGTGAAGCGGTCAACGTCGTCCATATCGGTGTACTCTGCAAGTTCGTCACCGCTGAGGACGTATGTGCGAGAGTTGGTGAACGCGACGTTGAGATTCTTGATTGCAAGCGAAAGTTTGAGCGTCATATCGTACTTGCCGCCGTCTGCGACGTAAGACTTGTTTGCCGCCGCGCCTGCAACGTACTTGTAAATCGCAACCGACGTTTTGCCGTCTTCGAACATAGAGAGTTTGTCGTCGGCAAGTTTTTCGCTACCGTCGCCCTTGCCGTTGTCGACAACTTTGCGCAAATACGGAACGTTTACGCCCTCGTCAACCATCACTTTGTACTTGGCGTAGCGTTCGGTTTTGTTGTTGTCAGGAGTGATCGCACGCACATAGTTGCCGTTTTCGCCCTTGATGTAGTTGCCGTCTGCGTCTTGTCTGAAGACGTAATAGGACGCGCCGGAATTGTTGACCTTGTTTGCAAGGATTTCGTTTTGTTCTGCTTTTGCGTCTTCGTCTTCCGTTATTAGTACATATTCGGAATCTTTGTTGTATCTGTCGCCGTCGAGACCGAGCGCAACGTCAAGCGAAAGATTGATGCTGTCCGATGTGTTGAGTTGCACTTGGATGCCTGCGTTGAGTTCGTCATAGAACAATTGCTTGATGTCGAATCCGAGCAAATCTTCGGGGATATATTCGAGGACGGTGTCAAAGAGTTTGTCACCGAGTTGCAAGGTGAGCAAATCTCTGTTGATAAGCACCGACAGAGCGAGGTCTTTGTCGCTGAGGTCGATGTCGCTTGCGTGCGCTCCGCTTGCCACAAACGCTTCGCTTGTGGATGATGCTTGTGCGTCGCCTGCAACAAAGTATTCGTCATCCGTGTCGAAGTCGATGATGTAGTCTTTGAGTATCTCTGCGATGTTGAGACCGCCGACTGCGAATTTCTGGATGTTGAACGCCTCTTCGAGGTTGACGTAGATTGTGTTGTTGACGTAGTATACGCCGAGCCACAAACTCTCGTAACCCGTTTCGGTCATATTGATAAGTTCGACTTTGAGTTCGGACTTGGTGAGGTCGTAGATGTCAACCATAAGCGACACGTCAAGTCTGAAGTGCGCGGAAGAATAACCCTTCGTGGTGGAGGGCATTTCAACCACAACGCCCGTGAGGTCGCCGATTATGCTGCTCATAATCTTGCCCAAGTCGAGCGTACCTTCGGTGATGCCGAGTTCGAGTTCAACCGAGAAGCCCACCGTGATGATGGTGTCGTAGAACATATTTGTCGGGACATCTTCGAATGTGTACGAATTCTTGGTTTCGTCGGTGTACTCGATTTCCTTGCCATTGTCCCAGCAGGAGTGCGCTTTGCCGTCGCGGATGTATGCCGGGAGCAATTCATCCCCTGCGCCGAAGCCTATTTCGATTCCGCCGAGTTTGAGACCCATATTGACGCAACCGATTGCGAGGTCGAGTCCGATATAGTAATCGCTGATTTGGTCGTAGAGGTCGATTGTTCTGTAATAATCGCCGCTTTCGTCTTTGACGTAGCCGAACAAACGAGTTCTCAACTCTTGGATTTGTCTTTCTTCGCCGTAGTAGCGGATGTAGGTGTCGCCTGCGATGTAGGTGTCGGTGACGCTTTCAACGCCGTCCGTTCTTCTGTACATCTTGTAACTGCGCAAACTTACGGGCGCTTCTATTCCCTCAACCTTTGCATAGTAGTTGGCGTTGGAATGGATGTACTTGCCTTGCACCTTGCTCGAAATCACGACGTATTTGCCGTTTTCGAGGATTGCGTAGGTCTTGCCCGCTTCGTAATCGCCGTTTTCGAATCTCTTCTTGTTGCCGTCTACGGGTGTGACTTGTCCGCTTTCGTCAACTGTCACTTCGTAAACGTAAGTGGTGCTTGCAAGATAGTATGCGTTGCCTGCTTTGTAGTAGGTGTCGGTTGAAGGCGAAGTGCTGTAATCTTCTGTTTCGTACTTCTTGTATCTGTCGCCCTTGTACTCGTTTTGGAATTTTTTGTACAGTTCGAGGTCGGTCGCTTTCAAATCATCTACGAGCTTGTAGTCGGGTTGACCGAGATCAACGCCCAAAGAGATGTTGAACACGTCAAACACTTCTTCGAGGGAGCCGAGATCGGGTAGGAACGTTGCAAGCACAAACGAGAGCAACGCTTTGGTGATTTGAATCTGGAATTGAGCGTCACTGTATGCGAGCAACAACACTGCGTCGCGTTGGATCGAACGAGTTTGCACGTCGTCGCTTGCCGTTTGCGCGCCGTTTTCTTCCTTGTCGCCGCCGATCGAGCCGAGTTTGTCAACGACTTTCTTTGCAAAGTCCACGAAGTTTTCAATCTTGGAATAGTTTTCCGCAGTGGAAACTACGCCCGTGAGGTCGAGATAGAGCGTACCGCCGCTCAAATACATACCGCCGAGTACCTTTTCGTTGCCTTTGTCCGTGCCGTTTGGCGCTGTGTATTTTTCGAAATAGCCGTCTTTGTCTACTGCGATAAATTCGATTGCGAGTTCGACTTTGCTCATATCGCTGTTGTTGATGAAGTCGCCAAACGAACCGCCGGATGCAAGACCTTGCAAATCGAGCGCCGCAAGGTCGACGTTTGCGGAAACTCTCAAACCGATGCCTGCGTTGAATGCCGCCATCGTCTGCAAGTTGATGATCATATCGCGGAACACGTTGGGAAGCAAGCCGCCCGCGTTGACGACTTCCGCGCTTGCGGAATTGAAGTAAATCAAGCCGCTTACGCTCAAGGATATGTTTTGATCCTGATATGCGGTTTGTCCGCACTTATTGTAAAGTTTGACCTCGCTTGCAAGCGCGTTGCGAGTGGTTTCGTTGCCGTCTGCGTCCTTTTCGGTGACGGTCATCGGGATGTCCGCTCTTGCATAGAACGTGTCGCTTGCGGGTGCGGAAGCGTCGTTCTTGTTGACGTAGATGTCGTTTTCTGCGTCATAGACGTATGCGCCGTTCGAGTCGACGGTGTATCTGACAGTGTATGCGTATTGCTTGCCGTCCTCGCCCGTCTTTACGGTTGCGTAGGAGCGAGAATACATTTGGACATTGGTCAGGTCTTCTTTTGCGTAACGCTTTGTACCTTCTGCAAGCGTTTCGCCGTCATTTATGAGCCTGTATTCGCCGTCTTCGCCGACAACGTATGCGCCGTTTGCGTCAACCGTGAAGTTGGGCTTGCGGTACATACCGGTCTTGAGCAGGTAGTCGCCGTTGTCGCTCGCCTCAAACGCATAGTAGATTGCGTTGTCGGTGAGGTCCGATTCTCTTTGATAGTTTTCGCCTCTGAATCCGCCGATGAGTTTTGCGATGTTTTCGATGTAATCGTCAAGCGAGATGAATTCGAGTTTTTCGTCGTTGTCGAGAAGCGGTTGATAATTTGTATCCACGCTGACAAGACCGACTTTTGCGTCAAGCCCGAGATTGAGGTCGATGCGATATTGAGAATCTGAAGAAAGGTTGCCCTCGGAATCGATCGGGTCTTTCTTGTTTGCAAACGCGAGTTTGAGTTGCAAAGCGAGCGATTCGTCCATGCCGTACGCTTTGAACATGTCCGTTTGCGGATAGAGGAACAAACCGCTTTGAGATTCGTCCATAACCAAATTGTCGGAATCGACAACCGTTTTGAACAACATCGACAACAAGTCGTTAAGGAAGTTTGCGCGCGCAAACACGCCCAAGTATTTTATTTTCTTGACGCCGCCGTCGCCTATCCACGGTTTGCCTGCAAGCACTATTTTGGAAACGATCATATTGAGGATTTGACCGACGTTCGAGTTGCCGTCCGTCTCATCCGCCGCCGTGCTTGCGTCGCCGCTGCCGCCGAGTTCCACGCCGAGTTTTGCAAGCAAGTCGAGCAAATCGACCTGTACGCGAGGACCGCCGATGCCTTGCAAATCGACAAACACTATGCCGTCTTCGAGATAAACGCCGAGTTTGGTGGTGCCTTCCGTTTCATAGTCGAAGGTGATGCCGATGTACGCTTCCAATCCTTTGAGAATTGTCGTGATGTCGAGATTAAGGTTGTTGAAATCGATCTTGGACAAGTCTTCCATGCCCAACTTTTGCAGATTCAACCTTGCTTTTACGTCGAGTTTGAAGCCGTCGTCCATCTTGTCTGAAAGCACGAGGTTGAGCCCGAGACGTTTGAGCAAATCGCCGACGCTGAACTTGTCTTTTTGCACTTCGAAGCCGATTTCTTCATTGTCGGTGTTGATGCGAATTTGCGGGAGCATGGTTGCAAGAATGTCTTGCAAACTGTCCATATTGAGAAGAATGTCGAGCAATTGGTCGAATGCGAAACCTTCGCGGACATACGTGCCGTTGTTGTCCTGCACAAATCTTTGCTCGTTTGTGCTGTACGAATATCTGTCAAGAGGCGAAACCGCTTCGATTGCTCTCTTGTCGGTGACGAGAGTGTACGTTGCGCTTGCATAGTAGTCGACAATCAAACTGAGGTCGACCGCAATGATGTGCGCGTTTGTCATCTCGATATAATAACTTCTGTACTCGCCGTTTTCCGCTTCGACAAACTTGTCGCCGACTTTGTTGTATCTCTTGCCCATAAAGGTTGCCTTTTCGTCTGAGGAAAGGAGAACAAACTTGTCGTCGCCTCTGATGCCCTTTTGCGCTTTTTCGCGGATTGCCGCATATGCGTTGCTCGTTGTGCCGGTTGCCACGTCGATGTTGTCGACGCTCACGCCGAGCGCAATGAGGTTGCTGTCGAGGTTGACGTTTATCGCAATTGACGGGTCGAGTTGCAAATCAACGCCGACGGAGATGTCGAGGTCGAGTTTTTCGATGATTTCGGCAATGTCAAGGTTGCTGCCGCCTTCTTCGCCGTTGTTTTGCGTGAGAGCCGCAATAAGCCCGACAAGGACGTTTTGCATGACGAGTGCGCCGAGTTTGCCGTCCGTGATGTCGAGGATGAGTTGCATTTTCTCGTCCGCATTGATTGCGTTGACGTTGTCTGCAGCCGTGGACGCGTCGCCGCCCTTAATGATGGAATTGAGGTCGCCCAGAGCGTCGGTGATGAACTTGCAAACCACCTCGCAAAGGTTGGTTGCTTCGAGATAGATGGGCTCGCGACCCAGACTTCCGAAGTCGAAATAGATGTTTTGACCTTCAACGTAAACCGCTAATATATTCTTATTTGTTATCTTATTCTTAACTTCAAGAACCATATTGCTGTCGTTCGGCTCGTTGAGCGCGAGGTTTGCGCCGAGGCTCAATCCGATGTTGTATTCGATATCGTCAAACATATCGAGACCGAGTTTGATGCCGAGTTCAGAAGCAAACAAATCGATATATTTTTCAAGACGGATTTGCTCGTCTTGCCCTTTGAGTTGCAAGTCGAGTCCGAGGTCGACGTTGAGAGAGAGCGTGTCGAGATTTTCCGCCGTCGTGTAGACGGTAGAATCGAAATCTTCGGGCAATACTCCGTTCTCTTTGCCCAGCGCAAGTTTTACGGAACTGAGTTCGAGTCCGACATATACGGGGTCTATTTGAAGATTGAGATCGAGTTTATACTCGTTCTTCCAAGCAAACGCAACATAACTGTTGTCCGAATTGAGTTTGATGAAAGTTTCGGGATCGACTTGCTTGCCTGCGAGCATTTGCACGAGGGTTGCAACAAGTCCTTCGGCAAAGTTGATTTGTACGCCTTCGGTGTCCAAACCGATGTAACTTATGATGCCGCCGAGCACTTTGCCGAGAATGCCCATAAGGTCGATTCCGCCGCCCTCGTCTGCCGCTGCGGTTGCCGTGTCGTCGCCGCTGCCCGAGTCGTCGGTCATCAAACCGCCGATCAGCGCGCCGAGATCGATGTTGGTGAGCGCAAGGTGGAAATCGTCGCTCAAATCGAGATAGACCGTGCTTACCGCTTGACCTTGCGCGTTTTCACCCGTGCTTTGCAAACGCAATGCGAGGATAACGTGTTCGAGTTTTTCGGCGTTGGACATCTTGTCCACAAGAGTCATCTTCTCGTTGTAGATTTCGATTGCGATGTCGCTGTGAGACACGATGTATGCGATGTCGAGCAAACTTGCCTCGGTGTAAATTTTCTCGCCTGCATATTGCTCTTGATTTGCGTCGGTGACATTGACCTTGACGTAGTTGCCGTCAACAAGAACGTAGCCTTCGCCTCTGTAATTGAGGTCGGTCACTTCGTTGAGCGCAATGCCGCCCGCAACGTATTGTTTGAGGTATACGTCGCCGGCGAACGTCGTGCGTTCGTCATCGGTGAGAAGGACGTATTTCGCGCCGCTGAGTTTGTAGACTTCGACGTATTTGGCGAGGTCTGCGAGTTGTGAATTTGCATACTTCTTGAACACTGCGTTTTGAGTGAGGTTAACGGGTACGTCGGGATTGAGATGCGCGTTGAGAGCAATGCGGAATCCGATGTTTGCGCCCGCTTCGAGCGGCACTTTGTAGGTGAGAAGAAGTTGTCTTATGAACGAATTGAGTTCGGGATTGCTGTCGTCAAGGAAGGTCGCAATCCATTCGCCGACCGTCCAAGACTTGTTGCCTTGAAGCGCGCCGACCGTGAACGTGCCTTGAATTTCTGCATAAATGCTCGGAATGGTGATGTCGCCGTAGTCGTTGAACAACTCTACGTCTTCAAACACGGTTCCTCCGCTTTGGACGTAGGACGCCATTTCTTGCATTTTTTGTCCCTCGCGGACAATCTTGATGGATTCGACTGCGTCGCCGCCGATTTCGAGTTTGAGCGGACTGAGAGAAACGCCATCTTCGCCCTTTACGGTTGTGCCGATGTAGATTTCCGCTCCGCCGATTTGTTGACCTGCGTCGTTGTTGACTTCAAGTGCGACGCGAACGGGTTTGTTGTCGAATTTATCTTTTACGCTTGCCCAGGCGATTTGCGCCCAAGCGGTGATGTCGCTTGCGTCGATTCCTATGAGTCGATAGAGAATGTCGGTCAAGCCTTTTGCGATTTGCAACTTAACGTTGTCCGAGGACAGCGTTGCGATGAGGTCGAGAGCAAGAGCCTTTCTTGCGTCGGCAGTGCCTTCGTCGATCGAATCTTCCGCAGCCATTGCTTCTGCGCCGGCTGTTCCGTTGACTATAACGGTCGAGTCTTTCGCAAGCAATGACAGAATGACCTCATAGAGGTCAATGTCCGTTCTGACCTTGTCCAAACCGAAGTTGCTCGCGTCGATGTAGAGCGAGCCGCCCGTGTAATAAAGTCCGAGCAAAACTTTGCGTTCGGCGGTCAGTTGACTTGCAGCGTCGCTTGACTTTTTGCCCGTGAGTTCAATCAACAACTCGCTGACGTTGCCCTTTGTGTTGATTTGGGGCTCGCCGAGCAAGTATTCCACGATAGGCGAAAGGTCGAGTTGACCCGCAATGCGCAACTCGTAGTTGAGATTGATAGGTTCGTCGAATGCGAGCGTCGCTTTGGTTATGTTTTCTTCTTGATATACGCCGTCCGAATCCTTGTAATAGAGTTTGCCTTTGTATCCGTCGGGGACGGGCGTTTTTGCGATTTCGACGTACTTGCCGGTTGTTACATCAAACCAGTATTTGCCCTTGCCGAATACGAGTTCTCTCGCGCCTTGATCCGCTTTGAGATCGAGACCGAGCGTAAGGTCGAGTCCGAGGAAGGGATATTCGAGAATTTCGGTGAAATCGTCGCCTTGACGATCGTCTTTAAGCAAATAGTTGGTCGCTTTATCGTTCAAGCCTGCGGACAATCCGTTGAGGGACAAATCGAGATTGACGCTGTTGCCCAAGGACACAAACACGCCGAGTTGAAGTTCGGTCAGATTGAGTCCGTCGTTGAGCGCGAGGCGGATTCCGCCGTCAAATTCTGTGCTTGCGAATTCGATCTTAACGCCGTCGATGTTGAGAAGTCCGAGAACTTGTTCAAAGAGGTTGGAAGCAAGTGCGACTTCGAGAGCGTGATTGCCGAGTTTGAATCCGTCGATGATGCCTGCCACAAATCCGAGCACTTCATTGACATCCATGCCGCCGTCTTCTTCCGTTTCATCCGCAACGAGCGCTTGATCGCTCGACGAATTGTCAGAATCCGTTCCGAGCATATCCATAAGTTCGGCGACGTTGAGTTTGATTTGTTTTGCGCTTATGCAGAGGATGTCCGCTTTGAGATACACCCAACCGTCTTGCAAGTAGAGCGCAAGCACTTCTTCGTTGTTGGATTGCTTGGAGATTGCAATTTTTGCCGACGATTTGAGGAGCAAATCGAGGATTTGGATGTTGTCCAATCCGCCCGTAAGGTCGATATCCGCATTGATGTCGAGTTTAAGACCGCCGTCGATATTGCCCAGTTCTATCAACGCTTTGATCAAAATGCCTTTGAACAACGTGCCGATTTCTTGGTCGGGCATATTGACTTCGATTTTGGCGAGTTCGCCTTTGAGGGTTTCGATGTCGAGGGTAAGTCCCGTGGACACGTTGACGTGGAGCAAATCCGTGTTGAACGCGCCGTTTTTGAGAATGGGAAGATACGAATCTTCGTTTTGAGCAAGTTCGCTTTCGAGTCTGTCGAAAGTTTCCTTGAAGCCGAGCAAATTGTTGATTTTACCAAAGGTAATGTCAACGCCCAGTTTAAGTCCGATGAGCGGATCGAGGCTGTATTCGGTGTTTGCTTCGTTGTATTGACGAACGCCGAGTTCCGCGCTCAAAGTGAGCGTCTTGTTCTGTTGCGCGCCGTTGTTGACGTACTGTAGCAACGCGCCGGTGATCGGGATGTCCGCGCCTACGTTATCTCCGGTGAACACAAGCGAGAAGATTGCGTCGAGAACGTCCCTCGACAAATCCACGCTTATATCTCTGATGTTGAAGATATTTCCGTCCTTATTGAGCTTGATATGGTCGAGAATCATGCTTACGAGCGACAAAACGTCGACCGAGCCTTCGCCTTCCGCCGCAGAGTATGCGCCGTGTTGAATGACGATCTCGCCGTTGTCCACGAACGCTTGTTGGATGTTTTGAGCGGTTGCGCCGCCTTTGAGTCCGTCGATTGCGCCTTTAATAGTGTCAAAGACGGTGCCCACGAGGTCGCCCAAGAGTTCGTTTATGTTGATGTCGTCAATCTTGAACTTCGTTCCGTTGTAACCGAGCAAACCGCCTGCGTCGATATACACGCCTTCCCTTTCGCCGGTGTAGTATGCCGTCACGCGTTTTGTGTTGTTACGACCGAGAATCTCGGCTGCAAGTCTTGTCTTTTTGGAATCTCTGGTGTTGATTTCCGCTTGAAGTTTGATGGTGAGTTTCGCCTCGCCGCTGGCAAAATCGATTTCTTTTGCAAACAACGGTTCGAGTGCCGCGAGCATCTCGGGATCGAGATTTTTGGTGAGGAGATTGGAGATGAGAGTGCCGAAAGAGCCTATCACGTTGTCGATAGACACTTTCTTTTGTTTGAAGTTGAGAGTGAGAGAAATTTCGCCGTCGAGAGTGAGGAAGGAATATTTTTCCGCGCTTTCGTTTACGACGTCGTAGAGGGATTTTTCACCGTCTTGACGAGCGGTGTTGTTTTCGTTGCGATTTTTGAGAAGTCCGGGATTCTCATCGGTGCCGACTAAGTTGAGGTCGGGGGTGCCTGCAAAGTCGGCTTTAGCATAACCGAGTTTAATGCCGAATTCGGACTGGAACGTGCCGTACTTTTCTTCAACGCCCTCAACGCCGTAGGAGTTGAGGTTTACGTCGATGTCGAACGTCGTGCCTTGAAGCGCGCCGTTCACGATGTCGGCTTCCATATAAAGAGCCACGCCGGCGAGTGCGCCGAGTTTGCCCAAATCGAGACCGAGTACGTTCTTAACAAGTCCGATGATGTTTTCGGGGATAAGACCTTGAACGAGCGGAATTATGCTGACGATAAGTCCGAGATCGCAAGGCATACGCAACACTTGATGTCCGTTGCCGTAATCGACGCGAGTGCCTTTGCTTGCGCCAAACAATACGTTGACAAGCAACTCCTCGACGGTCAGATGCGCCAAATCGATTTTGATAAGGCTGTTGATGAGTCCGCCGATGTCATAGCCCATCAGAGTGTCGTACAAAACAGAGGAAAGATCGAGTTGTTCGAGTGCGTCCGCAAATCTCGACACAAATTTTGTCATGTCGATCGTGTCGGTGTAAACGACGTGCACGCCGTCACCCTTCTTTATGCCGCGCATATCCGCAACAAGTTTGCCTTCGTAATAGTACGCGCCGAAAAGCAGAGTTCCTTCGCCGTTTTTCGCCATCGTGCAGATGGTGTCTTGGTCGATTGTTCTGCCGTTTATTTCGGTTGACAACTTGCGGAATTCGACAAGTATTTCACTGTTGGAATCGTCGAGCGTATCGACATTGCCTGCAAAGCGAGCAACGATAAGCGAATCGGACGAATCTTTGGAAAAGCCCATCACGAATGCCGTGTCGACCCTTATGTAGCGTTTGTCTTTTTCAGCACCCGCTTCGCTAAGAGCGGCGGCTTTAAACGCTTCCCAGAAATCTTGCGCACCGATGTATTCGGCGTTGTCAATGTCCGGATCGACAGGCGTCGGCGTAGGAATGACGGGTGTGTTTGTGTTCCCGTCGGATTTCGGATTGCACGCCACGAGACCGAACAGCATGACGCTGACCAGCACGAGCAACAATACGAGGGATAACTTTCTCATTCTCATAATCTCCTCCGAGACATATGCCTCTACGCGTGTAGCGCATATGTGTAGATTACTATACAGGTCAATTATACGTTTTTTTTGCGTGTTTGTCAATACTCAACTTATTAGAATATCGATAACTATACCTTGTGGTAGAGCAAATTGCAGAGCACAATTTGTTGTGGAATCCGCTCGATTTTCGCACTTTTTTGCCTCTTCTGCGGCAAATTTTTCCTGCTTTGCCTCTTTTTCGGGTTTTCGCCGCCGAAAATGCGCAAAATTTGCGCTTTTCGACATTCTATCGCATTGTTTTCCATATTTTTACTGTCGTATGCTCGCACATTTTCGCGCGGTTAGAATCAATGAAAAAAATTTTCTCCGCCGCAAATTTTTATTTTTGATTTTTTCACGGAATTTCGCATTTATTTTACAAAATTTGTATATCTATCCGCACGGATTTTCTCACATCCCTCCCTTGCACCGCCGTTCGTTGACAGCGCAATCGAATAGTGTTATATTCATTTTATGCAATCGAACGTACAAAAAAATCCACTCGTCTCGGACGACGTGCAAATCACCCTCGTTCCCAAGCGAAAACGCAGTCGTATTTGGGAAATAGACTTTTTGCGAGGCGTGTGCGTGCTGCTTATGATTCTCGACCATTTGGCAATTCTTGTCGGGTCGTTTTTCGGCACGCAGTGGTACGGATACGGATTTGTCCGCAGGGGCGTAGGCGACGCTTTCACGACTTTTTGCTACAACTGGGTGAGCGGAAGCGCAAGCGGCGTAAGAGATATAATCCACCCCGTCGTTTTGTTCGTTTTCTTTTCCGTTTCGGGCATATCCTGCACGTTTTCGCGCAACAACGCAAAGAGAGGCGCGCAACTGCTCGTCGTGGCTTTGGTTTACACTCTCGGCTCGTACATAGCGCAATATCAAATGGGCATCGACGGCGTTTTCGTGGCGTTCGGCGTGCTCGATTTCCTTGCCTTTTCTATGCTCTTGTACGCGCTTATATCCTTTGTGACGCGTGACAACAGATGGGCAATGGTCGGCGCAAGCGTTGCGCTTATAATCGTCACGCTGTGTCTTTATTTTTGCTACACGCCGCCCGCAACCACGCCCAAAATATTCGCAATCGTATTTCCGCCGTACGACTTTTGGGGCAATTCGTCGCTGTTCTATTCGCAAAGCGAATTCTCGCCCGGGGATTTGTTTACGCTCGTCCCCTACACCGCCTTTTATTTCGCGGGCGTGCTGATAGGCGAATTGTTCTACTACGAACGCCTGTCCCTCGTGCGCTTCGAACTTACGAAAGCGCTCTACAAAAAGACTTGCGACGCGCTTTACGCAAACGTCGAAAGCGAAAAGAAATCTCTGCGAGATTTTTCCATAAATACCCTCAATTTTATGCTTGGCGCAGGCAAGGTCACGACGGCGGTTGCCAAAGCGATAGAAAAAGCGGTTTGCTTCTTCGGCAAACACGCCCTCATCGTCTACGTCGTCCACGTCGTCCTTCTTGCCGCCCTATTGAGCCTCATAAGCGGCTTGTTTATCACTCCCGGGAACTTTGGAATTTAGTTTTTCCCAGAGGGGAAAAAATTAATAATGAATAATTAATAATTAATAATTGCGGGTGGGGTTGCACCCCACACCCCGATAATATTTTTTATAGTTCAACGCACTTAAAAACCTCGCTATTGAGATGAAGAACAAGAAAACACCCTTTTGATAGCAATCCCAACGTACATAAGCGTACGTGAATTGATATCAAAAGGGCGTTGCCGCAGTTATTCGCTCAATAACGAGGTTTTTACTTGGGCGTGCCGACCAAACGAATTTGGGGCACGCCCCCTCTCCCACCAAATCGCATCGACTCGTTGACATCGGCGACTTGACGCATAATGCGGCGGGACAATCTGTCGGGGGATTTTACGTTTTTGACGAGATAGGGTTGTTGCGCGTCGGATACGATGAGAATTTTGCCGACGCCGAAAAGGCGTTCGAGGGCATTTTGTTTGGTTTCGACCATCTTGATTTCGCAAAGTGGAATGACGACGGTGCGCATACTGAGGATTCCCTCTCTAAAAACAACCTTATCGGGCGTGAGTACGAGTTCTTTGGAATTGAGGCGGATTGTTTCGACAAGCAGACTTGCAAGGACGATAACGCCGACACCCAAAAGCACCCAGCGCATAACGTCGTCGGTGAGATATTTTGCAGGCTCGGTTTTTGTAAACAAGCCCTCGATTTTATCCTTAAATATCCAAACAACCGCCGTAAGACCGCCCAAAATCACGGCAAGAAGCACCGAGCGCAGATACACGCAAGCGGAAAACTTGCCTTTTGCCACGACTCTTTCGATTTTCGCGTACTTTTTTTCAAGCGTTTTCATATTTCACCTTCTTATTTGAGGCATTTGGGGAATTTTGCTATTCTCGTGAGCGTACATCCGAAGGGGACGTAGGTTCTTTCGAGGCTTTCTTCGGAAAAACTGCACTTTTGGGGGAATGACTCGAATCCGTTTGTGTCATAATCCCAATTCAGCACGTTTTTGGATCGGATTTTC
The DNA here is from genome assembly GCA_963593735.1 of Phascolarctobacterium succinatutens. Classification (GTDB taxonomy): domain Bacteria; phylum Bacillota; class Clostridia; order Christensenellales; family CAG-917; genus CAG-475. Next base: position 41,893 of record CAVBBF010000005.1, read on the forward strand.
AACTCGAAAGGCGGCTGTTCCTGCGCAAACGGGACGTTCGATATATCGTGCACAGCCACTCTTTCGTCCTCAAACAGTTTTTTTGTCGACTTTTTGGACAAAAGCGGCGCAATATTCCACTTTTTCGAACATTTTACGATGAGCGTGCGCCTGTCGCTCGAATCTTGCATGATGTCGCAAGGCAGTTTGAGAGCCATAAGCAAATTGCCCTTGAACAAACTGCGAGAGCCGTCCGCGTTTTCCTCGACGGTGAGAGGTATGTTCATTTTGAGCATAAACGTGCTGCCTGCTTTGAGGACGCACTTGACGGAAATCTCCTTGCTTCCGCTCGCGACTATCTGACCGCCGGATATGAGTTGCATATACGTGTTTTTCGGCACGCGGAAATTGATTTTTACTTCGGGTTCGCCGTCCGCCTGTTCCACTTTGAACACGACCGCGTTTCTGAACGGATAGCCCGTGCGCTCGGAAATCGTGAGATTAAAGCCTCCGACGGACACGTCCATAGTGCAAGGCGCATAGGTGATGAAATTGAGTTGCTCTTCCTTCACCATACACGCCGTTTGCAAAAAGAGCGGGTACGCGCTCAAAAGCGCGATTGCGCCCCTCGACGCTTTTTTGGTGTAGAATGCGTTGTCCTCATCGGCATACGGCAATTTTCTTGTTTGCGAGGCTTCGGTCTGATTGACAAAAACCATATCCTCAACGGCGGAACAATCGTCGAAACTCGCGCCTGCAACCATATTGAAAACTATGCGTTCGATAAGGTCGGCAAGGGCGTAACTTCTCGTTTCTTTCACGACTTCGACAAGGGATTCGAGCATCTCTACGCCTGCCTCCACGTCAACCGCGCCCACGCCTTTCGCGCCCGCGATTCTCGGCGTGCAGGCAAACATCCCAAGGGGTGTTCCGTGCCTCTTTTCGAGAGCAAAAACAAGTTTGAGCGACAGATTTTTCAAGTTGTCGTCGCCGATAAATCTTCCGTACACTGCGGGATATTTTATCGCCTTTGCAAGGTTTATGCCGCTTGTTTCCACAGCGACTTTATGCTTCTTTTTGTGCCACTGTTTGTTGAAGTATTCGGGTGAAAGCGCCCGATGCTTTTTCATATTGTCTTTTGCACAATCGACATTTAAAACCTGTTTTTGTATGCGTTTAAGCGCCGTTTGTGAGATATAACGCTGATACGGTCTCTTGTACGAAAAGCGGTTTGCAAGTTTGAACCAGTCGTTTGAACTGTCGCGAAGTTTCTCGCCCAAGTCCTGCAACCATTCGAGGTCGGTTTCCCTATACACGGCTTCGATTGCGCCAATCTCTTCGAGCAATCTCGCCCTCGAATCGTACCAACTCGAACTAACCGAATAGGTGTTGAACTGGCTCTTGAAAAACTTCTTCAAAAACGGCAAAACTCGTTCGTTGTCCGTCGCCTCATAATAGGTCAAAAGAGTTTTTATCGCCTCGATTTTGGGCGTGAGCGACGACGTGTTTTTTGGTCCGAAATCGCCGCCTTCGTTTGCGCTTGCAAATATGAGCGACATAAAACTGGACACTTTCTCTTTGAGGTTTTTGTCATCGAGAGCGCAAGCGAGCAAAATCAAACCTCGAACGTAGCGGGGCAGGCTTTCGCCGCCGTTCCATTCTCCGTCCTTTACAAGCCCCGACAGCGAGCCGATACGCTTTTGAAGATTGCTTGCGCTTCGCATTTGATCGAGCAACCATCCTTGCGGTCTAACTGCGCCGAGCGGTAGTTTTTTGAGGTTTTTGTCAACAGATTTTGCCAAAATTTTCCTTTCGTATGGCTATGCCATACACGTTGCGCTTATTAATATAACTTAACACATAAAATTGACAAATGCAAGTGAAAGAATTATCATAACCGCAGAGGAGATGTCAAATGAAATACGTTTTGATACTTTGCGACGGCATGGCAGACTATCCCGTCGAATCGCTCGGCGGCAAAACGCCGCTCGAAGCCGCACGCACACCGAACATGGACGCATTGGCGCAAACGGCGCAAATCGGGCTTGTGAAAACCGTTCCCGACGGATTTACTCCCGGCAGCGACGTGGCAAATCTCGGCGTACTCGGATTTGACGCGCGCGATTGCTATACGGGCAGAAGTCCTCTCGAGGCGCTTTCAATCGGCATCGATATGAAGGCAGACGACCTTGCAATGCGCACAAATCTCGTTACGCTCTCTAAAGACGAGCCTTTCGAGGACAAAATCATGCTCGATTACAGCGCAGGCGAAATCGGCGCGGACGACGCACGCGAACTTATGGGCTTCGTCATCGACAATCTTTCTTCGGACAAATACAAATTTTATGTCGGCACGAGTTATCGCAACTGCCTAATCGTTTCGCACGCAAAGGCAGGCAACGACTTGACGCCGCCCCACGACATCAGCGACAAGCGTATAGGCGAATATCTGCCCAAAGGCGAACTCGGGAAGGACCTTGCTGCGCTCATCGAAAACTCGTACGAACTTTTGAAAGACCACCCCGTCAATCAACGCCGAGTCGCATGCGGCGAAAACCCTGCAAACGCAATATGGTTTTGGGGAGAAGGCACAAAGCCGTCCATTCCCAACTTCAAAGACGTGTACGGCAAAAAGGGCGCAATGATAAGCGCGGTGGATTTGCTCAAAGGCATAGCCATCGGCAGTGGTATGGATTCAATAGACGTTGAGGGCGCAACCGGAACGCTCGACACCAACTTCGACGGCAAAGCGCAGGCGGCAATAGACGCGCTTGAAAACGGCGAAGACTTCTGCTTTGTCCACCTCGAAGCGACAGACGAGTGCGGACATCAGGGCGACGCTTTCGGCAAAGTCAAAGCAATCGAACTTATCGACGAAAAAATCGTGTCGCCAATCGCGTCACACTTTGCTAAAAACGGCGAAGATTTTGCAATGCTCATACTTCCCGACCATTTCACGCCGGTGTCCTTGCGCAAGCATACGAACGAGCCTGTTCCGTTTATGCTTTTCTCGTCGAAAACGGCAAGCGCATACTACTCTCGTTGCACGGAAAACAAGAGTTTTGAAAATCGCGTTTTCAACGAAAACACTGCCAAAGCAAGCGGAATATATCTTGACAAATCATGGGAACTTATCGACAGATTTTTCTCTATCGAATAACCCGTAAAACCTCGAAACACCACTGCAAAAAAACACTCGTTGCGAAACGTTGAAACACGCAATAAAACACACTTCTTCAAGCGTTAATATGCCATTAGACACACCTTGTCCTGCGTTGTAACGCTCAATCGAAACGTGCGTTTCAAATCGATGGAATTTACAATTAAAAACACAAAACCGACGTTTTACACGTCGGTTTTGCATGTATAAACATTGTTTGTTGCAATTTTATCGCAAAATCGCGTTTGAAAAATAACTATAATTTTTTGTGATTTTCAAACGATTATTGCTTGTAGCCGTGCTCTTCGACAGAATCCGCAACCGTCTTTCTCTTCTTCTTTCCGTCAACAAAACGCTTGACTTCCACCTTGTATTTTTTGCCCACCGCCACACGCACTTGTTTCATAACGAACTTGGTTATTTTAAGCGCGAGTTGCACGAGCGCGACAAGGAACGTCAGCGCAAACACAATCCACTTGACAAGGCTCGTTTCGCCTGTCGCAAGACCTGCCATAGACACGGCGGTCAGCACGAGGAAAAACACGTTGACAAACGCCTTGAATATGCCCAAAATTTTCTTGTAATTCTTTATGCTCGTTTTCAGTTTTTTCTTGTCCTTGAAGGTCAGCACCACAAGCACTACAAACACGATTACAAGCACCGCAAGCAACGGAATCAATATGTATGTGTAAGTGGAATCCACCCACTTTTTTGCGACGAACGTACACACAGATACTATTGAATACAGCGTGCAAATCAGCGTCCAGATTGTGCTTGCGGTCTGCACCCCCGACATCTTTTTGTCTTTTTCTTCGCTTTGCACGAGTTGCTCTGCCGCCGCCACTTCCTCTTGAGAATACTTGTCGTCAATCGGCGCAACTTCCTGCGCCTTCGGCTTGAAAATCGCCTTTTTATCTTTTGCCATAAATTTATCCTCTTATATTGTAAAAATCAAAGCGTATGCGCCGAAAATCGACGCATATGAACAAATTTTTGTGTTTTTGGCGACAAATTGCCTCAAATCCTTTTCTCGACGACGCGTTTGAGGAAGTCGTCGCAAAGACGGATATTTTCGATTGCCGCGCCCTTGTTCCAGTTGAGCGGATAGCAATGGTTGTCTGAAAACTTGGTGCTGTGATGTTCCTCGACATGCACGCCGAGATCTTGGAGTTTTTTGACGAGTTTTTGTCCTTGTCCTTTGCAGAACATATCTTTTTCCGCATAGGTGATGAAACTTATCGGGAATTGTTCGTTCACGAAGCCGAACGGCGCGAGAACGTCGGAATATTCGTATTTGTCGAGTTCCTTGACGTGGATTCCGCTGAAATCGAAGAGGATTTTGTCCGTGAGGTTGAAGGGCATTTTTTGTCCGAGAGCCTCGCCGATGTCATAAATGCCGCAATCGAGCATAGCGGTGCGGAATTTAAGGTCGGTGCCGACACCGAATCTGGCTTGCAAGTCCTTGTTTGTGGCAACGCAAGAGAGCATTGCCGAATAATAGCCGCCGGCGGAGTCGCCCGATACGCACATATTGTCGAGGTCGAGATTGTATTTTTCGGCATTTTCGCCCACCCAATTGAGCGCGTTGACAAGGTGTTGGATTCCCTTCGGGAACAGGTATTTCGGGCCGAGACCGTAGTTGACGTTCACAACAAAGAAGCCTTTGTTTGCCGCCCATTTGGCAAGACCTCTGCGGTAGTGCTTGTCGCCTGCAACAAAGCCGCCGCCGTGAATGTAGAAAAACACGGGATATTTTTCGTTTCTGTCTTTTTTGACGTAGTAAGTGTCGAGTTTTTCGGCATCGTCCTTGCCATATGCAATGTCCGTTTCTATCTCGAACTTCACGTCCTTGAAGCGGAGCATTTTCTTGTTATTTTGCGAGCCGTCGAACAACTTGTCGATTGCCACGAACAAAAATTGCGCAAATGTCATAATGTGCACCCCTTTAAGATGATATTTATAATAAAGACATTTTAGCACATATCTTACACTTGTGCAACAACCAAATCGACGCTTTGCGAGCATTGTCGACAAAAATTTCGGTGTTGACATATTCTGAAAAGTGTGATATAAACTCTATGAAAAACTATGTGGACTTTTCCGGACGGACGTCATCTTTTCGCCACACAACGCTATGCGCTGTGTTTTTTTATGGCAAAAAACACTTTCGAGGTACTATGAAAAAATTGAAACTTCAAAGCGAGGCCGTCTATCTTGCGGCAATAATTCTGCTTGCGTTTTCCGTCGCCATGCTCACAAGCGTGGATTTCGGCATATCGATGATTGTCGCTCCCGCCTACATTTTGAGCCTTATCCTGCCCAATCTCACGTTCGGACAAGCGGAGTACGTTTTGCAAGGCATACTCTTTGTGCTGTTCTGCATAATTATGAAAAAATTTCGCCTTTCCTATCTTTCATCGTTTGTAACCTGCCTCTTATACGGCGCGGTTTTGGACCTTTTTAGACTTATTCCTCTGTTCAATCCGACAATAACGCCGCCCGGGAGCATGGATTTGTGGGCAAGAATCGTGATGTTTGTCTTCGGCATTTTGATGACTTCGTTTTCAGTCGCGCTGTTTTTCAAGACATACCTGTTTCCTCAAGTGTACGACATGTTTGTCAAGTGCGTCAGTCACAAATACACGCTCAAAAGAGGCGTTTTCAAGACCTGTTTCGACTTGTTTATGCTTGCGCTCGGCACGACTATGACCCTCGCGGCATTCAAAAAATTTGTGGGTATAAACTGGGGAACGCTGGTCATGACGCTGCTAAACGGAACCCTGATCAATCTGCTCTCGAAACTTTTGGACAAATGCGTGATTGTAACGCCGATATTTAAGTCGTTTGCCTCGCACTTCGACCTTGACGAGCCAATGCCGAAAATCAAGTGTTCGCCCTACGTCCGAGAGATTTGATGTTTCGGAAAGCAAATTGTAGATTGAATGTAGAAAACCGCTCGTTTGAGCGGTTTTCTACATTCAATCCTATTTCAAGCAGCCGGTTCTCCGGGTCGCCAAGCAGATGTATAACGAGGCAGAGTCTTCCGACCGACAACCCTAATTTACTATGCGTAAATGAGTTGACGGGCGGATGGCTCTAACGATGTTAGACGCTGCTTGGTGGCTTAGAGTTCGATTGCGTTGAACTCGTGGAGATTCTTCATCACCAAATCAAAATAATGATTTGCAATGTCAATGTCTTTTTGATTGCCCCTGATTGCGGTCGAAAGCGTGATTCTGTTGAGGAGCGTCGTCACGGACATAAGGAAGAAGGGTTTGTACTTCACTGCGCCCGAAATGAATCCGTCGACGAGTTTCAAGCCGTCGGGCGTAAGTTTTTCTGCGTTGAGCAAGCCCATATTGCTGACCGCGATGAGCGGATTGTCGTATCCTGCCTTGATTGCGAACTCCGCGATGTCTTGGGGAAAGATGGTGTATGCGAGTTTCAAAAGCGGCAAGGAATAGAGCCCCATAAATTTGTCGCGCTTGTAGCCCTTTGTCGAACGGATGATATTGACGACGGTGTCTTGCATGGTTTCGCCTTTTGCGAGCGTGCGCACAGCCATCCACGCCGTGTGATTGGTGAGACCGCCTTGCAATCCGCCCTCGACGATATGCTTCCTTAGGTCGATTGCGCAAGATACGGTGAGGCTGTCGTCATCTTTAAGACCGCACAGTTCGTAAAGGGAGCGGAAAACCAAAGCCATAATAGCGTCGTTGACGGTGATTCCCATCTTCTTGGACAGAGCGCGCAATTTTTCAAAGTCCTTTTCCTCTACGACTCTCTTTACGATTTGGTTGCTGTCCTCGGGTACGCTTTCGCTCCACGGGAACGCAACTTTATCTTGCGCTTTGGAAATGTTTTTATAAAGGCCCTTTGCGTGCTTCAAGTCGTCGCCTTCGAGTTTGGAATACACTTGGTCGAAACTTCTCGAACCGCTCTTCATATGAAGTGCGGAATAGTTGCCGACTTTGAGATTGGTGTAGTTTTCACAGAGCGTTGCGAGGAAGTATTTGAGGTCGCCGCCGTCCATGCACATATGGTTGTTGCGCCACGCAAGAACAGAGTGCTTGTCGTCCTCGAACACGGCGAGTTTGACCTGCACGTTATTGTCGTACGGAATGACATCCAAAAGCCATTCGTCTGCGGCTTTGTCCGCGTCCTCGACCTTTTCGTGGGACACGATGTCGTCGACGGTGTATTTTTCCTCTTTCCAGTACGGCTCGATTACGGTGGTGTTGAAACTCGAATGAAGCACGGGTGCTTTTTCGATCATATACAGCACGACGTTTTTGAGGATGTTCATATCGAAACTACCCTCGTAAGTGAGTTTCGCGTGCACCATTCTGTCGTAATAATTGCGGAACAGAAACTGCATTCTATCCCACATTTCAGCCTTTATTGTCGTTGACATAAATCTCTCCTAATCGTCAAAATCGACGTTTTATTTGTCAAAAACGATATGTTAATCGTCCCATTCCGTCCAGTATTTTTGAATTTCCTTTTCGTTCTTTTCTTCGAGCGCGGCTCTTTCTTTCTTGTTTTTCGCCTTTGCCTTCTTGGCTACGACGATAACGAGTTGCACGAGTGCGCACGCTACGCCCGCAAGGCACATAAGCCAGCCCGGATGCCAGATGCCTTTAACGTTGATGCCCAAAATGACGTAGAGCATAACCGCCGCAACCTCGATGAATACGGGCAATTCAAACCACTTTATTTTGCTGTTCGTGCCGAATGCGATTGCCGTGTCAACGCCCAAAAGAAGCGCTACCATTGCAAGAAAACTCATCCATGCGCCGCCTAGTTTGAACACCAGTTGCAAAAGCAAGAACACGAAAACCGTGAGCAAAACTTCGCATATGGCAACAAACGCTCTGACGGGAACGTATTTCTTTTTCGACGCGAATCTGACCGCGCCGTAAACAAGCAGTACGCTTGCGCCGGCAAACACGCCGCCCACCATAATGAGCCAAGTCGGATGCCAGATTTTCGCAACTGCGCCGACAATGAGATACACGATTGTCAAAAGCGCAACGGTTGCCGCCGCGCAAATGCTTGCCGCGCTGACTTTGCGTTTGACTTCGCCGCTCTTGATTTGCCTTTGCTCGAAATTCGCCAAAGTCTGGTCGAAATCGCCGAGTTCGGACACAGCCATATCAAAGATAAGGTTGTCGTCGGAAACGCCCTTTATGCGCAACTCTTGCTCTCTGTCGAGAAGTTGGCGCAGCATCGCTTTGCGGTATTCCATAGCCGCTTGCGTAGGCGCGATTTTTTTGAAATGTTCTTCGAGATACTTTTTGAATCTTTCTTTCATACCGTACTTCCTTTGCACTTGCGTGCGCAATGTTTACACAAAATATACGAATACGTTTGCGCTTGGTTACATTGTATCACAATTTTTTTTGTTTGCATATGGTATACGGAAAAATACGCCTCTCAAACCGCGCAAAAAACCTTGAACGAAAGATTTGTAAAACAGTTGTATACTATCTTCGTTTCTTTTACATAAAATTTTAAGGAGGACGCTTATGTTTTTCAACTTCTTCAATCCCTGCTGCTCGGCAAGAACGACTTGCTCTCAAAACACCGTGGAATATATCAGAGGTCCGCAAGGACCGCAAGGTCCTATGGGTCCTATGGGTCCTATGGGTCCGCAAGGCGCAACGGGTCCGCAAGGCGAAGCGGGAACGAGCGCGCTTCAAGACGCGCTCTATGCCTACGGCGGAACGCAAACGGTCGCTTCGGACGCTATCATCCCTCTTGTAAGTTCCACCGCCACCCCGACAACCACTATGTCGCTTGCCTCGAATGCGATAACTCTGCCGCAGGGAACGTATCTCGTCTCCTACGGCGCAACGGGCGAAAGAGGCTCGGACGGCAATCTTTCCGTTCAACTGTATGTGAACGGCGCAGCCGACGCAAACGAGATTATCACCGACTACGCAACCACCGCAAACGCCGCAAACGTATCGAAAACCATTCTGTACAACGCAACCGCGGACGGAACGACGATCTCCCTTTACAACGTTTCGGGCGAAAGCGTAAACCTCACCGGCGCAAACATCACAGCAATGAGAATCGTGTAAAACTCAAACTTGCGGCATATCCGCAAATTACGAAAAGAGACGGTAACCACGTCTCTTTTTCGTTTGTTTTTCGTTTTTACAACATTGTTATCGAACACTTGTTTGTTTGGCAAATTTTTACGGCGCGATTTTGTGCGTTTTGTGTCGAAAAGGGTTGATTTTTGTATTTTAGACTGTTAAAATTCTTGTGTTGCTTTACGCGCACGCAAGTGCGCAAGCACGCACGCGCGTTCTATTAAAACATCGCACTGCGCGCATACGCTCGCAAAGCGATTGTCATATTCTTTTTTCGAGGTTGAACGATGGACGGACAGACGAAAATCATCGCCGTTGCAGGAAAAGGGGGTGTCGGAAAGACCTCTCTTTCTGCCGTAATCGTAAAACTTCTCGTTGAAAATTTCCCGAACAAAAAAATACTCGCAATAGACGCGGACCCTGCCATAGGTTTGTCCACCGCTTTGGGCGTAGAGCCGACAAAGACAATCGACGACGTGCGCAAGGAGACCGCCGAGCAAACCCAAAGCGGCAAAATATCCCCACTCGAAATTCTCGGAAACGCGGAATATTCGATTGACGAAGCCGTTTGCACGCAAAACGGATTTTCCTTTATCGCGATAGGTCGTCCCGAGAGCGCGGGTTGCTATTGCAAGATAAACACATATCTCAAAGACGTCATCTCGCTCATTGCCAAACACTACGACTTCGTGGTGATTGACGGCGAGGCGGGCATAGAGCAGGTAAACCGCAGAGTTATGGAAAAAGTGACTCATCTTTTGCTTGTCACCGACCAGTCTAAAAAGGGTCGCGACGTGGTTGCAACCATTGCAAAAGTCGCAACCGACCTTGTGATGTACGACAAAATCGGCGTGGTGCAAAATCGTATGAGCGAGGAAGCGCTCGCACAAAAGCCCGAAGTCGAAGGACTTAAAACGTTTGCGTACATTCCTGCCGACTTTGCGCTTGCGGATATGGACGCAAAGGGCGAAAACGTGTTTTCTTTGCCGTCCGACTCGCCGCTTTGCGTCGGCGCAAGAAAAGTTTTGAAAGAAATACATATTTTATAGGAGATATACCGTGAGAGATCTAAAACACCTCATCTACTTTGAGAACTTGCTGGAAAACTCCAACAACGAACTCATCCAACAGGCGCAAGATGCGGGAAGAAAGGCAATCGGACACGTTTGCTATCAGATTCCCGAACCTCTGCTCAACTTGCCGGGAATCTTCTCGGTGAGACTGCGCGCGCCGAGAACAACGAGCACGGAAATGGGCAACTACTATCTCAGCCCCATTTTCTGCGAAGCGTGCCGCGCAATCCTCGAACGTGCGCTCGAAGGCGGATTTTCCTTCCTTGACGCAATCATCGCCCCCGAAGCGTGCGCAATGATGAACCGTCTTGCCGAAAACATCGAGCATCTCGGTTGCTGTCCGCACGAAGGATTTTTCGCGTCCTACTGCGACGTTCCTATGAAGAGCGACGAAGTGACCCTCAAACACTACGTCTTGCAAATGCAAGAACATTGCCTGAAGCCCCTTCACGAGCATCTCGGCATCGACGTGAGCGACAAGGCAATTCGCAAAGCGGTTGAGGAACAAAACAAAATCTCCCGTCTTATCACCGAAATCGGCGAGTACAGAAAGGAAGAATCGCCCCGTATCACGGGTTACGAATTCGCGATTTTCTGCCTTGCGACGTACTGCTGTCCAAAAGACCTTCTCATCGAAAAACTCGAAGAAACTGCGGAAGAACTCAAAACCAGAGTTCCCGACCCCGTGGGAACGTACCGTGCGCGCGTGGCAATGGTGGGAAGCGAAATCGACGATCCGAGTTTCATCAAACTTGCAGAAGACACGGGTCTTGTCGTGGTTGCGGACAGATACTGCTTCGGCTCTTTGCCCGGCAGACAAGAAATCGTACTCAACGACGACGAGGACGCACTCACGCAAGTTTGCAGATACTATATGCAATCGGGTCAATGCCCGCGCTTCCTCAACACCGAAAAGGTGAACGAACGTCACGCATACATCGACAAAATCGCAAAGGAATACAAGGCGGACGGTATCATCATCGAACAAATCAAATTCTGCGACTACTGGGGCTACGGCAGACCCTTTATGCACGCGGTTTTGCAAAACGAATACGGTCATCAGGTGCTTTCCATCGACCGTCCTTACAACGCGGGTCAATCGGGACAACTTCGCACGAGAATCCAAGCGTTCGTAGAGGCTATGGAAATCAAAAAAATTCAGAATGAAAAAGGAGAACACTGAGTATGGGCGCAAAACTTAATTCCGAAAAACTCGGCAAATTCTACAAAGCCGGCAAAAAAACGTCCACTCGCAGAGAATGGCGCGGCTTCAAAGACACGATGTACGACTTCGGTTGCTGGCTCAAAAACCTTCTCGTTATGGGCAAATTCATTATGAAACCCACCACGATCAAGGCGTTGTTCACTTACAGATGGTTCGGCAACTATATGGCGGCTTTCGACTATATCGACCGTCACCTCGAAGGCGTTCGCGGTCCGCAACTTCGCATAGGTCACAAGCAATACGACAGCATCGTCGGACACCTTACGCAAACCATGGACACGCTCTTTAAGTGCGACAAGCGTATCGGCAACAAGCACGGCAAGTACGACGAACTCAACAAAAAGGTCGTCATTATGGACGAAAACGGTATGATGGTGGTCGCAATGGGCTTCCCCAACCTCAAATTCTTGTCCAAAGAAGTGCCTGCAATCTACACGGGTTCCACAATCGCGCAAGACGGCGTTCTTCACTACATCGAAGTTGCCGAAGAATTCCAAATTCCCTCCGACGTATGCCCGATGCCCTGCGCCGAACTCGGTTGCGCAATCGACGAGGATTTCCCCGTCTGCGGCGTGTGCGCAATCCACTGCAACACCACTTGCGACGGCTCGCTTATGGGCAACCAAATCGAGGACAGACACGACGATCTCCCCTCTTTCACGATGGCTGCGCCTATGCGCCACCAACAAGAATCCGTGCTTCCCTACTCTCGCGATCAAGTGGTTGCGGCAATCAAGTTTATCGAAAAGCACACGGGCGAAAAGTGGGACTGGGACGCTTTTGCAAAGAACTGCAAGACCTACAACGCACAAAACGCTTTGTTCGACACTTGGCTTGAAATGAACAAAACGCCTTATCCTCAAATCTGCGGCAACAACATTATGCTTTACCGCGACGCAGAGTATATGGTCATTTCGGGACGCGACGCGTCGTTCCTCAAACTCGACCAAGAAATCACCGACCTTGCAAAGAAAGGCTACGAAAACAAAGTTTTGGCGGCAAAAGAAATCCGTCACCGCGCAATCGTATGGGGCGTTCACGCTCAATACTACACCGCGTTCAACCAATGGCTCGCAAACTGCTGGGGCATCGTGACGCTTTGCGATATGCTTTCCTTCACACTCACAAAGCCCATCAACTACGAGGATCACGAGCAAGCGATGCTCGATCTGGGCGAATACAATATGAACATGATTATGCGCAACCACTCTAACGGCGGTTACGAAGTCGGTGTCGAGCAACTTTGGCAATACTGCGAAGAATACAACGCGGATATGGTCATTATGTACGAACATATCGGTTGCAAGTCTATGGCAGGTTATCACGGGCTCATCGAAGAAGAAGGCAGAAAACGCGGCATCCATATCGTTTGGGTATACCACGCGCTTATGAACCCCACAAAGGCTTCGAGAAAAGATATGCGCAACGATGTCAATCGCTATATGCAAACCGTGTTGAGAGAAGAGCCTCTCGACCCCACTATCGTTGATTTCGACGATACGAATCGCTGGTAAAAAGGAGAAAAGAATTATGAAATATTTTGGCGGATGCGACGTAGGTTCAACCTA
>CAVBBF010000006.1:0-53219 GCA_963593735.1 Phascolarctobacterium succinatutens
ATTGCGAGAACAAGTGCGGTTTTTGGCAATCGCCCCCAAAAGTTTTCGTTTCTATTTAGGGGATTCCCACGCTACGCTCTGAATGACATCTGGGCGATTGACTTTGCCGCAATGCCGTTTGAGCAATGGCTCGCCGCCCTGCGGCTCGTGTTCCATCTTCGAATGAGCACATTTCGCTTATAAGTACGCCTTGAATAAGTTTTCGTTTATTCGCTCGCTTGCGCCATCAAAAAAGCCATCGTGCAAAACAACACGACGGCTTTATAACCATATATATAAACCGTAAATCTCGTCTTGCACTCCGTCTTTCGTCAAAAGCCTTGCCATCGTTTGGGGCGCACCCTACACTCCGTTGGCTTCGATGCACATCGTTTTTGATTCGATATTTTTTTATCTAATTTGATTTTATCCTATATTTCTCTATATGTCAAGCGTTTTCAGAAAACAAACAGCAACGCCGCGCCGAGTATTCTGCTCTTAAGCAGCACGGGCATATATTTTTCTTCCAACTCACCGTCGGGAATATTTTTTTCGTAAATTTCCCATTCTTCTGCGATTTGCCTCATCGCTTCTCTGCTCTCGGAATTATCCTCAAAGAAGTCGGACACAAACAACTTCAAATCCGCTTTTACGCTATCCACGCAAGACGTAATCTTTTGGCTTACCGCGTCGATTTTTTCGATATTCCATTGATACCATTTTTTAACATACGGCATAGTGGTTTCGTCGGGAGCGCTTGGCTTTGCATTCGGATTATCTTCGCCGAGAATGCCCTCGATATTGCAAAGAGAGGCTTTGAGATACAACGCATTCAAGTTCGCCTGTGTTGGATTCATCTCAAAATCGTAGTACGCTTGCTTCATTTTTTCGACGTTGGAGGCGAACAGCAACGAAACTATCATAAGCCCGATCGTGTCCGTGTTCATCACGTCGGGATGGGCAGGGGTGTAACTCTCGTCACCGCTCTCGTTTACGAGGTCGGAAACGTTGAGAAGCAAGTCGAGCACAATGGCGGGCATCGCCTTTTGATAGCCTTCCTTGCCCTGTTCGCAAACTCTGTCGATAAGCGCGTTTATGCCGTTTTGGTCGAATCTTCCTTCCTCGATTACGCCGTTGATGACTCTCGCCGCCAAAACGAGTTTGTTGTAAGTTTTTGTGGAGTCGTCGAGGGTATCGTCGTTTTCGAGTTTTGCGCAAGACAAAAAGTCTTCGATAAAGTCTTTGCTCGATATGACCTCTCGGCTTGCCTCTGCCATTTCGCACAAAGAGGGAATAACGTCGACAACCATATATGCGTATTTTGCGTAAATCATAATCTGCGCATACACTTGCGAGGAGATGTTCTTGTCGTCGAAATTTTCGATAAAGAGATTGAGCGCGGCGTTGAGTTTTTCAACCTCGCTTTGCGAAAGCGCGTTTTTGAGTTTTGTAACGTTGCCCAAAAGCGCGCCGACAAGCGTTGACAATTCGCCCTCGGACACGTTGGACAGCGCGCCGTCCTCTTCGAATATCTTCGAATAAAGTTCGTCTGTCAAGGTGTTGACGGACGTGTCGTACGCAAAGGCGATAAGTTCGCCGAAAGCGTTTTTGGCATTGTCGAGTGCGGATTGCATTTGCCTCTTTTGCGCCTCGGTTGCGTTGAGGGATTGCTTTGCGAGATTTAGCACGGCTCTGTTTTCGGACACGTTTTGAACCGCCGCCGCGCTTGCTCCGCTTTGAATCATAACATCCTTCACGTCGTCGAGCCTGTCGACGATTTGAGATACGGCTTGTCTGCCGCCTTGAATGAGTTTGGACACAAGGTCATACGCAAGCGAGGAAACGTCGCCAGACGTAAGCCCGATTCGTTTGAGAAGCGGCACCAAAAGTTCGGCGTTTTGCGAAAATTCCTTAAGAAGTTTCTTGCCGTCATCGCTTTCGAGCGTATCCGCAAGCGTTTTGAGTTTTGCCGTCTGCAAACTCGAATCTTTAAGCACCTCGCAAACAAGGCTTGTCCAACCTTTCGTCACGACGTAGTCGCCTGCCGTATCGAGTTTTGCAACGTCCTCGTTCGAAAGATTTGCACTCCACTTAGAGTTCAGCCCGACAAGGAAAGTTTGCTCTGCTCGTTCGACTTGCACCGCGCGCTCCTTTTTTGCATCGGTCTGCCCCTTTTTGTTGCACGCAACCAAACTCGCACCGAGAATCAGCACGAGGACGAGCAACAAAATAAGAACGGATTTTGACTTCTTCATATCTATACCTTTTTGATAGTATACCCTTTTTTGAAGCAAAGCGCAAGAGGTATGAGCGTATAGCCCACGCTCATCGCGCCGCCCACCGTCGCCACGACCCACGCTTCGTACATAAACTCGAAGTACAGCCCGAACAAACGCAATGCGTGAATGAGGCAGGAAGTGATAAGCACCGAAAACGCAAACGACAGCACGAACGCCACGAGCGCGACGAACGCGCTTTCGAAAATTTCCGAACACAACAAAGCGTTCTTCGACATACCTGCGTTGAGCAGCGCGGTTCTCGATTTCTGCGTGGTCGCTCTGCCTATGAGCGACGACGCGACCGTAACGGCAAATATGAATATCGTGACCACCGCCGCAAGCGTGCCGATGAGGTCGAACACCGATTGCATACTTTCCGTTTCCCACTTGAACGCGTCAAGAGTTTTTATTACGTAGTAGTTGTTGCCGGCGTACTTTTCGCGAAGCAATCCGACGGTCTTGTCCATATCGCCGTCGACGGTTGCAAGCACCGTATCGACTTGCTTTCCGTACAAGTTTTTCACGACGTCCGCGCTTACGACGACATAGTTGCCGCTGAACAGCGTGTGTTTGAGTATGCCGCCCACGACGACTTCTTTAGTTACGCCCTCGACGGTCATTTCGAGAGCGTCTCCCTCGCTCACTCCGTACAATTCTTTGAGTGCATAATCGACAAAAACATACGGTTTATCGCTCGAAATACGCTCGTAAACTTCCGATTTTGACGTTATAAACTCAAAATCAACTATGTCGAGAACGTCTTTCGAGCCGAGCAGATTCATAGTTTTGTCTTTGCCGTTTACTTTCAAATCGGACTTGCCCCAAACCATTTTCGTCGCGCTTTCCACGCCGTCTATCTGCTCGAATTTTGTCTCGTCCACGTCCGCTTGAATGTTTGTGACAAACACCATATTCGAAAATTCTTCGACGTAGGACGTAAAGATATTTGTGGTGAGCGAGTAGGACATAAACAGCATCATTGCAATCGTCATACCCACCGTGAGCATAGTCACCGAGCGAGTGAAACGCTTGTCGCGCACGATGTTTTTCGCGCCTATTTGCACGCTCGGCGAAGAAGATTTAGATGTGAGTCTGCCGCATATTTTCATCGCTTTCGAGCAAGCGAGTGCAAGCGTCGCCACGCTGAACGCTATGCCGAAAATCGACATTATCGCTCTTGCGGACGGCACGCAAAATTCTATCGTTACACTAATCACGGTAAGCAAAGCAAACGTTATCAAAAGCGCAACGGACGTTTTCGACGACTTGCTTACGTCGAGTTGGTTGTCTCTTATACTGCCCTTGAACGAGCGCAAAATGGGTGCGAGCGAACTTAAAATCGAGCATGCCAAACCTATGCCGCCGGCAAGGAACAAATACCCCACCGATATGCCGAAAGTTACGCTTGACGAAAGAGTTAGTTTCAAAAGACCTATAAACACGCCCACCGCAAGAAGGGAGCCGACAATCGTGCCTATGCACGCTTGCAACGCGCTTTCGATGAGGAACAGCGAGGTTATCTGGCGTTTGGTTGCGCCAACGACTTTGAGTTTGGATATGAGGTTGACCTTTTCACCCTCGCTCATAAGGAACAACAGCACGATTATCGCAATGCCGAGTGCCAAAACCGCGCCGCCCGCAAGCACTACGGGGGCGGTGAGGCTTTGCGTTTGTTCCTCGATATACTGCGCGTCTTTCGACGCAGTGACGAGCATATCTTTGTATTCGGGCATTGCCGATATATCGTTTATCGTTTGCTCGACTTTCGATTTGTCTTGCAAAACGACGTGAATTTCGTTGCACAAATCCTCGCTCGAAAAGATGAGTGAGGAAAAATTCTCGGTGAGTCCGAGCATAAGATAGGGCGCGTCGTCGAGGAAGTAGCCGCTCTGCTTTGCGATTGCGCCGATATAGCAAACCACGCTCTTCGTGCCGAGCGTAAACTCGACCCTATCCCCCACCGAAAAACCGAAATGCTTTGCCGCGTCTTTTGAAACGATTATATCGTCCGTTCTCACTCCGCTTTGCATTTTGGATATGTCGCCCTCGATAACCTCGATTGTCGCAAGCGCTTCGAGTTGACCTTTTTTGAATCCACGCACGCCGACGTATTCGTCGCCGTACATAGCGTACAGTTTGAGCGACGGCACGATTTGCTCTACGCCGTCAATGCGTTGAAGCGGCTCGTCTTTCATAATTCTGTCGCTTGTGCTGTTTGTGGAAATCGTGATGTCGCTTATGCCCGACGAGGCGGTTTCGGTTGCGTAAATATAGTCGTACACCGCGCCCTTAAAAGACAACATACAAAAAATCATTGCGACGACCACCGCGACCGCTAAGGTCGTGGCGACGAATCGCAACGGTTTCGACGTTATGTTTTTAAGAGCGAGTTTGAACATAGAAGGTTGTTATGTTTTTGTTTGGATTTTATTGTTTGCTTGCACAAACTGCGTCGCACGCAGTTTATGCAAGGTTACCGTCCTCCATTTTGACAAGCCTACTGGCATACTCGGCGTGGGATGGCGAGTGCGTAACCATAACGAGCGCAACGCCGCGATTTTTGTTGATGTCTTTCAAAAGTTCCATAACCTGCCTGCCGCGCTCTTTGTCGAGACTGCCCGTCGGTTCGTCGAGAAAAATGATTTTCGGATTCGTTGCAAGAGCCCTTGCGATTGCGACGCGCTGTTGCTCGCCGCCCGACAGTTGACGAGGATATGCGGCTTTTCTGTTGTCAACGCCGAGATAGGTCAAAATCTCGTCGACGTGCGCCTTATATTCGCTTTCCTTTTTCTTGTCGAGAACAAGCGGCAAGGTCACGTTTTCGTAAACGGTAAGATTCGGCACGAGGTTGTCGAACTGATACACAAACGAAAAATCGCGCCTGCGCATACGAGCAATTTCTTCGTCGGGTGCGGCGCAAAGGTCTTGCCCCAAAAGTTCCACTCTGCCCTCGCTCGGCTTGTCTATTCCCGCAAGGATATAAAGAAGCGTGGATTTGCCGCTTCCCGATTCGCCAACGATTGCGACAAACTCGCCCTCGTCAAGCGAAAAGTCAACGCCTTTGAGAACTTCGGTTTCCACCTCGCCCGTAACGAATGTTTTTTTGATGTTTTCGGCTTTTAGTACGCAATTTGCCATATAGCCTCCGTCGTGCGCTTACGCTGTGCGTGCGCGCATAAATACACTTTGAATTATAACACAGCGTATTTGATAAAACAATAGCAAAAAATAGTTGCCGCCAACCGCTTAAAATGTGATATACTTGACCATATGAAAAAACCATTGCTCGGCACAGTCGAATACCAAATCGCACTAGCAAAGGAATCGGCGAGAAAACCTCGCTTGCTTCTGCACGCCTGTTGCGGTCCTTGCGCAAGCAGCGTGCTTGAATATCTCACGCCGCACTTTGACGTAACGGTTTACTATTACAACCCGAACATTTTGCCAAAAGACGAGTTTATCAAGCGTGAAAACGCACTTAAAGATGTCGTTTCGCACTTTGACGGCGTAAAACTTGTCGTGCCGAACCAAGACGAGCAAGAGTATATTTCCTCCGTCAAGGGTCATAAATCCGACCCCGAAGGCGGCGCAAGATGTACCCTCTGTTTCAATTTGCGCCTTGAAAACACGGCAAAATATATGCTTGAAAATGTTGAGAATTTCGACTTTTTTGCCACAACTTTGACGGTGAGTCCTCACAAAAACGCACCGCTCATAAACGAAATAGGCAAAACCATAGCCAAAAAATACGGCGTGAATTATCTCTCGTCCGACTTCAAAAAGAGAGACGGCTATCTTCGTTCCATTCAACTTTGCAAAGAATGGGGCATATATCGCCAAACTTACTGCGGTTGCGTAAACGAATTTTTGAGCGATTGACAATTATAACTGCGCTTGATTTTGCATCAAAAAACGTTGCGAAAAGCAACGTTTTTTGATGTTTTTTCAATGTTTTTTGTTGTTTTTTGATTGTTTTTTCTATTTTTATATGCCGTCAAATGTTGTTCTTTTCGCTTTGATGCACATCGCTGGTTATGGAATTTTCATCGTTTTCTATGAGCATTATTTTGCTCTCGTCGCGCTCCGCTTTGCGCTGTGCTCTCGACTTTTTGAGTTGTGCGGGGTCAAACCACACATCGTGCATAACGTTTTGAAGCGCCCACAATCCCGCAGAAAACGCATATGTTGCAAGATACATTCCCACAAGCGAAATCGGGATTGCCCACATTTTGCCGCCGAATGTGAAGCCGTAAAAATCATTCCAATCCTTTGTGCCTACAACCGCAATCATGTACGCTATGCTGTACAAAACAGTCGGCGCAAGTCCGCAAAACGAAAGTTTGAACGGAATTTTGCTGCCAACCGCCAAAAAACAGGTGGATATAATGGCAAAAATCGGCGTGACGCAGTGCAAAAATACGCAAGGTCCCGCAAACATGATTGAAAATCCTTGCGTCGGGCCGAGGAAAAACAGCACAGTCAAAAACGTCACCGTCACGCTCGCAGTGCCGACAAACTGACATATCATCGTCCACAATGGCAACTCGTCCTTGCCGCTTTTTATACTGTTGATGTTGAAAGGAATCACAAACATCGTCATCACCGCAACGAGAATGTTTGATAAATTGGTGAAGTATCTAAACGTCTGTACGCCGAGATTCATATTTCCGGACACGCTGCCCACGAGCATTTCGCAAATGGAATAAACCGTGAACATAACTATTGCGACGTTGCAAAAAAGCGCACAACCATGTATGATTCTTATCTTCTTTTTCTCTGTCATTTTTCAACCTCACCCTCTAAAAATAACAATTTGCGCAGTTTTTGTCAAATCACGTCAAAAAAATATATGAACGAAACTATAAATTGCCCCTTTTCATCAAAATTTTTGAGTTTGCTGTTGCGTGGCATTTTGCTTTGTGACGCGGTTCGGAGCGATTTTTCAAAACGCTCCTTATTGTCCTTTGTCGAGGATGACAACCGTTCCCTTAAATTCGGTGCTATCCCAAATGACCTCTTGCACGGACGGCACGGTTACGCTTCCGTCATAGACATTTTTTATACTTATGACGGGCGTGGTTATGGTTGCCTCAACGTCGCTTCTTTCAAATGCGAAGTCGCAATCTATCATTTCGCAATCTATGAGTTTGAGATTCTTGCAATAGCAAAGCGGTTGCGTTCCTATTATTTTGCAATGGTCGAACGTCACGCCGTCGCAGTACCAAGCAAGATATTCGCCTTTGACGACGCAGTTTTTGACGATCACGTTTTCGGCATGCCAAAACGCGTCTTTAGTGTCGAAGTTGCAATCCTCGAACACGGCGTCTTTGATGTACTGAAAACTGTATTTACCCTTAAGATCCACGTTTTTGAAGCGAATGGACGTTGCGCGCATCATAAAATACTCGCTTTCGGCGCGCGAATTCGACATATTCACGCCGTGCGTCGACCAACCGAACTCGGGCGAAATGATGTCGCAACCCTCGATTGTGACGTTTTTGCACTCTCTTAGTGCCTTTATGCCGTGCATTTTGACGTTTTTGAGGTTGATGTTTTCGCTATACCAAAGCGAGGCGCGGCACAACTGGGTCATTTCGCTGTCCTCAATCGTCAGATTGTGGTCGTGCCAAAACGGATAGCGAAGATTGAAAAAGCAATCCTTGCACTCTACGTCCCTGCACTCTTTGAACGCGCTTTCGCCGTCGGCAGGGCCGTCAATTTTTACGTTGTTGACTTTGACGTTTCTCGCGCCGTAAAACGCGCGTTCCTCGTCGAACGTTTTGTTTTTCACAACACAATTTTTGTATGTCATATTCTTTCCTTGTCCAAAATGATTATCCAAAAATTCAAACCGCCTGCATCTGCAAGCGGAATGGCAATTTACTGTTCTTCTTGTCTTTGCTGGAGCATAGACTTGACTTTCATAAGTCGTGTCGTCGCCCCTCTTTCGTTCTCGTCGAGTTTTTGCGAGATATACTTTATGGTTTCTTCGAGTTGCGGAATCATAACGTATTCGAGCGCGTTGACGCGTCTTCTGTTCTTCTCGATTTCGTCGGCGAGCATATTACATGTCTTTTCCACTTCCGCGAGTTTGAGGAGTTTTGGCAGAAGTTCGGTGAGCGAGGAGATCGAACTGTCGAGTTCGCTCGTGACGCTCGCAAACGAGTACGGATACAAGTCCTTGCTTTCCCCTTCCGTGACGGTGAAGACGGGCACGTTGACGCTCATAACGTTTTTCGAGGACGTTTCGAGCGTAACTTTTGCCGACGGCATTGCGATTGCTTCCTCTATCACTGCGTCGCTGGAAACCGCACGCGCGAGCATAAAGGATTTGAGCGAATCGCCGAGTTCCTGCTCGACTTCCTCTCTCAATCTCTTGTTTTCGCGGACGTAAAGCATAAACCGGCGAATCATTTCGTCGGATTTATCCTTCAAGAGTTTGTGTCCTCTCGTTGCGGTTTTAAGACGATTTTTGAGTCGTCTTAATTCCATTCTTGTGGGGTTTACGTTGAGTTTGCTCATTACTTGTTTTCTTCCTCGTCGTTTTCGAGGTATTTTTCGATATACTCGTCGCGGATACGTTTAAGTTCGCTCTTGGGCAGAATTTTTAGGAGTTTCCAACCGAGGTCGAGGGTTTCTTCGATGTTGCGATTGACATCGAAGCCTTGCGAAACGTATTGCTTTTCAAATTCGTCGGCGAATTTTGCGTACTTCTTGTCCGTTTCGGTCAAAGCCGCGTCGCCGAGAATGGAACTCAATTCCTTTGCTTCCTTGCCCTGTGCATACGCGCTGAAAAGTTGGTTCATCGTGTCGGCGTGGTCTTCTCTTGTTTTGCCCTTGCCTATGCCCTTGTCTTTAAGACGAGAGAGCGACGGAAGTACGTCGATTGGCGGAACGATACCCTTTTTGTACAATTCGCGCGAGATGATGATTTGTCCTTCGGTGATGTAGCCCGTAAGGTCGGGAATGGGGTGCGTTTTGTCGTCTTCGGGCATCGTGAGGATAGGAATCTGCGTGATAGAGCCTTTCTTTCCTACGATTCTGCCCGCGCGCTCGTACATGCTCGCAAGGTCGGTGTACATATATCCGGGGTAGCCGCGTCTGCCGGGGACTTCCTTTCTTGCCGCCGAAACTTCGCGAAGCGCTTCTGCGTAGTTGGTGATGTCTGTGGTGATGACCAAAACGTGCATGTCCTTTTCAAACGCAAGGTATTCCGCCGCCGTCAACGCCATACGAGGCGTGGAAATACGCTCGACGGCAGGGTCGTTTGCAAGGTTTATGAACATAACGGCACGCTCGATTGCGCCCGTCTTTCTGAAATCGCTGATGAAGAAGTCCGCTTCCTCGAACGTGATACCGACCGCCGCGAATACGACTGCGAATTTTGCGTCGCTGCCCAAAACTTTGGCTTGTCTTGCGATTTGTGCCGCAAGTTCGGCGTGAGGCATACCCGACATAGAGAACACGGGTAGTTTTTGACCTCTGACAAGCGTGTTCAAACCGTCGATTGCGCTGATACCCGTTTGGATAAACTCGTTGGGATAGTCGCGCGCGACGGGATTTATCGGTTGACCGTTGATGTCGAGTTTCATTTCGGGAATAATGGGCGCGCCGCCGTCGCGGGGTCTGCCCATACCGTCGAAAACTCTGCCGAGCATATCTTCACTTACGCCGAGTTCGATGCCGTGTCCCAAGAATCTCGCTTTTGCGGAAGCCATTTTGATGCCTTGCGATGCCTCGAACAACTGAACGAGTGCCTTGTCGCGATTGATTTCAAGCACTTTGCCGCTTCTGATTTCGCCGTTTTCCTGTCTGATTTCGACAAGTTCGTTATATTTTACGCCCTCAACGCCCTCGACAAGCATAAGCGGGCCGACAATCTCTCTTATGGTGTTGTATTCTTTTAACATCAAATGCCTCCTTCGTCGGTGAGAGCGCGCATTTCGCTCTTGATTTCGGCAAGAATTTCGTCGAATTTCGACATTTCGCTTTCGGGAATGTATTTCGCTCTGCCGATCTGCTCTCTCACGCCGAGTTCGAGAATATCTTCTATATCAACGTTCTTTTGGAGCGCGTCCTTTGCCAACTCGTCAAAATCGAGAATGAGACGAAGCATATATTCTTGCTTGCGCAACGACGAGAACGTGTCCACTTCGTGGAAAGCGTTTTGGTGCAAATAGTCCTCTCTTATTGACTTTGCCGTTTCCATAGTGAGTCTGTTTTCGGACGAGAGCGCGTCCATACCGACGAGCCTTACGATTTCGTCGAGTTGCGCTTCCTCTTGAAGTATGCGCATACACTTTGCGCGCAATCTCATCCATTCCTCGTCCACGTTGTCGGTGTACCACTCGCCAAGAC
Organism: Phascolarctobacterium succinatutens; assembly: GCA_963593735.1. Taxonomy (GTDB): domain Bacteria; phylum Bacillota; class Clostridia; order Christensenellales; family CAG-917; genus CAG-475. Next base: position 10,617 of record CAVBBF010000006.1, read on the forward strand.
GCTCTGCGTAAAGCGAGTAACTTGTAAGCCAGTCGACCGCAGGAAAATGGCGTTTGTACGCAAGCGAGGCGCTGAGCCCCCAGAAGACTTTGACGATACGCAAAGTTGCCTGCGATACTGGCTCGGAGAGGTCGCCGCCGGGAGGCGAAACCGCGCCGATTGCCGTAATCGAACCGACAGTGTTTTCTTGTCCCAAAACTTTGACGATTCCCGCTCTTTCGTAAAATTCCGCAAGACGAGACCCGAGATATGCGGGATAGCCCTCTTCACCGGGCATTTCTTCGAGACGGCCGCTCATTTCTCTGAGCGCTTCCGCCCAACGCGAGGTGGAGTCCGCCATAATCGCAACCGAGTAGCCCATATCTCTGAAATATTCCGCAATGGTGATACCCGTATAGATTGACGCTTCGCGCGCCGCAACCGGCATATCCGACGTGTTTGCGATAAGCACGGTGCGTTTCATAAGCGGTTGACTGCTCTTGGGGTCGATAAGAGTCGGGAACTCGTTGAGAACGTCCGTCATCTCGTTGCCGCGCTCGCCGCAGCCGACGTATACGATTATGTCCGCGTCCGCCCACTTTGCAAGTTGGTGCTGAACGACGGTTTTGCCGCTTCCGAACGGACCGGGGACTGCCGCCACGCCGCCCTTTGCAATGGGGAAAAGCGTGTCGATGACTCTTTGACCGGTGACGAGCGGCGCTTTCGGGGAGAGTTTTTCCTTGTAGGGTCTGCCCTTTCTGACAGGCCATTTTTGAAGCATAGTCACGTTTACGTCGCCCTTTTCGGTTTCAACGACGGCAACGGTTTCGTCAACGGTGAACTCGCCTTGTTTGATTTCCTTGAGAGTGCCTTTCACGCCGTAAGGAACCATAATTTTATGTTCAACGAGGACGTTTTCCTGCACAACGCCGAGTACGCTTCCGCATTCCACTGCATCGCCGACGGTTGCCTTGGGCTCGAACGCCCATTTCTTTTGGTGGTCAACCGCAGGAAGATATACGCCTCTTTCGATACGGTCGCCCGCAATATCTCTGAGTTTGGCAAGCGGTCTTTGAATGCCGTCGTAAATGCCTTCGATAAGCCCCGGGGCAAGTTCTACGGAAAGGGGCGCGCCCGTCGAATATACGTTTTCGCCGGGACCAAGTCCGCTCGTTTCTTCATAAACCTGTATGGACGCGCGGTCGCCGCGAAGTTCGATGACTTCGCCTATAAGTTTCTTTTCGCTAACGTGAACCACGTCGTACATCTTGCATTGGGACATACCCTCTGCAACAATCAACGGTCCGGATACTTTTACGATTTTTCCAGTTTCCATTTTCGTCCTCTTATTTGTTCTCTTTGTCGAATAAAATGTCTGCGCCTATCGCCTTTTCGACGTTGGCTTTTATGCCTGCAAGTCCCACGCCCCGATTGCCTTCCGCCGACGGAATGGGCACGATGACGGGATAGGGACGGGATTTATAGCGATTGATGAGTGCGTCCGCTTGCGTTGCAACTTTTTCCGTCACAAAAATGACGGCGTATTTTCTCGCAAGCGCGTGAATTGTATCTCTTGCCTGAAACTCGTCTTCCACGGGGAAAACGTCAAGGCCGATTGCCTTGAATGCAAGCACGCTGTCTTTGTCGCCGCATACCGCGATTGCATTGTCACGCATAGAGTTCACGCATCCTTTCTTTGATTATTTGAGGCGCGACGTGATTTTTCACGCCTGCCACAATGAGTTTTGCAATTTTAATTTCGGTTTTTCTGCTCATATAGAACGCGACGATGGGCGCAATCGAGTACAAATCGTCCTTTTCGCGCTTCCAAACTTTCAAAAGCGCGTCGTCGGTTTTTGCTTCGAACACCACGAGTTTTCCGCCCTCGTCGAGCGCCTTTACGTCCTCGTAATACTCCGTTTCCTTGAAGGGTTTGAGGAAGTCTTCGCCGTGAAGTTCCCCTATCTCTTCAAAAGCGGAAAGCAAAATCGTGCCGCCGTCTATAAAGCAATCCGCAAAGAACGCAAAGTCGAGTCCGAGCCGTCTTGTTCTTTCAAAGGAAGATATATTGAGGTAGTCTATTCTTTTTTCAAAATATTCCTTTGCGACCTTGCCGCTTTTTTTACAAAGTTCGAGTTGGTGGGCAAATTGCGCCTTGTCGACGGAAACGTCGAGAATATGCGCTTTGACCTGACCGCTTGCAAGGTCTTCCTGCGTTTTGAGGATGACGTCTTGCATTTTCTTTGCAAGCGCGCTTACCTCGCCCGATTCGATTGCATCTTTGAGCGTTTCTACCTCAAAAAGTCCGTTCGGGGCGAAACTTTCCGCTTTTGCGCCCGAAACGTACGCTTTGAGCAAAATTTTGAGGTTGACGTAATCGCTTTCCACAATGAACGCGTCAAGCGCGCCGCCCTCGTTCATCTCTTTCAAAAGCGCGATGTTTTCCTCTTCCGCGCGTTTGAAGACCGCATCGAAATTTTCGCCGTCCGTACCGAAACCGAGTTCCGCAAGAGCCTTGGACGCTTCCTTTGCGTCGGCAGCGTCCAAAAGCCTCTGCATCGCTTGCGAGGTGAGAAGTTTGCTTTCTCTGCTCTTTATCTGGGCGTTTTGGTACAAAAATTTGTATGACATATCAGCCGAAAATTTCCTTTGCCGTCTTTGCTTCCGTTTGTTCTTTGAGAAGGGCGACTTCAACCTCGAAAGTGAAGTTTTTGTCAACGCCTCTCTCGCTCAAAATCAATCCTCCGTCAAAATCGCCGAAATTGTTCGAAAGAGTGAGTTTTATCCCCTTCTTTTTTGCAAATTCCGCAAGCGAAGCCTCTGTGACGATGCCCTTTTCTCTTTGGGATATCGTCACAACGTCGCCGTCTTTTGCGTTGTCGAGCATTGCGAAAATAAGGTCGGAATAAGTCTTTTCGTCGAGGTTTCGCAAGTTTTCGAGAACGCGCTCGTACACGATGTCAAGCACTTTCGTCTTTGCGGCGAGAGTGAGTTTCTTCGCGTCGAGTTCGGCAACGGTTTTCGAGCGTGCGTCGATATCGAACACCATTGTGTCCGTTTCGGATTTTGTCGAATACAGATATTGTTTGCATTCTTCCGCCGCTTTTGCGATGATTTCGTCCGCTTGGGCGTTTGCCTCTGCGACTATCGAATCGGCTTTGAGATGCGCGTCGGATATGATTTTTTCAACGATCGCTTCTTTGCTCATAGTTGTTTTTATGCGATGAATGCCGCAGTTGCAGCCACTTCGCGCAGAGAGTCCGTTGCAGGCATCATAACGCCGAGAAGGGATACGAGCAATGCAAGAACCGCGTATGTTTCGACCATAACCGTCAAGATGATTGCTTTGCCGCTTTCTTCGGGGCGTTTTGCAACGAGTGCGATACCGCTGCAAGCCACTTTTGCTTGATAGAGCGCGCTCAAAAATCCGACGATTGCCATCGGAAGGCATGCCACAAACAAGCCGAGTCCGCCGGTCACGGAAAGTCTTTCAACCGAGCCGAAAAGGTCGATTTTGACAAACACCAAGAACGCCACGAGCAAGCCGTAGATGCCCTGTGTGCCCGGCAAAAGTTGCAAGACCAAACATTTGGAAAACTTGTCGGGGTCCTCGCTCGTTACGCCTGCCGCCGCTTTACCTGCAGTGCCGACGCCGATTGCCGAACCGATGCCTGCCATTGCTGCCGCAAACACCGCGCCGATGAGGGCTATCAAAGTCCCAAGTGTAAAATTACCCATATAACTACCTCCTACTTTTCCAAGTATGTGTATTTTGTTTTTGTTCCGAAAGGCACGAAAACGTGTCCGCAGCCTTCGTAGAATTTTCCGAAAAATTCGATGTATTGCAATCTGCAATTATGGACGTACGCGCCGAGCGTGGATATGCCGATGTTAAAGACGTGTCCGACAAGGAAGACGGGCACGCAAAGGACGTATCCTATCGCAATGAGGTTTGAGGGGAACAAGCCGAGCACGACCGAGCAAATCTGATTGACGACGAGCGCGACAACGCTGCCCGAAAGTCCCAAACCGAACAATCTTGCGTACGAGAGAATGTCCGAAAGGATGTTTACGCCGTCGTAAAGTTTGCCGAATCCCGTGAGGAAGGACGTCACTTTTTTCACGCCTTTTTTGCCTCTCGTGTTGCCGAGAACAAGCAACAGCGCGCCGCCTGCCATCAAGCCTATGCCCGTCCATTTGAAAGCGGCGATTTGCTTGAAGAACAACAGCGAGAGCGCAAGCAGAATAATGCCGACGAAAATCATATACCAAGTGCCGACCTCGAAAAATGCGTCGAGGGGGCGTTTTTTGCGTATGAGATTGATTGCGTTCAAAAGCATGCCGACGGCGATATGCACAAAGCCGAGCGCAAAGGATATGCCCAGCAAATACAGCGGTCCGTTGCCTTCGAGCGGCTGAATAAGTTGCACTTTTGCAAGAAACGTGTTTGAGATGTCAAGCCCGAACCAACCGCCGAAAATCGCGCCCCATACGATTGTGGATATGCCGCCCATGCCGATGACAAGAAGCAATCTCCCCTTGCCGGGAACGGGCTTTTTCACCGCATACGCGATGAATCCGCCAAGAGCAAGCAGTATGCCGTACGCCGCGTCCGCAATCATCATTCCGAAAAGCAAGAAGTAGAAAAACGACATCACGGGGTTGGGGTCGAGGTCGGAAAAATAGTTGGGCGCGCTGTACATATTTGTTATGTCTTGATACGGCTCGACTATTTTGCTGTTTCTGATGTATGTCGGGACGATTTCGCCCTCTTCGGGGTTTGAAAATTCATAAACCACGGTGTCGCCCATTTCGTCAAGAAGTTGTTTGAGGTCGTCCTCGAATTCGGCAGGATACCACGCTTCCATAACGAAACTGCGCTTTGTCGCACAAAATCCGTCGAGAGCGGAAAACTTGTCGATTTGAACGAGGTAGTAGTCGTAAAGCGTTTTGAAATCCGCAACGTACATCTCTTTCACAAGCGCGCGCGTCGTAAGTTCAAACGTCTCCTCTTCGAGTCTTGCAAACCTCTCTTTGAGGAGATTTATATTCTCGATAGGCGTGTTGTCGTTGTTGACGGAAGCGCGCGAAAACTCGAGAGATTGGAGTTCGTAGGAAAGCGCGTCTGCGCACTCGTTGAGCGCGACGGCAACGATAGGTTGCACTTTGCCCTGTTTCAAAAACTCGACGTAAACGCCGTCGTTTTCCTCTTGATACTTTTGAAGCGCAAGCGTGTTTTGAGTGGGAATACTCCCCAAAAACACGGTGGTTTTTTCACCGTTTTTATAGAATGAATAAGGTCTGCGCAAGGACACATACACCCTGTGCGCCTCGATTTCTTCTTTTATGCTCGCCTTTTGAGCGGCAATTTCTTTTTGTCTTAAATCGATTTCTTCGAGGTCGGCAACGTTTGCCATAAGTTCGACTTCTTTGGAGTCGATGAGGTCGAAGTCGTCAAAACTCATCCTCTCGATTTGCGAAAGAGGGGGCGTTTTGATTGGTGTAAAAATGTATGGACGTTCGCTCTTTTCTGTTTCCTTTGCAAACTTTTCGGCAACTTTGCGTTGATCTCTCAAATACGAGAACGCAAACTCTATCCTTGCGATTTGCGCTTTTGCATGCTCGCAGGATGCGGAATTGTCAAGGCGCACGGTATCGTCCATATCGTGCGTTTTTGCAATTTCAACGTTTCTGGTGCGTTGAAGTGCCTTGAACAATTTGTGCCTATCGCTCTTGTGTGCGACAAGCACCAGTTTTTTCATCTCAACAATCATAGTGTGCCGTCAAAAAGTCTTATTCTTCGGTCGTATCGTTTGTGCCGCAGTATTTTTCCACAAGCGACGCTGCGAGTTCGGTTGCCTTTTCGCTTGCGACGAGATTGTGATCGTTCACAAGTTCGTCGGCGGCTTTTTGACCTTTTTTGAGAATTCCATCACGCTTTTTCTGCGCGTCCTTCTCTGCTTTGTCAAGCGCGACGCGTCTGTCGTCACGGCATTGCAAAACGGTTGCCTTTTTTTGCTTTTCGGCATCTATTTCGGCTTGCCGGACGATTTGCTTCGCCTTGTTTTGCGCCTCTTGCACGATTTCGTCCGCGCTTGCTTCGGCTTCTCTAATCTCTTTCAAAACGTCGTCAATCATATTTCACCGTCCGTTTTCGATGTCGGAAATCATATCCAAACGTCTTTGATGTCTGCCGCCCTCGTACGCCACGGTATACCAAGCCTTGACAATCTCTCTTGCCTCGTCGGGAGTGATGACTCGACCGCCGAGCGCAATTATGTTGGCGTTGTTGTGTCTTCTTGTCATCTCCGCCATAAAAGTATTGGTGCAAACGGCGCAGCGTATGCCCTTGACCTTGTTTGCCGCAATGGAAATGCCAATGCCCGTGCCGCACATCACAACGCCCAGATCGCACCTTTGTTGAGCGACGGCGTTTGCGACTTTGAGCCCGTATTCGGGATAATCCACCGACTCGGTTGAAAAGCAACCGAAATCAACGACTTCCGCACCGAGTTTTTTCAATTCGTCAACGACGGCTTCTTTGAGAACAAATCCGCCGTGATCGCAACCGACAGCAACTTTTGTCATAACAATCACCATATAATTATATACTTGTATAATATTATAACACCCGAATTTTTTTATTTCAAGTCTAAAATGAAAAGGCAGTTTATTAAAAAATATTTAAGGTTGCACTTTATGCAATTATATTGTCATTGCGGACAATGATATTTGCGCACTGCGCAAGTGATATTGTCCTCTCGGGCAGTGATATTTTTTGCTTGCGCAAAAAGTGATATTGCACACTTTGTGTGCAGTTGCGTCAGATTCGAATATTCCGCAACCTCTCGCACAGCGAGAGATTTCACCCGCGCTCTGCGCGGATATCACACGAGCAAAGCGAGTATATCACCGTTGCGTGAGCAACGATATCACTGCGTAAGCAATGAAAGCGGCGCACCGTAGTGCGCCGCTTTTCATTGCTTTATGCAATTTTCTTGAGTTTGGATTTCTTCACCGCATAAGTGACGATTGTCGCAACCACAATCAGCACAAACAATACGCACGAGCCGATTATGACATAAATCTTCCACGCTTCGAGCGCTTCAGGATTGACGTCCACAAACACGAGGCCGTTGATGTAATCCGCCGTGTAAGTGAGTTTGCCGTCCTCGACCGTGTAGTCGGTGAGCCTTGTAAGTCCGCCGTTTTGGTTGACGTAATAGACTGCGATTCCGTCAAGGTTCTTTACGTTCTGCGGCAGTTCGACGGTGATTGTCGTGCTGCTTTCGGGCAATGTGACGAGCGTTTTGTCGAGGTAGAGGTTGACCCTCAGCACAGCCGCGACTTTTGCGCCTTCGACGCCTGCTTTCTTGCTCATCGCCGCAACGTATTGCTCGACCGCTTTGAGATATGACATATCGCTTGCAAGAGCGTTTTCGGTCTTGACTTCCTTGACTTCGAGCCTGTTTGCGACAACTCCTTTACCCTCGTTGATGGTGATGGACGAGCCGCCGGTGGCGAGATTCTTTGTCGTGAGTTCGAGAACGCCGGTGCTTGTGAGGAACACATAGTTGTTTGCGTCGTAGTCGTCGCTGATTACGACTGCGAACGAGTACTTGCCTGCGCTTGCGATATTTTCAAATCCGACAAGTTTGGTGTCGCTCTTTTCGATTGCGATGTCGGGGTCGTTGCTTGCGGAATTCATCATGACGGTGTAGTCAAAGGAATACTTCTTGCCTTCGGTGTACTCGCCCGTGAGTTTCAACACGGTTGAACCGTCGACGTATTCGGAGGACTTGACAAAGCCTGCGTCTTTGATTGCCTCATCGCTTATCGTGACGTTGACGATTGCTCTGAGCACTTGGAACTCTGCAATCGAGGTGGATTGCTTGTAGTTGCTTCCGATACCTTTTTCGAGGAACTTGTCGGTGAGTTTGACCGTCACTCTGTACTTGCCCGCATTGACAACGTCGCTTTGCGAAATGTTGTCGTAGTCTTTGCCGTTAAGCACTTGATAGGTTATCTCGTAGTCGTCGTCGGTGAGAGTGTGCTTTTCCGTGAGCATATTGTACGAGATTCTCGACGAGCGAGTGTTGCTGTTGACGTACTCGTGCGACTTGCCGTTGTAGTACTCGCTTACGTTGCTTGCTCTGAGCCCGATGTCCGCCTTTTCGATCTTGATTTCCTTCTTGCTTTCGCCGCTGTTCCACTCGATGTAGTAGCCGTTTGCGTCTCTGTCCTTGAACGCTACGAACGAGCCGTCTGCATTGATGTAACGTCTGACGTATACGGTGCCGCTATAAGGCGTTTCTTTGTAGTTGACGGGATAGAGTTCGCTACCGTTGTCGTCCACGAAGATGACTTCGTCGGTTGAAAGTTCGCCTTGTACAACGTCGTGCAAGCGGTTGATACCTTTGCCTTCGCTGTCAATGGAGTAGGTGTAGGTGAAAGTGTTTTCGGTGTCGCTGCCAACGCTCACGCCTGTGAGTTTGGGGAGTACGATTTCAAGAGTTGCGGTTTCGGGTTTGACGCTCGAACCTTGCTCGGACATATCGAACACCGTCCTCACCTTTCCGTCAACGACCTTGTGCGAAATGCTGTCTATGCCTGCCAAAATGACGTTGTAGTTCTTCACCGCTTCGTTGTAGTTAACGTCGTTGGGTGCTACGAGATAGACCACGTAATATTCGTTTGCGCCGAGCTTGTCGGAAGTCTTGGACATTGCGGTAGCCGCCGTAACTTTGCCGGTTTCGGAATTGTACACGCCGAGTTGCGCGACGGGATAGTAGTTGACGGTGCCCTTCTTGAACAGCGTAAGTTGCGTTTGACCGGACACGATTCCGTCCTTGCCGTTCTTGTCAAGATACAAAAGTTCGACGTTGACGAGCAACTTGCCGTTCTTGTCCATAAATTGACCGTAGTTTGCGGTGTAGCCGTTGGACACGGTGACGACATAGAGGTCTTTCTTGACAACGTCAACCTTGCTCGTGCCGTTTGTATCGTCGGTGTAGACGGGGCTGAACTGGAAGTTCTTTGCATTGCCGCTCGTGCTGAATCTGTACGATACGGACGCGCTGCCTGCGTCGGGCATTGTGGACGCAAACGAAACGTATGCTTGCGGAAGTGCCGAAATTCTGTCGTTTGCGGTGCCGCCCAAGCGGATATATTCGCCGATTGCGCCTTCCGCCGCCTTGACGAATTTGCCGTTGTCAAGCGAATAAGTGTTTTCTGCAAACAACGTTGCGTCCGCGCTTTCGAGTCCGACCGCCGCAAGATAATCTGCAAGAGTCATATAGAATGCCGACTCGTTTGCATACTCGTTGACAAGCGCATATTCCTTGCCGTCGTTGCCTACGAGATAATACGTCACGTTGCCTGCGTACTTGCACGTTGCAATGCCGTAGTCCGCAACTTCGTCCGCGAGGTGCGCGTTTATGATTCTCGGCTTGATTTTGCCTTCGAGGTTGACCGTGCTGACGGTTGTGCCTTCGATTGTGTAGTTGTATGCGTCTTTGCCCGCGATGCCCGAAGCCGTGAACACGACGTACTTGGCGTTGGCGTACGCGCTGTCGAATTTTGCCGAAACGGCAGCAATTGTCACGTCGTCGCCGATGATGACGTTTGCAACCGCGCTTGCGGAGTATTGATAGTCGCTACCCTTTTGACCGAAGAACTTGTCGGTGCCGTCATAGTATTTTTCAAACGCAGTGGCGGTTTCGCTTCTTTCGATGCCGTTTGCTCTGATGTAAACGGATCTTTGAGTTATCTTGCCTTCGCCGTGCAAATAGTTGATTTCATCCGCGGTTTCGCCGAACGACTTGATTGCGTCGTCGCTTGCGAAATTGTCCTCCGCATACGTCTTTTCGAGCATAAGCACGTCTGCGCCGTTGTGCTTGTAGAAGCCGACGATGTGACCTTTGTATGCGGTTCTGTTCGCGTCGGTTGCATAGGCATAGTACTTGGTCGTATCGAGTGCGTACCAGTATTCGGAAACCGTGGTTCCCTCTGCGGGTTCGTCGTAGCAAACTGCGCCGTCAACGACGTATGCAAGTGCGGTTTTGCCTGCGAGTTTGTTTATACTACTATATACTAATGTATAGTTAGTATATTTCTCCTTAATATTGGTGAGGCGCAAATTGTATGCCGTGCCTTGCTTGTTTTTCACAACCTTATTGCCGTTTTCGTCAAGTCCGACGTTGACGTATCTGTCGTCGAAGTACGCGTTGTTTCTGGTTTGAATCGCATAGTATCTTTCGTCCTCTGCAATCATATTGGTGAACGTATACTTGATTGTGCTCTTGATTGCGGATTCATCGCCGTTGTATTCTTTCGTGCCGAGATTTGCATTGACAAGCACCGGGCGTGCCTTGATGTTGCCCGGGATCGTGCCTTTGTATTGCAAAAGTTCATAGTTTGCGATTGCTTCGTTCGCCGCTGCGAGTTCGTCGCCCGAAAGAGTGCTCTTGGCTTGAAGTTTCGCCGCCGAAAGAACGATTGCGATGCTGTCACCCACTTGTTTTCTTGCAAACGCGCCCGTCGCAACCACTTCGAGCAAAGTTTTGTGTTGCTCAACCAATCTATCGTCGGCGATGCTGATGACGACGTTGACGTCGGTCGTGCCGTCGTACACCTTGTCGTTGACGACAAAGTCGTTGATTCTGAGTTGGATTTGCGCTTTGCTCATATTGAGCGCGTCGATGATTTCAAAATCTGCGATTGCGCCGATCTTAAGGTCGACAAATTCATTGTATTTTTTGTCCTTGACGCTGTAAACCGAGCCTTCGAGTCTGAAGTTCTTCTCGGCTTGTTTCTTTTGTTCGTCCGTACCGTCGAATGTGATTTCAAGACCTTTCACCATGACGTTGTGCTTGCCGTTTGCCTGCACGTTTGCGTCGGCTTTGCCGTCTTTGGAAAGCGTGAACGAAACCGCGCTGAGGTCATAGGAGAACAGAGCAAGTTCGCTTGCGAGGTTGTCCGCATACTGCATAGAAGTGAACGTGCCTTTGCCGCTTGCATTTGTCTTTGCCGTCCAGTCGCCTGAGTCGCCTGAAACCTTCACCAATTCGGTGTTGCCCGAGTACACTCTGTCCTTGAACGTGACGTTGGGGACGAGCCTTGCTTTTGAAATGATAACGGATATTTTGTTCTTGTACGCGTTGTTGATGGAATCTGCGTCGATTGTATAGTTGCTGTCAAAGACTTTGCTCGATGCCGCGTCGACTGTCACGCTGTATGTGCCTACGTCTTTGTCTTCCGACAAACCTTTGAGTTGCAAACCGACGGTTTGCGCGGTGTCGCCCACTGCAAGCGCATCTTGAGCGAACGAGTAGGTCATATCGACGTTTTTAGTTGCGTTGTAGTCGCGATCGACAGCGTCGAGAGAGGTGAAACTATCCTTGTTGATGACGCGTTTTGTGATTTCCGCCTTTACGTTTTTGATTGTAATCTTGATGCCGCTCGTGCCGTTGTACTCCGTGGGCGTGAAGATGATGTCGGAATCATTGTAGATGCCTTCTTGATTGACCACATAATCTCCCATGCCTTTGTAGAATATCGCAACGCTCACGCTGTAGTTGTCGCTGACGTTTACGCCGCTGAACGAGGTGCTTTCGTCAACAATCAAAACTCCTTTTGCGTCGTTGAGCATTCCTGTCGTATCACCATTGGAAATTGCAATATTGTCGATTGTGAGATCCTTGGTGTTGTCGTATTGCTTGGAGATTGTCACGTCGCTCTTGAGGAGTGCGATTTTGCCTGCCCAGATATAAATGAGTTCACCGCCGTTGACGTTGTCGATCCAAGCAATCATAACGAATGTGTTCTCGTCGATGTTTTCGGTAAATTCGCCTTGTTGGCCGTTCAATGCGGTATCCTTGCCGTCGTTGGTTATCTTAGCGAGTTTGTAGTTGTGCGCCTTACCGCCGTCGAGTTTGAGGTTTTCGAACGTAATATTTCTCTGTCCGACGTCCGAACTGTTGTAAGAAGCGGTTGCAGAGAGATTCACATCGTCGGTCGGAAGCACTTTGAGCGACGACAGGTCGTACATCGTGACGTTTTTGCTTGCGTACGGAACGGTTGCGTGGCCGTCTTTCGTCTTGCTCAAGCCCACGAAATTTTTGGTGTTGAGGTCGATTGCCTTTTGTTCGATTGCAAATCTTGCGCTCGAATCGAGGTTTGCTTCAACCGTGAAGTTTGCGTTGCCGCTGTAAAATTCCGTGCCGACCGCAAAGCCGTAATATCTGCCGTCCGTGCCGTAGATGAGGTTGCTCTCGTCGGTTGCGTCGTCGTATCTGTTTGCAAAACTGAGTTTGTTGCCGCTCTTGTCGTAGACTGCTCTGACGTATGCGCCGTTGATTTTGGCGAGGATGTCGGCGTATGCGATGCCTGCATAGTTGCCGTCGATGCCGATTGTTTGACCGCCTACGGTTGCGATTGCAAAATCGATTCCGTAAACGTCGTCCTTCTCGCCATAAACTTTGCTCGTCTTGGAAGCCGTCGGCATGAGCGTTATTTTTGCGGGGTTGATTGTGACCGAAACGGGCTCGACAAACACTGCGTCGGAAAGTTCCGTTTCTCCGCTATAGAGTTTTGCGCCTGTGAAGGTGACGACGTATCTGCCCGCGTCGAGCAACGTGTCGTTTGCAATGCTCGTCGTCCATACGACAGAATCGTATGTCGGGATGTCGCCTGCGCTTTCGACGGCGAATTTGTTCACGTCGTATTTGATTGAATCCGCGCTCCACTTATAGCCGTATGTAAACTCGAACTTCACGCCGTCCTTGACTCTGATGACGATTGCGTTCTGCTCGGTGATGTAGATGATATAATCCGTGCCTTTGTCGCCGTCGAGTTCGATGACGATGTTGCCGTCGGTGAGAGTGCCGTCGGTGACGATTGCATACTTGTACGTTGCGGAATATCCGCTTTGTGCGGTGTCGTCGAGAAGCGTGCCGAGTTTGATTTTCAAACCGTTTTCAAACAACTCTTCGATGTCGCTTGCAACGACCATATCGCTTGCCGAAATCTTGTAGGTCGGCAAAATCGTTGCGAGCAGCGTATCATCGACCGTTGTGCCGAACTTGAACACGCTGGATTGACCGCTTACGTCGAGTTTGACGGTGCGCTTTTCGATTGTGAAGTTATAATCGGACGTTTGGACGCGAACGGTGTAGTTCTTGTTTACGTCAAAGAGGTTTGCGTCGGCTTCGAATGCGTAATTAGACACGCCTTCGCCGTCTTTACGAGAGATTCTGCCCTCGGCGAAATAGATTGCGTAGCCGTCCGCAGTGGTTGCGGTATCTTGCGTATATCCCTCGAAAATTTCTGCGAGAATCACGCTTTCTTCTGCATAAAGTCCTGCAAGTTGAGAGAGTTTTACGCCGAATTTGAATTCGGGATCGGGATCGCCGTACTTCTTGCTCGCGCCCCACGCGTCGACGGTTACGTTGCGCTGAGACACGCTGTATTCGCCGCTTTCGAACGAAACTTCATAGTTTTTGATGTCTTGTGCGGCGTAATCGATTCTGTTGAGAATCTGATATGTGCCTACGTCATAGACGCTGTGCGAGTTGAGCGTGCCGTTGATGTAGAGGTCGACGGAAATGCCCTCGCCCGCCATCTTGTCTTTTGCGATGCCGCTTACGTCAAAAACGAACTCTGCGGAAGTCGGCACCCTCACGCCGTATGTCACGGACAAGTCCTGCGCCGTGATGACGACTTTGCCTCGAACGATGCTGTAATCGATGGGCGTGAACGTCTGTTTGCCGTCCGAATCCATTTTGAAATCGTCGGTGACGAAACTGTCATTGTCTTTGGGGATGTAGATTATCACCGAATAATCGCCGACATTGGTGGGCGTAGCGATGACTTTATCGCCGTCGACGAACTCGTATATGAACGAATCTTTGGACGGTTCGTAACCGAAACTCATCCACGCCGCAACGTCGGTGGCTTCTGCCGTATACGCGACTTTGGTGTTTGTGATGCTGTAGGTGACAACCTTTCTTGCCGACAATTCGAAGGCGTGAGCGGTTGATTTGCTTGTGTTGGAATACAAATCCGACAGATTTGCGTCGTCGTCAAAGGTGAGAGTTATCGAGGACGCGCCCTCGCTGTCGAAGGAATCGAACGAGATTAAACCATCGTTTGTTGCGGTCTTTGTCCAGGCTCTGTCTTTGTTGTAGTTTTCAAGCAAGGTTGTGCCGTTTTGTTTGAGAGCAAACGGAACGTAACTGTTTTCAAACGAAACGTTGAATTTGACGGTGTCGCCTCTCTTCACCGAGGAAATCGTCTTGCCGTCGCCGTCGGTCACGCTTATGCTTGCAAATCCGCTTTCGAGGTTTGCATTGTCCTTCACCTTCGCCGAGACGGAATATGTGTTGGTGTCGACAAACACATAGTATTTGGCAACGTCTGACAGATTGCCCGCTTGGTCCTCTGCCCAGATGAACAGCACTCTCAAGCCTGCGCTTTGAGCAGCCAAAAAGTCGAGGGGGAAGTCGGTTGCGCCGCCGCTGTCGAGTTCCTCGCCGTTTTTGACTATGTATCTCAAAAATCCGAAATCCGTCTGCGGATCGGTGGAAGTTCTATATTTTGTTTCGATGTTGAGGTTGCCGATTGCTTGCAATTCCGCAAGGCTCTTCACCACGCGCACGCCGTAGTGGACTTTCAGTCCATTTGCGTAGTCGGTGGACAAAATCGCGTCCGTAAATTCGAGCGTGCCGTCAAGTTGATACGACGATGTATACCACATCCTCGATTGCGGAATTTCATACGCAGTCAATTTGTCGACAAAGCCCTCCTCATCCGACATAATCGGGTTGGTTGGTTTTTCAACGTCGATCAGCACTTTCACGCCGCCTTTCCAGTCGGTATCTACATACTCCAAGGCATAGTCGTCGTTGTCGATTGCTTTGATCGAATCGTATTGTCCCTCGAATGCGGAGAAGTCGGACACCCATTCGTAGAAGAATTTGCCCTTTTCGGGTTTGGGTATGCTGAACGTGAACGTACTCTTGCCGTCCACTTTGGCATATGTGACGGTTACGTTTTGTCCGTTGATATTGATTGTAAGCGTATTGTTATTGACTGCCGAAGAGGTCTTTGCAGTCATATACCTCAAAAGCGTGGGAACGTAGGTTTTGCCGTCGTATTCGCCCGCGCCGTTGATGACAAACGCATACATTGCGCCGCTCGAGTCCTCGAATCTGAACGTAAATCCCGAATAACCGCCGTTTGTAATCGCAAATTTGAGGGTGACGGCATCTGTTGCCCACTTGCCGTTGTCCTTTGCGAGAATGGTTGGCAAATCGTAGTGAGTCAAACTGCTGTCTGCATCGGTTGCAAGGCGATAAGTTCCGTCGGCGTTTTGGACGTACTTGCCGTCTGCGTTCTCGACCCCTGTGCCGTATGTGTAATTGAGAGAGTATACGGGTTTGTCGTAGTCCACCTTCATATAGAAGGACTTGACGCTTCCCGTGTTGCCCGCAAGGTCGAACATATAGAACGTAAATCTGTAATATCCGTGCCCTGTTGCCGTTGAATCGACCGTGTAAGTCGTCGTACCGTCGTCACTTGTCGTCGCAGTCACAACGCCCGCCTGATATGTCTTTCCGTCAACGGTGAGTGCCTGTCCTTTTGTAAAGTCGTAGGTGAACGACGTGATCTCGCCCACCGCAACAGGCAGCATGCCTGCCGACTTGACGGCAGCGTAATTGCCAAATGATGTTGCCGTTTTGTCTTTTAGTGCCGCAAGCGTGTCCGCCCTGTCAACGGTGTAGAACCAAAGGTACGGCGAGAAGCCTGCCGCCGTCTGGTCTTCTTTGCTATCCATATCGAAGGTTGCTTCCGCCGCCAATGTGTTCTGGCGGAACCACTTCAATGACGAGAACGTATCATCGCTGTTGCCGATGTAACCGTTCTCATAATAAACCCCGTCATTCGCACCCCATTCATCGGGCGCAGCGGTGTCGATGCCCGAAACGGTGAGTGTTGTGGTGACGCTCTTTCCGCCGTAATCGGACACGACTGTTTCAACCGTGCAGTTTGCCGTGAAATAGATTGAAACGACAACCCTCGCGCGGTTGGTCTTTTTCACTATGCCATAACCGATTGTAGGTGTGGTTGTAGTTTCGCCGTCGGTTACGGTGACGGTGATTGCCTTTGCCGTGCCTAAATCACTCGAGTTGGACATCGTAAACGTCGTGTTGCCGATTTTGACCGTCGCAATGCCCGACACACGAGGGTCAACGCTACTCATGCTGTCCCACGTTAGATTGCCATCGGAAGAAATCTTCGCACTTTTATCGCCGATGCCGATAAATTTCGGGGCGTTGCTTCCATAAATGGCAGCCGCCGTTTCGAGCGAATCATATTCGGTGTAGTTGAACGTATCGACAAACTCCGTTTGGGCTGACTTGTAATAGCCTACGCTCCCCCCGGGAACGTTGCCTATGGTCTTGTTTGTATAAGATGCCAACTTGCCCGATCCGTTGGTCACCGAATCGGTTTTAAGTCTGTTTTTGATTGAATCGTAATATACGGGGAATTTTGCCTGATTTGCCAATTCGTGTGTATTGGTGATGTACGGCTCGCAAGTGTTTATACCGTCCGTCGCAACTCCGTCATATTTCGAAGACACGATCGGCGAAGAACCGTCCTTTGTTTCAACAGGCGTAATCGTAATCGTAAGTTTAATGTCGGACATAATCACATAGTGATCTCTATCGCCTGATTGCAACGCCCAACCGCATCCGAGCGCAAAACTTAAATTCGGAGTTGCTTTTGAAAGCGTCACCTCGTTCGATGTTCGACTCGTAGACGCTTTGCTGTCACTCTCGCTGTAACTATATACAAAACCCGTCTTGTCTATGCCGCTTACGCTCTGATTTTCCCTCAAATCATACGACAATGCCGCCGACATCGATTTTCCGCTTGGGACTGCGATTGCAGAATAGAAAAGTTTGTTAACATATGGGTTTGCAATCCCACTACTTGCGCCATCACGAGCTCCGATATTTGCCGTTATCTTTGCTTTGACAACAACGTTATCGTTTTGAATCATTTGGGCAACAAATCCGGATAGATCAAAATTTATTATTCCATGTACTTGTGCGGCCTTTCGTCCGTCACTGACGCCCCATTGCCAATGATTTGCTTCGTCAACGTGTGCATAAAGTTTGGTATCGCCAGTGTCTTTATACACTTCAAGATTGTTTCCTACAACCTCGTATGTGTCTTTATTTTCCTTATCCTTACCTAATGCCATCTTTGGCACAACGCTTGAATAATCGATTGTCGCAGTCCATCCGCTTTTGTCTTTTTCTATAAAAGAGAAGTCAGATGCCGTTATTTCTCCGCTCGTGCGCTTAATTGGCGTGTATGCTTTTCCTATGGTGCCACTTTTAATCTCGTATGTGTTGTAAGCCTCTGCCACATAATTCGAGTTGCCCAAAAGCGCAACCGCAAATACCATTGTGAAGCAAAGCGCAAGCACAACGAGTCTTGCAAGCGAGAGTAATTGTCTTGATTTGTTGCCATTTCTCATAATGTCCACCTCAGTTGTTGGTGTATGCACACACGCGCACTCTCCGCGCGCATATGTGCGCAAATTCTTATACATCTACAATACTACACCAAAACAAAAACAATGTCAAGATACAATTTCTCAAACTTCGTTACGGTGAAAGCAATCGCCCACGCCGTCATTCAGAGCGTAGCGTGGGAATCCCCTAAATAGAGACGTAAACTTTTCGGGCGATTGCACAGCACCGCACTTGTTCTCGAAATTTCTATCGCGCAGAGAATTTGCGCTATCAGTTCAAACACGGACAAAACCTCTCGCCGCAATTTCGCCAAATTATCTGCTTGATATGGGCGTGCTCTGCACGCCGGCGGAAAATTCAAACTTCGTTGCGGTGAAAGCAAAAATCAAATCCTTCCATATGCGCACGGAGTGCGCTTCACCAAGCAAGCACTCGCGCGGAATTGTGGCTGGATTCTTTGTCCGTCTTGTTCGGGAGAGCAAAGAGGGCTTGCGCGGTTAGTGGCGCAATAAATCAAGCGAGACTCTCGTCAATGCACACACTTGCGCATTGCCGTTGCCTCAGCGACGATTTTTGCGCCCGTCATTCCGAGGGAACGCAGTGACCGTGGGAATCCAGCGCAGCGAAATACAAATCTTCCTGCACGCAGTGCAAATATCATTGTGTCCAAACACGCTTACAACTACAACAAATTGTATTTCGACAAATTTTTTGCTTTTGCGCTTGTTTTCCTCAAAAATACGATGTAATATATCGTATCGCATCCGCATTGCTGTTCTTTGCAAGGCATAAGCGGATTTCAACTTTTTTGGAGGAACACGATGGAGTATATGCAGGACGGTTTCGGCTCGAATCAATCCCTCGACAGCAAGGTGCAAAAACTTGTCATTCTTTTCGTGTTCGACAAAATGGCGATTCCCCTTGCCGAAACCACGCTTTTGGACATCTGCTCGTCCGACAACGACTGGCTGTCGTATATGGAATGCAAGCAGTATTTGTCCGAACTTTTGGACACCAACCTCATCTACCGCGTGCCGAAAAGCGATATGCTCAACATCACGCAGGACGGAGTGAGTTGCCTTTCGTTGTTCTTCACAAAGATTCCCTCGTCCATTCGCGACGAAATCGTGCAGTACGCTCGCGAAAACCGTATGCGTTTCAAAAAACGCCAATCCTATTTTTGCGACTATTCCAAAAACGCCGACGGCACTTACACCGTGATTATGCGCATCAACAACGACATAACCACCCTTATGGAATTGAAACTCGTCGTCGCCAACCGCCAACTTGCCAAATATTTGTACAAGAGTTGGGTTGACAAGGCTTCGACGACGTACTCGCTGATTTATGATAATCTAATTGAGTAAATGCGGCTTCGCCTTGATTGCCACGTCGCAACATTCGTTGCTTCTCGCAATGACAAGCGGATAAAAAAACAAATCTTCCATACGTCATTCTGAGGGAACGAAGTGACCGTGGGAATCCGGCGTAGCGGACATAAATCAAACGAAAAATCTTGCACAACCAATTTGAGATTATATTCTCGCATATTGTAAAAACCAACGCTTTATATGCACGTTTTGCACACATAAAACGTTGTTTTTGTCATTTTGTAGCAAATTTGTTGATTGATAAATTTAAATATTCCGCAACCCGCACGCAGTGCGGATATCATCCGAACGAAGCGAGGATTTCAACCGAGCAGTGCGAGGATATCATCCACGCAGTGGATATCATTGTATTAGCGGCACTGCGCCGTAGGCACAATTTCACGCACGCGTCGCGTGCATTTCACTGCCGCAAGGCAATATCACTGCACATAGTGCAATAATCACTCTTCGTCCAATACATCGTCCTTTTCGGGTTGCGAAACGGGTTTGTCTTTGAGGGCGAGTTGCGTTTTCGGACGCATTTTTTCAAGGCGCGCGGCATACAGAGCAAGCACCGCGATAAGCGTTGAAGCAACCGCTTGCAACACGTTTTTCGGCAAGGATGTCAACGCCGATTCGGGCGTGCCGTACATAAACGCTTTGCAGATGTAGTACCCCACCGCCATAAGCATCGTGCAGACTATGCAGGTTATCGTCGCAAAGGTTATTTTGAGCGCAACGTCGCGCTTTGTCGGATTCTCTTTTTTGTCAAACCACTTGTAAATGAGCGTAAACGCAACGCCCGCAAGCAAGCCTTCGATAGCCTTTATAACGAGCGTGTAAAGCATCGTCACGGGATAGGTCGTGAGGTCGGCGAGGAATGCGCCCAAGCCCCCTGCTATCATTGCCGTGAGAGGATTGAACAGCGCGGCGGCAAGCAATATTGCGCTGTCGCCGATGTTGAAATTCGCAACGGGCGTGGACACGCCGATGAGCGTTGCGACGTACACGATTGCGGTCATCATACCCGTGTACGCGATGAACTTGATTGTGAATTTTCCGTTTTTCTTCATAAAAAAATCTCCGTTTGTGCGGAGAAGGAACGAGCAGACCTTTTGTCTGCACACTACTCCTTCCCAGTCTGACTTTACAGGCGGTTGCGGAATCTCACCGCATCGGCTGTTGGGGCTGTTGGACTTGTCCGTTCAAAGACGGCATCACCACCGGTTGGGATATACCCACCCAAGAAATAGATTTGCTACGTTTATATTTTATGACCTATGCTATGCAATGTCAACGTTTAACTGTGGCAGTTAATAAACACTTTCGGCGTTTTGTCTTGAAAGTTGCTTTGATTGTTGAAATTATTGTTTGCATAATGTCAACTCGTAATTGGTGTGATATTTGGATGAAGAACAAGGAAGGCACGATTTTTGAACAACGAGCGTACTTAGGCGTACGTGACTTGTGAGAAAATCGCGTCTGACGCAGTTATTCGCCAAATAGCGCGCCAATTTAGTTATATATACTGTTTCCGCCGCTATCAATCGCTACTACGCACGGAAAATCCCGCACCTCGAACTCGTGTACCGCTTCCGTGCCAAGATCGTCGTATGCAAGCACTCTTGAATTTTCGATTTTGCTTGCGTAAAGTGCGCCTGCGCCGCCGATTGCCGCAAGATAT
The DNA here is from genome assembly GCA_963593735.1 of Phascolarctobacterium succinatutens. Taxonomy (GTDB): domain Bacteria; phylum Bacillota; class Clostridia; order Christensenellales; family CAG-917; genus CAG-475. The sequence continues at coordinate 31,196 of CAVBBF010000006.1, forward strand.
ACGCCGCCGTTGCGTTTTATGGCGGCATATACGTCGGAATTTCTGTCGCCCTTGCCTATCGTCGCCACGACTCCCTCGTCGTACAACAAAGGCGCGTATGCGTCCATACGCATAGACGTTGTCGGTCCTGCCGAAAGCACTTTGCCGTCCTTTTCGCAAGGTCCGACGTAATATATCGCTTGTCCTTTTATGTCAATCGGCAAACTCTGTCCGTTGCGGATTGCCTCGAAAATGCGTTTGTGCGCCGCATCTCTGCCCGTGAGCAGTTTTCCCGATATATACACTACGTCGCCGACTTTCAATTTTGCGACTTGCGATTTGTCAAGAGGCGTTTTCAATCTGTATTCCATACTCCCCTCACAGCACCGCGCTCGATTTGCGCATCGCGTTGCACTGAATATTTACGGCGACGGGCAATGCGGCGATATGCGTCGGATATTTCCCGATATGCACGGCAAGCGCGGTCGTTTTTCCGCCGAAGCCTTGCGCGCCTATCGAAAGTGCGTTTATGCGCTCCAAAAGTTCTTTTTCCAGACTCGCAAGGGTTTCGTCTGCGCTCGGCTCGCCCACTTCGCGCAAAAGTTGCTCTTTTGCAACCGACATAGCCTTTTCCGCCGTACCGCCTATACCCACTCCCACGATTATGGGCGGACAAGGATTCGCCCCTGCCTCTTTGACCGCTTGCACAACGCAATCCTTTATGCCCTCTATGCCTTGCGAGGGTTTGAGCATAAACAAGCGCGACATATTTTCGCTTCCGAATCCCTTTGGCAAAAAGGTTATTTCCAGTTTGTCGCCGAGCGAAAGTTCGATATGCACGATTGAAGGCGTGTTGTCCTTCGTGTTCTTTCTCGAAATAGGGTCGAGCACGCTCGCGCGATAGCCGTTTTTCGCATACCCTGCGCGCACGCCGTCATCGATTGCGTCTTGAAGCAAGCCGCCCTCGATATGCACGTCTTGTCCGAGCCTGACGAAAAACACCGCCATACCCGTATCTTGGCAGACGGCAAGCCCTTTCGATTTTGCAAGCGCCGCGTTTTCAAGAAGCATTCCTAACGCGGTTTTTGCGTTTTTGTCGGTTTCTTTTTCGAGCGCGCTTTCCATCGCCGCTACGCACGAGGGCGTTATTTCGCCGCACGCCGTCACGAGCGATTCGACTGCGCTTTCGATTTGATTGTACGTTATCGTTTTCATATCCCGATTATACCTTAATTGATTTGCAAATACAAGGCATTTGATGTAAACTGTTGCTATCAAACCATGCGGGGTTTTTGTATGAACTATTCCGAAGAATCGTTGAAGAAGCATTACGAGTGGGAAGGCAAACTCGAAGTCGTGTCGAGAGCAAAAGTGGAAAACAAGCAGGACTTGTCGCTTGCCTACACTCCCGGCGTTGCCGCCCCCTGCCTCGCGATAAAAGAAAACAAGGAACTTTCCTACTCGCTCACGAGGCGTTGGAACACCGTTGCCGTCGTCACGGACGGAAGCGCGGTTTTGGGACTGGGAAACATAGGCCCAGAAGCAGGTATGCCCGTTATGGAGGGCAAGTGCGTTTTGTTCCACGAATTTGCCGGAATCGACGCTATCCCCATCTGTATAAAGTCGCAGGACGTTGACGAAATCATATCGACGGTTTACAACATAAGCGCAAGTTTCGGCGGAATAAATCTCGAAGACATATCCGCCCCTCGCTGTTTCGAAATCGAGCGCAAACTCAAAGCACTTTGCGACGTTCCCGTCTTTCACGACGACCAGCACGGCACGGCGATAGTTCTCGCCGCCGCGCTCAAAAACGCACTTAAAGTTGTCAAAAAGGATATATCAACTGCTCGTTTGGTTATAAACGGCGCAGGAAGCGCAGGCATTGCCATTGCCGAATTTTTGCTTTCGCTCGGTGCAAAAGACCTTGTGATTTGCGACAGGCTCGGCATAATCGACGAGGGCGAAAGATTCAATTTTGCACAAAACTCACTTGCAAAACGCACGAATCCGAGAAACGTCAAAGGCACTCTGAAAGACGCAGTAAAAGGCGCGGACGCATTCATAGGCGTGAGCGCAAAGGACGTGCTTTCGCAAGATATGGTGCGCTCTATGAGCAAAGACCCGATTGTGTTTGCTATGGCAAATCCGAGCCCCGAAATCGACCCGAAACTCGCCCTCGAAGCAGGCGCGAGAATCGTCGCTACGGGCAGAAGCGACTTGCCCAATCAAATCAACAACGTGTTGGCTTTCCCTGGAATTTTCCGCGGCGCACTCGACGCTCGCGCGACGGATATAAACGAGGCAATGAAAATCGCCGCTTCCGAAGCGCTCGCTTCCCTCGTCGAAAATCCGAGCGAAAACAACATCATTCCAGAGCCTTTCGACAAACGCGTCGTAGAGGCGGTTGCAAACGCCGTAAAGCAAGCCGCAATCGCAAGCGGAGTTGCGAAAATCAAATAAAAATCACGACTGATTTTCGATAGTTTTACAACGAAAATCACGGCAAAATTTGCGGAAAATCTGCAGATTTTTTCATAAAACGTATAGCAAAATTTGAATATTTTTGCGGCAATTATTCGGTTGTTATCATAAATTTTCTTCCGTAAAAATATGCTTTTAACGTGAAAAAAGCATTCAAAACAGCCGCATTATACGTCGGAACGGCAATCGGCGCGGGATTTTCTTCGGGGCGCGAGATTGCCTTGTTTTTCGGCGGCGCTTCCCCTCTCAATGTTGCGATTTCCTCGGTTTTTATGTCGCTTTTGTGCGCAATCTTTCTCATTGCGGGCAAAAAAGGTCTTATGCCGAAAGGCAAAATCGTCAATCTCGGCATCTTCTTTGCCGCAAGCGTATCCCTTTGTTCTATGCTCGCAGGCGGCGATTATATAATGCAATCCATGACGGGCATACCGCTTGCAATGGGACTTGCAATGACAATTCTCGGCGGCGTGGTGGTCGTGCTGGGAATCGAGAAAATCCGCTTGCTGAACAGCGTAGTCGTACCCCTTATCGTGCTTTGTATCGCGCTCGTGTTTTTCAAACTTCCTACACCGTCGCACTCTTTGGCGTTCTCTTTATCGAAGCCTATTTTGTACAGCGGACTCGACGTGCTATTGGGCGGTGTCATAATTTCCGAGGAAGGTGAAAACCTAAGTTACAAAGAGATTTTTGCAAGTTGTCTTATGATATGCGCGTTTCTGTTCGGAATGCTCTATATGTTACAAACGGTGGTTTTATCCGACGCAAACGGCAGTTTAATGCCCACTCTTGCAGTTTCAGAGCGTTTGCACCTCAAATTTGCCTGCGGCGTTTTGATTGCCGGAGCAATCTTCACAACCCTCGTTTCGTCGCTGAAAATCGTGAGCGACAGAACATCGCTGCTTCTCTCGCACACAAAAAAACTCTCCTCTTTCGGCGACGAAAAACACAAGGCGTTCGTGGTGTTCTTCTGCCTTTTGATTGCCTATCCTTTGAGTTTCTTCGGCTTTGACAACATCGTCGATACGCTCTATCCCGTCAACAGCGTTCTTGGCGTAATTCTGTTTGCAATCGTCGTGATACGCTTGATTGTCAATGCGATAATCGCCGTAATGAACAAGAAGAAAAACGGAACGAAATCCGAGCATAACGGCAAAGTCAAAAAGGAGCGCAAAAAGAAAAGCACGCCAAAAAGCGTGCCTGCAACGTAACGCTTTAATTTAGCTTATTCGTGACAACGGCAACCGTCGTCATCGCAATCGGGGTGATGGCAACGACACTCGCCCTCGCCGCAATCGCAGTCGCCATCGTGACAATGGCATCCGTCATCATCGCAATCGCAGTCCTCACCTGCACAATCGCAATCGCAGTCCTCTCCTGCACAATCGCAATCGTCGTCGCATTCGTCGTCGCGGGAATGCTCGTGATTTTGCTTGAAATAGTCCTCGAAGGGCGATTGTCTGCTTTCGTCGTCCACTTCGTCGAGTCCTTTGAGGAAGCGATAGAACGGGTCGTCGGAAAAGTCTTGTTTCAAATCGAAATCTCCGCCAAGTTCCTCAACGGCGTTGCGAAGTTCCATATACTCGTTGTAATTAGGCTCGTAGTTCTCACAGAATGTTTTGAGCACTTCTATTCCCTGCTCATCGCCGTACGCACCGATAAGTCGTGCAAAAAGCGCAACGTCCTCGCCTTTGTAAAGATAACTCACAAGTCCCATAAATATTGCCTTGTTGCCCTTGTATTCGGCAAGGATTTCCATAAGCATTTTGCCCGTTTCGCCGTCGAGGGTGTAGATTTTGTCAATCATATCTTGAAGAATCGGCTCGCAGTCCTCCAAAAGGTATTCGTATGCTTCGAGCCTTTGGTGATAAGGCAAATCCTCGCTCAAAAGAACGTCGAGTTTTTCGAGCATTTCCTTTCTGGTTTTCACGTCGGGAGTTTGATTATTCTCTTGCATCGTCTTCTCCGAAAATCATCTTGTAGTATTTGTCAAACGTTTTTTCATTGAGGTTGTAGCGTTCAATGGTTTGCTCGCGCATATCGTCTGCGTCGCACTCGTAGACTTTGCAGAGCAACACGCCGATGAGGGTGCGTACGCTGCGCAATGTGGCGATTCTCTTGTACGCAGGTTTGGAATATTTGAGTTTGCCGCTTTCGTCCAAAGTCACGATTGAGTTGATTATATTTGTGAGCGTTGCAAGGTACATATTCGGTTCCTCGTCGGTAAATACGATGTCGGACACGCAATATGCCACCGCTCCGTGCAAAATTCCGCCGAGTTTGTGAAAGGCGTTGGGAAACACCATATCTATGCTCTTGAATCTGTCCTGCGCCACTACGTCGAAGCGGAATCTGACAGTATTTTCTTGCACGAGGCAGAATATGAGGCGCGACATCAAATCGAAAGACAAGTCGGTCGATATGAGTTGCCTTCTCAAAAAGTCGCTCACCCATTGCGAATTGACGAGCGAAAGTTTGTCTACAAGCAGGAGTTTGAGTTGCTCGTTGTCGTCGACAAACGCCCATTCGATGAGTTTTTTCATATGCGCGCTTTGCTCGTCGTGGTCGAAAATGACGAGTTGCAACTCAAACGGCGACATCTTCAAGAATTTGTCCAGATCCTTGTATCTGGCGATTTTTTCGACGTACGGCAAATTCATCGAATACTGCACTTTGTCGGGATTTTGCTTGTAAAGTTGCAAAAAATATTCCGCGGGCGAATACTCGCCGAAAATCGTGCGTACTTTTAGCATAACCTTGCGCGCTTCCTCTTTTTGATTGAGGTTGTAAAGCGCTTGGGAAAGCCAAATCATCGTGTTGGGTTGAAGATCGAGTTTCTCAAGCACTCTGCGCGTGTACTTAACCACTTGCGAGTGCATCTCCATGTTGACGAGTATGGGCAGAATCATAAGGATTTCTTCCATATTCGTGTAATCTTTTTCGAGAATCTGATCGAGCACGGCGTATGCTTCCGCCATCTTGTTTTCCATCAAAAACGCCGTTGCGAGTGTGCATTTTACTGCAAGATTATCCCCGTCTTCGGCAAGCATTTTTTGCGCGTTTGCGATGACGGAATCTATGTCGTTTTTCATCATAAGGCACACAAGCACGATATGATTTGCGGCGGCTTTGGACTTCGAGCGAGGGTCGATTTCGTCCATAAGGGCAATTGCCTCGTCAAGTTTGCGCTCCCTTACGAGTTCATACGCCTTGCTTATGAGCATTTCGTAATAGTCCTCGCCTTTGGGGTAAACCACCCTGAACCCTTCGTCCTGCTCGTCGCCGCCCGAATTTGACATATCCTCGGGCAGTTGCAAGTCGTATGCCTCTGCGATGTCGCGAAGATAGTATTCTGCGACATCGGGGAGATTTACGTCGAGAAAATTCATTGCGAGTTGATAAAAAATGCGATCCCTATCGTCGGCACACGGATGCTTTGCCAGTGCCTTGTAGAGAGTCGCATTCGAAATTTCCCAAGCGCCGAGCGAGGCGTAAACGCCTGCAAGCGAAACGGACGCTTCGACGAAGCGTTCATCTATCGAGAGAGCCTTGTCGAGATAGGTTATGCTTTTTTCGGTTTCGCCGTTTTTGAAAGCGGAGTCGGCAAGGTTGAGATAATCCTCTTTTGAAAGATTAAACCCTATGATTTGCGCCATTATTTTTTCTTTTTCTTCTTTGGATTTTGGAAAGGCACGGCTTGTTTTGCTTTCTTCTTTTGCGCGCCTTGAACGGATCCGTTCGCATACGGATTTTGTTTTGCCGCCTTTCTTTGTTCGGCGATTTGGACTTTTTGCTCGTCCGCTTTGAGGTTGTGGCACTTGGCCATGCCTCTCGAAGCGACCGCAATCCAGCAAAGAGCCATAAACGTCGTGCCTACAAGAGCCATAGCAATGTAGATGATTATGCCCAAAAGGTTGTTGACTGCGCAAAGTCCGAGCGGAAGCGCAGAAAGGATTGCGACGGACGGAATGCTCAAAAGGTTGTTTGCGATAAGCACGATTGCGTTTTTGAAGCATTGACCGAAAGTGAGTTCATAGGACGTGAACAGTCCCATCATAACGACGGGTATGAGAAGAAGCGGCGCGCCGATGACGAAGCTGAACACGACCGCGCAATATGCGCCTGCGCCCGCCGTCCCGCGTGCCTGTTGCTCCAAAAGGTACATGAGCGACTCGACCATACCGAGTGCGACAACCACCAGCATAAGCCCTGCCAAGAGGAACTTCCACCAGTATTTTGCAAAGCCCATCCAATAGGTTTTCACCCATTTTTTGTAGTAGTCCTGATAGAAACTGCGTTTTGCGCAGTAGAACAAACCCGAAAGTCCGAGCGAGCCGAACAAGAAGCACGCGCCGTACATTGCCATAAGCGGCATTTTGACATTGCGGTAAAGGCTGCCGACGCTCACTGCGATGCTGTCGCCGCCGCCGGGGAAACCTACGCCGATGTCGCCCATAAAGTTGTATGTTCCGCCGATTGTGAGGTTCTCGAAATAACTTGCAAACCATGCAAAAATCACGATAAACGGGGCGGTAAATATCAGAAAGAACAGCGTCGCTTTGAAAAGCGTCGCAAACTCGCCGCGCATAACCGCAGCGGCTCTTGCCATAAACGAATCGGGATATTCTTTGACGGGGCGCGCCTCTGCAAGCCCTGCCACAAGTATTTTTTGAGGTTCTTCCGGCTCCTTGCGAACTGCAGCGTCAGTAAAGAGTTTGCCGAGCAAAAGTTTTTTGGGCTTTTTGGGTAGCGTGTATGCCGAGTTTGGATTGTTGTTTGCCATATGCTCTCCTGCAAAACTATATAGATGAGTTGATTATACATTATATGAGCGCAAATATCAAACGAAAAGCGCAAATATATTTCACGCTTAAAACGCACGACGGTGCGAGGGCGCGCATATATATGTCATATAGAAACCTATAAGTCTCTTTTGATTGACAATACGGCGCGGCGGTGTTAAATTTGCTACATAAGAGTTAGGAGGCAGTATGAAAAAATTTAACGTTGCCGTGGTCGGCGCAACAGGTATGGTCGGCGGAAAATTTCTCGAAGTTCTCGAGGAAAGGAATCTTCCCGTCGAAAACTACTATCTTTTCGCGTCGGCAAAAAGCGCGGGCAAAAAAATCAACTTTGCAGGAAAAGAACACACCGTCATCGAATTGACAAGCGAAAACGTGAGCGCACTCGACGGAAAAATCGATTACGCGCTGTTTTCTGCAGGCGCAGGCGTGTCAAAAGAGTTTGCTCCGCAGTTTGTCAAGGCAGGAGCGGTCGTTGTCGACAACTCGTCGCAATGGCGTATGTACGACGATGTTCCTTTGGTCGTTCCCGAAGTCAATCCCGAGGACGTGAAGTGGAACAAAGGTATAATCGCAAACCCCAACTGTTCCACCATTCAGGCAGTCGTCGCATTGAAACCGCTCAAAGACAGATTCGGCATAAAGAGAATCGTGTACTCGACCTATCAAGCCGTATCGGGCGCAGGCGTTGCAGGCTTCAACGACTTAAAAGACGGCATAAACGGCGTACCGCCCAAGAAATTCCCTCGTCCGATTGCGTTCAATATGCTTCCGCACATCGACGTGTTTATGGACGACGGCTACACCAAAGAAGAGTGGAAAATGATTGTCGAAACAAGGAAAATTTTGCACGATTCTTCCCTTCGCGTAACTGCGACAACCGTGCGCGTTCCGGTGTTCTACGGTCATAGTGAGTCGATAAACGTCGAGTTTGTGCAAAAATGCACTCGCGACGACATCGTAAACGCGCTTGAAAACTTCGAGGGAATCGTGGTTATGGACGATGTGAAAAACAACGTCTATCCCACCCCTCTCGACGCCGAAAATCGCGACGAAGTGTTTGTGGGAAGAATCCGCCTCGACGACAGCGTGGAAAGCGGCGCAAACCTTTGGGTGGTTGCCGACAACATAAGAAAAGGCGCGGCAACCAACGCCGTCCAGATTGTGGAATTGCTCATAAAAAACGCTATGGAGGCATAACGATATAAATGATTTTTCAAGGCACAGCCACTGCGCTCATCACTCCTTTCACAGAAGATGACAAAGTGGACGTGAAGGCTCTTTGCGAGATTGTGGAACGACAAATCGCAAGCGGCGTGGACGCTCTCGTCGCGCTCGGCACTACGGGCGAGCCTGCAACGCTGACCGAAGAAGAAAAAAAGCAAGTTGTCGAGGTTTGCATAAAGCAAACGAGAGGTCGAGTTCCCGTCATAGTGGGCGCAGGCTCGAACAGCACGCGCCACGCAATCGGGACTTGCCGTATGGCGCAAGATCTCGGCGCGGACGGACTTTTGGTCGTCACGCCGTACTACAACAAATGCACGCAAGAAGGGCTTGTCGAACACTACGGCGCAATCGCCGATTCGACAAGCCTTCCAATTATATGCTACAACGTATCTTCGCGAACGGGCGTGAATATGCTGCCCGAAACATTTGCGAGAATCGCGCAGCGAAAAAACGTCGTCGGCATAAAAGAGGCAAGCGGCAATATGGAACAAATCGAAAAATGCCTTGCCCTATGCCCCGACAAAGTGATAAGTGGCGACGACGCGCTCACCTTGCCTATAATGGCAATGGGCGGACTCGGCGTAATCAGCGTTGCAAGCAACGTATGCCCCAAATACGTCAGCGATATGACGCACTTTGCGCTTGACGGCAAGTGGGAAAAGGCACGCAAAATGCAACTTGCCCTGCTCCCGTTGATATCCGCACTGTTTTGCGAAGTGAATCCCATTCCCGTGAAAAAGGCGATGGAACTCAAAGGCTACTGCACCTCGAAATTGCGCCTTCCCCTCACCGACCTCACGCAAAGCAACGCCGACAACCTCGCAAAAATCCTTGCGGATTTTTGAGAAAAACAACATAAAACACAGCAAAAACACACGAAAAACCGCATAAAACATACGGGAAAACAGCATAAAAGCATATAAAAAAATATAAGGATTTGCATGTGAATTGTATAAGAGTATAGAAAAAGACGACTGCGGCGCAGTCGTCTTTTCGTATAGCAAGTTTCAAATTACGCTTTTTGAGAAGGTTTCGTCTCGAGTTTCGGACATCCGTCAAATGCACCCGTTTCTATTGCGTCGACCGTCGTCACGCCAGTGACTGCCGTGAGATTTGCGCAGTTCTTGAACGCTTGGCTCGCAATGACTTTAACGCTTGTCGGAAGCACTACCGTCGTCAAATATCCGCACTCTTCAAATGCAGAGCCGTTGATTTCGGCAAGAGCGGTATTCTTGCTCAAATCGATTGCGGTGAGTCCGCTCTTGTTAAATGCGTGTGCGCCGATATAGTCGAGTTTCGTCGCCTTCGACAAATCGATGTTTTTCAAGTTTTCCGTGCCGCTGAATGCGTTATTGCCGATGTGCGTCACTTTGTCGTTGACGTACCCCACAACCTTGAATATAAAGCCGCTCTTTGACGAATACATGTTGACTGTCGCATTTGTGACGTTGGGATTGTTTTGGATCGTGTCGGGCAGGAACAACTCGGTTGCGCTCTCAAACGAGATTCCGTCCTTAACGCCGATGACGTTGAACACCTTTCTCGGCGAAGCGGGATTTTCTTTGGTGGCTGCGGTTGCCTCGACGACGTATTGCGCGCCGATTGCAATCATATTGTCCACTGCTGCGATGCCATTGAAATTTGCCACGACCGCATTGTAAACGATTTCGTCTTTCGTTTCAGAAACGACGGCTGTCGTTTCAAAGTTGGATTCCTTGAGGTCTGCAAAGGCTATGCTGACATTTTGTGCCGTATACACGTTTTCGAGCACGGTGCAGTTTGCAAACGCTTTGTCGCCGATTGTCTCGATGTTTGCGCCGAGGTAGATCGCTTTGAGTTTGGTGAAGTTTGCAAACGCGCCGTTTGCGATATTCGTCACGATATACACGCTTCCGTCCGTATCCGTCCACGTTGTCGGAAGAACGATTGTTTCGGCGTTTGTTGCGGTGCAACTCTTGATGCTCGCCGTGCCTGCGTACGTCGTTCCGTCGACTGTGACTTCTTTTTGCTCGACGTAGTCGTATTCAAACAAACTTGCGTCCTCTTCGAGAACAACCGAGTAGACGAGCGTAACCGATTGACTGCCCGCCAAAACGTTGTCTGCCGCGTAACTGACCGTGAGGGTCTTTATGCCGAGCGACGACGTGTCGGGATTGACAAATTGGAAGTTGGAGTTTGCCGAAAGCGTCTTGACCGTTTCGCTGCCGTCCTGACCGATGAAGCGCACTTTGAAGTTTTGGAGTGCGCCCGAAACGTTTTTGTTGAGCGCAACGGAAATCGCGCCGTCTTGCACGATCTCTTTAATCTTGGATTCAGCCACTCTGTAATCGAAATTGAACTTGTAAGTGGCAAGTCCGTAGAAGTCTATGGTGACGGTTGCGGTTTCAGCGTCTTCCTTTGCCTTCGTCGTGTCGAAATTCTCTATTTTTGAAATGTCGAGAGTATGTTTCACTCCCATAATGTCGGTGTAGACAAACTTATATTCACCGCCCTCGAAGGATGTGTAGAACAACGGCGTTGCCGACGTATCGTCCTTGTCTTGCCCCTCGAATCCCGTGAGATAGTAATCCGCAGACGAGTCCTTCACCGATATTGTCTGCGCAGTGCTTTCCGACGGATTGCCCTTGATTGCGTTGTACACGGTTGCGACGTACAAGAATTCGTCGCCGTAGTTGACTTGGCACCCCTCGCCGTCGTTGTAGGTGAACGTCACGACGTATTTCGTTATGCCTTCTTCATAGAGTTTTCCAAACTTGGGTTGGTCTTTGGTCACTTCGACGACTTGCACGTTGTTTTTGACCATATCGAGGTTTTCTTTGCTGTCGATGCCCGTGTTGTTGAGAACGACAAGACCGTCTTTGACAACGCCGTTATAGGACGTTCCGCTGCCGTATGTCGTTTCAAACGCATCCTTTGAATCGTCGGTTTTGAGAAGTTTGGTGGCAATAACGTCGGTGTTGATGTAAACTTTGTCGACGTTTTCTTCAACGAAGTTGTCCTTGTTGAGTCTGTAAAGTTGCGCCCACGCGAGAGTGATTTCGTCTTTCGTTGTGATTTGACCGTTGTTTATCCTGTCAAGACCTTCGAGCACTTCTTTTGCGAAGTAGAAATTCGCGTTGTTAATGAGGCTTCCTTTTTCGTCGGCAAACGCGTTTTCCTCTACAAACGGTGCGCCGACGAGTTTATTGTCGTTTCCATCAAACGAAACGCGCGTGAAGATGAAACTCTCCATTGCGATTGCGCCGTTGAACGCATAGTTTTCTATTCTCTCGATGTTTGTGCCGAACTTCACTGTCTTGATTGCGTCTGCGTAGAAGTTGAACGTTTCCTCACCGATGGATGTCACCGAGTCGGGAATCTCTATATTGGGCGTGTTGCCGTTGGAATCGGCATAATACTCGACGAGCATCTTCGACGCGCCGTTGTTGCCTTCCACGATGACAAAGCCGTCCTTGTTGTCTTGACTGCTCGCAACCCACTTTGTGATTGTAAACGCGCGCTTGCCCACCGTCTTGATGTTGCTCGCCATGGTAAATGCGATAGCGCTAAGTTTGGAGCATTCTTTAAACGCATACGGCGCGATATGTTCGATGTTCATCGGCAACGAAGCAGACGTTGCGTTTTGGTCGATGAAGCGGTAATACACTTTGCCTATTATGATTGCGTTGTTGTCCACGCAGTTTCCGCTCGTTTCTTCGAGCATAGAAGTGCCGTTGAACGCTTCCTCGCCGATATATGCGAGATTTGACGTTTCGTTGACTTCGACCTTTGCAAATTTTGCAAGGTTTGCAAACGCGCCGTTCTCTATTCTCTGCACGCTGTCACCGAGTTTGATTGATTCGAGCGCGGTTGCGTTTGCAAACGCGCCGCTTGCAATCGTCACTACGCTTTGGAGTTGAGCGTTGAGAGCGTCGATTTCCTCTTGCGAGAGGTCGGGGCAATTATCGCTCGTATAATACGTTGCGCTCGACAGATCGAGGCTTGCGGTTTTGTCCGCACGAGTTGAGACGTTGCCGTTGCCGTCGTTGTATTCTTGTCCGACGTACTTGTACAACACATCGCCTATGACAATGAATTGCTTGCCTTTGTGCGTGTCGAAATAGTCGTTTTCGAATTCGGATCCGTAGAACGCTTTCTCGCCGACGCTTTTAATCGGCGGCTGCTCTGCAACAATGATTTCTTTCAGATTCGGCGCATGCGCAAAAGCCATACTGCCTATGGTTTCGAGGTTGTCCGCCTTTGAAAAATCGAGTTTTGTCAACGCTTTGAGATTCATACACGCTTGTGCGGAAATCTCGCTGACCTTGCGAGTTGCGCCGTCATATGTGAGTTCCGCGGGGATAATGAGTTCGCTCACCGAATCGTCCGCAATCTTGTCTATGCGCAAGGAGCCGTCCGCCTTGACGAAAAGTCCGTTCTTGAACACGACTTCGCTGTAATACGCGCTGAGTCTTGCGAGGTTTTCCTTCTCGTCTTCGCTGGAATTGAACACCCACTTGACGTATCCCTTTTCCGCAGTGCCGTCTACAACCGTCATATTGACTTTGTTTTGGCATTGATAGTCGCTGTAAATGCCCTCTGCTTTGACGTACTCGCCGTTGCCTTTGACAAGTTTGTCCTTAATGTCGGTAATTATGACGTAAACTTCTTTTGTGGGCGTGACCGCGATTTTTGCCACGCACTTGGAATAATTCGCGCCGTATTCGAATCCGCTGAACTCCACTCTCGTGAGTTTTTGGCTCTCGATGCCGAACGTGGAAGTCGCGCTTACCACGGTAAGTCCGTTTTCCTTTGCTTTTTCGTCACTTGTAATTTCAGTTTTGCCTACACTTGCGTTTGTGATATCGCTTGCAAATTCACCGCCCATCGTGTACAAGGTGAAAGAGTACACGCGTTTTGTCCAGCGAGCGACAAGCGTGATGTCGGAAGAACCGACGAATTTTGCAAAGTTCCAGAGCGTGTCTTTCTCGTCCCAAACGCCCTTATTCGTGCCGTTGTCGAGATACCAGCCCGCAAAATAGTAGCCGTTGTATACGTTGAGGATATCCGTTGCGGGAGCGGCCGCTCTTTCGAGATTGCGGCGAACGGTTTGAGTTGCCTTGAACTCTTTATTATCGCTCGGCGCAGTCTTGCCGTCTTCGAGGACTGCGTTCGAAGGCAGCGCAAGCGCAAACGTAACTTTGACCGTGTCGTCCGTCCATTTCGTTGTGAAAGTTTTGCCGTTTAGAGAATCGTTTATTTCAAGCGGGAAAGTCTTTGAAGTCGCGCTGTAAACTTTGCCGTTTAACGACACGCTTTCAAGCGCTTTTGCGGGAAGATTTTTTTCCTTGTCCTCGTCGATTGTCATTCTGAAAGTGCTTATAAAATCGTCCCACGTTTTGAACTCAACGCCTTCGAGTACGCTGGTGGTTGCGATGCCGTCGCTTGACACCGAGCAGTTGAAGTGCGCCGTCGCGCGCCTTGTGCCGTCCATAAGGTTGAAGTTGAGTTGGACTTTGCTTATCGGCGCAAGTCTGTCCTGAAGGTGAAGCGCAAACGAGCCTTTGACATATATGGGATTGCTTTCATCGTCTTTGCCGATTTCGACTTGAGCCCTTATTTGGTGATGTCCTGCTTTTTTGATTAGCTCTAAATCTTCCGGATCAATCATACTTTCCGAAAGGTTGCCGTGTACGCCTTCGGTGGTTGTTTGCGTTTGGGTGTTGAGATAAACGACGTAATATTCGACGTCCGAGATGTCGAACTCGTCCGTAAACAAACTGTTAAACACAGACGTCGCGCCTTTTGGGAACGCAAATTTAAGTTGCGCCGTCAACGGACTGTCGTCGTCGCTGTCGTCGATGACGTCGGAAGGATTTATTTCGCTCGGCAATTTTCTAGCGTCTTGCGCGCCTTTGTTGCACGCAACCATACTGACCGTCAAAATTGCAAGAAGCAAAACGATGAATAACAAACTGACTTTCTTTCTCATAACTTTCACCTTACACTGTGCGCACTCTCGCGCGCATAAATATAGGAATACAAATATAATACTACATTATTGCGACAAAATTGTCAACATCAATTAGTTTTTGCGTGACTTTCCGCACAAAAACCGCCCTTTCGGACGGTTTTTCGACGAAAATATTTATTGTTTTTCTCTCATTTTTTGCTCTTTTTATACGCTTCCTCTATGCAAAGCGCATACTTGGTTGCGGCAAGCACTTTGTCAAACATAAATCTATAGACGTGCTTGTCGTCATACATATCCACCGCCGTCCCCGGCAAGTTCGCCACGGTATCGCACCTCGACACGGCAAATTCGACGTGTTTGAATTCGTCCTCGACCGGTTCTATTCCGAGCGCGTCGTCGAAGTCGAGCGTCATATTGTTGACCTCGTATTTCGATTTTACGCCGACAGGGCGTTCCACCCAATCGGTATCGAAACAAAGTTTGTCTTTATCGAGGGTCAAAACACCGTTTGCCACAAACCTATATCCGTTGTTAGCCTCGTTCTCCACAAACAAATTGACCGTGTTAGATATTCGAAAATCGTCGTTTTCCACCTCTTTCGCAACAAGTTCGCGCTGCATATCGTACCATATGTCTATACGCTCGGGACACACGCTGTCGCCCTGAGGAACAAGGCGGCCGTCAAAGCCGTAAATCACGTCGTTTCCGCACTTTTTGCAGGTTAGATGACTGTCTTGCGACATCATTTCAAACTCGCTTCCGCACCTCGGGCAACGATACAAAAGTCTGTCCAACCCTTCGGCGTAACGCCTGCCCTTAAACACGATTCCGTTGTCTATCTGCCACTTATGCTCGTTTTGGTAGAGCGCTGAGCACACTCTGTCGTAAATCTCGTCTTTCGAGAGTTTTTTTGCCTCGTCTGCGGTGAAAAGCATATCGCAGTTGGTGATGACTTTGCCTCGCCTTACAAAGCGAAGATTGTACGCCCATTTGGGGCGAGCGAGGCTTGCGCCCTGCATTTTTATCACGCCCACAGGATAGCCGAGCCACTGAACAAGCCTCGCAATTGACGGCGCAATCGCACCCGTCACGCCGCTTGCCGAAACTTTGCCTTCGGGACAAATCAACACGCTTATGCCTGCGTCGAGATACTTTTTGATATTCTTTATGCACGCAAAATCCGCAAAATACTGCTTCTTGGTGATTGCGTGATACGAGCCGAGCAATTTTGCAAAAATCGGCATCGAATACATCATATTTTCCGCAACAACGAAGTTGAGAGGCGCGCCGTACATTGCCGACGAAAAGTGAATAAAATCGTATGCGGACAAATGGTTGCACACAATCAACATCGCGCCGTTTTTCTTTTGGCGTTTGAACGCTTTGCTCTTTCTGCAAACGCCGTGCAAAATCGGGCGGATAAGTCTGCACAACCCCAAAAAGAAACGACAATACGCCTTTGAAAAAGGCACGCCGTTCTTGTCGGATTTTTGAGTTTGTTTCACTTTGTTTTCTCTCATACTTAACTTATATCAAAACATATTTGAAAAGTCAAGTAAAGATGTCTTTGCGTTTTGCCGCGCACGGCGTTTTCTCTGCTTCTGCTTTTACGTTTTTCGCTTTCAAAAGACGCATTCCGAATGGCGGCGCAAATCGCTTTTAGACGACTTGTCGCCTTTCTATTTTATGCAACTCTCCGCCTTTTGCCATGCAAGTCAATCGAAGATAAACTCGTTGATTTTGCCCAGCATTTTCTCGTTGTTTGAAAAATCCATTGCAGGCACGAATATGCTTTCGACTTTCATATGTGCTTCCCTTGCTTTGTTGAGTCTCTCCACCGCAAACGCCGTTTGCATAATGACGTTGTTTGCTTCCTCTATGCTGTCGTCCTTATCGAATCTTTCGCCGAACACGCCCAAGTCCACAATCGAATCGTTTGCAAAATGCCCTATATTCTCGACAAACGCCACGTCGCCGCACACGATACCTTCGCAGGTTTTGGGGTCGAGCGGCGAAAGGAAAAGGGTCAAACCTTTTCTAAGTCTGCTTATCTCGTCGAAAAACACTTTCTTTGCATATGCGCAACCTTTGACAAGCACCACTTTCTTTCCTCGCAAGTGGTCGAAGTATTCGCTCTCGCCCATGGGGCATATTGCACGCGCAAACAGCGACCTGTTCTTGTCCGTCACGGGTTTCATATCTCTTGCGATAGAGGAAGCGAACGCGCGGATTTTGTCCTCGTCAACGCCTTGCTTTTCTATCTCGAATTGATTGTACAAATGACACAATGCGGACTTTAAGTGTTGATATACGCGCATAAAGTGTTGTCTTTTGCATTTCATATACTTTTCGATATCTTGTCGCATGCCTTTGAGTTTGCTCTCGTCAAGGCTTTGAGCAAGGTCGAAAATAACGTCCTTTATCACAGGGATGTCAACGCCGCTTGCGTGCGGCGCAGTCGCGTCCACGACCGCCGCTTTCTTGTCTTTGAGATATATTCCGTCAAGGCTTTGCGGATCGCCCGAACAAAACCACAGTTCGTAATCCAGCCCCATAGCCTTTGCTTTCTTTGCGATTTTCTTCAATAATGACGACTTCCCCGTGCCGCTTCCGCCTTTGAGAAGCACCGTTTTTTTTGTCGATTTCAGTTCGTTTTCATACAAATTGAAAAAGCCGTATCCGCTGTTGTTTCCCAAAAAATATCTTTCCATACACACCTCGCTACATACTATGTGCGCCTCGTTTTCGAGTGTGCATTAACTCATTTTCAAAAGGTTGCATAACATACCGTATGGACAAGAATTTTGCAATCGTACACGAAACGGACGAGAGAATGTTTTATCTCAAATCCATGCTCAAAGGCATCGTTTTCAAAGCGCCTACGCACGTCTATGCGCCCAACGCTCTCATAGAGGCAGGCACCCTTTCGGCAGTCGAGGACGGCGCGCAAGTCTTTTGCGGCAAGGCGACAAATGAAGCCGAAATGCTTGCAAACAGCCGAGATATAACCCTTTTCAGTTACAACAAAAGCGAGCGTTTTCAAGCGGTAAATTCACGCTTGACGGCAGAAGGCACTCTGCAAATCATCATCGAACGCTCGAAGCGTTCCATAGCGGACTGCTACGTTTTCATACTCGGTTTCGGGCGCACGGGGGCGGCTGTAGCCAATATCTTAGGCAAACTCGACGTCGCTTTCGACATCGCTTCCACATCGTCCGTGCGCCCTGCGCACGCGTTCGCAAATCGAGTGCTTAAAATGAAAAACTTCGATTTTTCGCCCTACGACGTGGTTATAAACACCGTTCCGTCCCCAATAATCTCGGACAAAGAACTTTTGAGTATGAAAGAGGATTGCGTGTATATCGACCTCGCCTCGAAATCGGCGATAAATCTCGATTACGCAAGATATCTTTCAATCGACGCCGACATATACCCCGCTTTGCCTGCAAAAACCTGTCCGTACAGCGCGGCAAAAGCAATGCTCGAATACATCGAGGAGGTCAAGAAATGAAAAAAATCGGTCTTTGTATAACAGGCTCTTTCTGCACGTTTTCAAACCTGCTTAAAGCCGTAGACGAACTGACAGCCGCCGGATACGACATAATCCCCGTGTTCAGTTACAACGTGTCAAACCTCGACACACGCTTTTATAAACAAGCGGATTTTGAAAAACTGATAATCGAAAAAACCTGCAAAACGCCCGTAAAAACCATTGTGGAAGCGGAAACTATCACCAAATCGGGCATAGAACTTATGCTCGTTGCACCCTGCACCGGCAATACACTTGCCAAAATCGTAAACGGCATAACGGACACCCCCACCACTATGGCGGTGAAAGCAATCCTTCGCACCAACAAGCCCGTCGTGTTGTCGATATCCTCAAACGACGCACTCGGCGCAAACGCGCAAAACGTCGGCATCGCTCTCAACACGAAAAATCTGTATCTCGTTCCCTTCGGTCAAGACGCGCCGACAAACAAGCCTCATTCTCTGATTGCAGACACGACGCTCATTCTGCCGACGATTGAAAAAGCCCTCGTTCACGAGCAGATTCAGCCGATAATTCTGTAAAAAGCCGCAAGTGCGGCATAAAATGCGCCGCTCGACCCCTACCGCATGTGAAAATCTATAATGAATATGCCTTTGCGGAAACGTTCAAAAAACGCAAAAAAACGGCGTTTTTACCCCTAAAAATCAAATAAAAAAAGCACTCGACGAGTGCTTTTTTTATCTGATTGATAACTCAATTATTTTGCATCTTTGATGCCTTGCTTCGTACCTGCCATAACAATTTTGCCGATTCTGTAAACGCCATCTTCACCGAAAATTTTCTTTGCATCGGATTCTGCGTCTTTTGCATCGTCTGTTTCTGCATATTTTACAATGGTAACTGTGTCAACTTCGAGAAGTCCGTCGCCTTTCTTTGTAGCGGAGACTGTCCATTCAATTTTGGCATCATCATCTTTGTCTGCTTCGCTTGTGATAACAGTGTAACCTTTCTTTTCGAGTTTCTTCTCATAGCTTTCTGCGTTGCAAGCAACGAGGCAGATTCCGAGAATTGCAACAAGTGCGACGACTGCTACGACAGCCATAACTTTTTTGCTCATAGTGTTTTGTCCTCCATAGGATTGAATTGTGATTACATTATATTAAAGAAAGATTAAATTGTCAAACACAAATTATATATCGATACAACTGTTTTTTTGTCGTACACTTTATTTGTTTTTGCGCACTTCAAGACCTTTGCCGGCGGTGCCGCTCTTTCTTTATTCGCAATCTGAATTCGGCTTTTCCAAAACGTATTCGGGCGTGCCTTTTTCAAGCCGCTCTTCCGTTTTCCATTCTTTAAGTTGCTTTATGTAAAGCGCAAGCCCGATTATCGTCGTTACCGTTTCGGACACGGGAAACGCAATCCAAGTGTAGTCCAAGCCGATAAACGAAAACGCGTAAAACAGCGGCATAAGCCCCAAAACCTGACGTATTAACGATAGCGCGATGCTCGGAACGGATTTTCCTATCGCTTGGAAAAACATCGGCAACATCAGCGAGAATACGGCGGGAAGGAAACTCGAACCGATGATTCGAAACGCCGTTTGCCCGATTTCAAGCACCTTGTCGTCCTTCGAAAACAGTCCGATAAAGAATTTCGGGAACGCCTCGAAACATATTATGCCCAAAATCATTCCGACTGCGGTGATAATCATCGCGTCGTTTGAAACCTTTTTCGCGCGCGTGAAGTTGTGCTGTGCGTAGTTGTAACTTATCACAGGCACCATGCACGTTTGAAGTCCAAACATCGGTATGAAGAAGAACGTCTGCAATTTGTAATACAATCCGAGCACCGTAACCGCCTCGTCGCAGAATTTCGTGAGAATTGCGTTTAGCACCACGATGTACACGACGTACATCATTTGCATAACGATGGACGGCAGAGCGAGATTGTAGATGTTTTTTGTAATTTCGACGGCATTTCTGAATTTCGGCGGCTTGTGAATACCCTTTACGCATACGATTATCGCCGACAAAAACTGCCCCGTAATTGTCGCTATCGCCGCGCCGAGCACGCCCATAGGCTTCAATGCCCCTACGCCGAATATAAACAGCCAGTCGAGAAGTATGTTCGTTCCCGCGCCCGCAAGTTGCGCCAACATCGGGACGACCATATTTCCGTGCGATTGATGCACTTTCGACCATACGCCTTCCAAAAACGTACCGAGCGAGCCGATACACACCACCATTCCGTATTGATAGGCGTATTCGATTGCTTCGGGAGCGTTTGCCATTGCGCGTATGTAGGGTTTCATTATAAGTGCGCTTACGCCTGCAAAAATCGCCCACATCAAAACCGCAAGCACCATTCCCATGCCTGCCGTCGCCTTCGCTTTTGCGACTTCGCCGCGCGCGTACAGCCTCGACATATATGTGTTTACGCCAACGCCCGTGCCGACCGCAAGCGCGGTTATGACGAGTTGAAGCGGATATATCACCGAAAGTGCGGTGAGTCCGTGCCCCGAATACTGCCCGACGAACAGGCTGTCAACGATGTTGTACAGCGACAAAACCAACTGCGACAACATCACGGGCGGCGATATTTTGAGCAGAATTTTCCAAACGCTTTCCGTTCCGAAAAATTCCGCTTCGTTTTCGATTTTTGCTCTTTTATTCAACATAAATAGCCATCCGATTTGCCGTCTTCAAACGACATATGGATTATACGCCAACGCATTTGCAAAAGCAATCAAAAACAACGAAAAATAGGCGCATTATTGCACCTATTCAACCATTTTTTTGCGTTTATGTCACCCCGCTTTTCGGGGGTGTTGTCTTTTGACCTATGCAAGCCGATTATTTTGATTTACCCAACGAAAAATTGCTTGCGTCGTAACACTCAAAGGATATATTCCATTTGGGTTTCCTTTACAAACATCCCCATTTTTTCATAGAACGCGCGCGCGGAATTGTTGCCTTCCCACACGTTGAGCGTAACGTCATAGCAACCGTTTTCGCGAGCGTAACCGATGGCAAACTCATAAAGCGCCTTGCCCACACCTTGGCCGCGCTCACCTTCTTCAACGCACAAATCGTCGATAAACAACGACTTAAAATCCTTGAACACATGCGATTTTGAAAAATCTCGCATCTCGCAAAACATATGCCCCATTATGTTTCCGTTGTCATCGACCGCAACAAACACAGGTGTCGAATCGTTCGATATTATCTCATCGAATTGATTTTCGTTATATTTGACGGCATTTTCGACAAATATGTCCGATCTCAACTTTTGGTGCAGATTGTTCACTTCAACGAGCAGTCTTTCAATGCCTTTATAATCGTTTGCATTTGCTTTTCTGATAATCATAATCCACCGTATTTTTAATAAAAATTGATTCTTTATAGTTTGATTTTCATAGTTTAGCACCAAATAAATTTATATGCAACACAAAATTTGCTAAAATTATAATAAATCCAATTTACGATGAAATCGCTTTTATGATACGAGCGCAAGGATTTTTCCTTGCGCTCGTATCTCACAAAAAGTGGAGGGTTAAAATGTTATTACAACCAAAAACTTGCGGTTTTTTTATTTTTGTTTGCAAGTGCACTTGCATTTTCAAGTCCGTTTTGCTCACAATATTCTCGATACATCGTATCGAATATCTCTTGCGAGATTCTTGCAGTTGTTTCTATCCTTAACAACAAACCTTCGCTTGTATATATTTCTTCTACACATTTGCTATCAAAATCTATTTTGTCTATCTCGTGCTTTTTCGCATAGTCTGCCAAGTCGCATCCAAGAAAACACTCAAACATATCAATCAAGTGGTCAATGTTAAATCTGTCAAACAGATACTCGGACAATACATATCCGCTCTCTATATCGGATACGGAATTTAGCACAAATTCACACAAGTACTGATTAAATTCTAACTTATCAATCTTGCAAGCATCTTCCAATGCGCTCGTAATATCTTCCGATGAATGTGCCCATAATTCAAAATAGTCTGGGTTATTATCGTTTTTAAAATCGAAATAAACAGGCACGAACTGCCAAAAAGAAGATACGATTGTTTCTCTGTCTTTT
>CAVBBF010000007.1:0-44925 GCA_963593735.1 Phascolarctobacterium succinatutens
GTACTAATCGTCGAGCTTCGACGCTCGCTTTTCTCGCCGCCTTGCGGCTCGTGTTCCGTCTGCGAATAGGCAAATACCGTTAATAAGTACGCACTGTATAAGTGACCGTGACAATCAAGCGAAGCGAAATGCGCCTACGGCTGGATTCCCACGCTTACGCTCTGAATGACGAAAAAGGTGGGAACACCCACACCCGAATAGGTTCAAATATTCCTCAACCCAAACGTAGTTTGGATATCATCGTGCAAAATTGCACGATATCATCACAACGTGATATCATCGCCTCAGGCGATATTATTATACCGCAACTGCACACAGAGTGTGCAATATCACTGTCCGCAATGACAATATAATTGTGGCAATGCCACAATATCGCTGCGGCAAAGCCGCAATATCACTTTTGGCGCAAGCCGAAAATATAACTGTCCGCAAGGGCAATATTATATCAATGCGGCGTTTTGCCGCTTTATCTCAAACTTTTTACGAACTGCTTGGGCGTTATGCCGTACTCGTTTTTGAACGCGCGGAAAAAGTGTGTATAATCGGAAAAGCCGCATTTTGAATACACTTCGGTTGCGGGTTGACCCTTTTCAAGAAGTTGCTTTGCGAGTACGAGCCGCTTTTTGAGGATATAGCGGTGAGGGGACGTGTTGGTCGTTTCCTTGAAAACGTGCGCAAGATAGTATTTGTTGACAAAAAGCGCGTCGGCAATCGAGTCGAGCGACAAATCCTTTTCGATATTTTCGGATATATAGTCGATTGCTCGGCTTACGCATGCGTTGGACGTGCCGTAGGAAAAGTTCTTTTGGTCGTTTTGCAAAAAGAATTGCGCGAGGGTGACGAGCAGAGTTTTTATGCGTTCCTCGTTTTCGATGTCCGCGCCGAAATTGTCCTCTTTTGATAGCGTTATGCTTTCAAGAAGTCGGCGTACTTTTTGAGAAACGGCGGCGTTTCGGATTATGAACGACTTGCTTTTGAGGGCGCACTCGAAGCAAGTGCAAAGGTCGGTTTGCTCGCTGGATATTTTTTTTATGTATTTCGAGTTTATCCACAAAACGTATCTTTCGTAGGTTTCGGCGGAATCCTTTATGTCGAGTTGGTGCAGTTTTCCTTGCGGAATGAGAAGAATATCCCCCGAAAGCAGGGTGTATTTGCAGTCCTCGATTATGTAACTTGCCGAGCCTCTCAAAAAGCAGTAAACCTCGAAAAAATCGTGCGAGTGCATTTGGACGGTTTTGAAATCCTTGTCCACTTTGTAATGCACCTCGTACGTCGGTTTGCCCATCAGTTGATTTTCGTAATTGCCGCTCATACGACGATAATAATTCAAAACAGCAAGATTTGCAAGTCTTATAGCAAAAATTGGTGTTTACTATGCAAAAATTGGGTGATAAAATAATCTTATATAAAAAGGTGGTATTATGGGATTTTTCGATAAAAATCTTTTGCTTTCCTCAAAAGAGGCGGAGCGTATTTACAATCAAATCAAAGATTTGCCTATCATCGATTATCATTGCCATTTGAGCGACAAAGAGATAAGAGAGGACAAGCGTTTTTCGGACATCGGCGAATTGTGGCTTGCGGGCGACCACTACAAGTGGCGCGCCATGCGACTTTGCGGCGTGGACGAGGAATATATCACGGGCGGCAAATCCTTTAAGGAAAAGTTTTTCAAGTACGCAGAGATTATGCCAAAACTCATAGGCAATCCGCTTTACTACTGGTCGCATATGGAACTCGTCGAGATTTTCGGCATAGACACGCCGCTCAACAAGGACACGGCGGGCGAGATTTACGAAAGAGCGAACGCCGTTTTGAAAGATTTGAGAGTATCCAAACTTCTTGAAAAATTCAAAGTCGAATATATCGCGACCACGGACGACCCGTTTTCCGCGCTTGAAAATCACGGCGACGTAAACGGCGTAAAAGTGCGCCCGACCTTCCGTCCCGACAGGTGTTTTGCAGAAAACGTGAGCAAGGAAGAATTGTCCGAAAGGCTGGATTATTTCATTTCAAAAGGTTGCAAAATCGCAGACCACGGCTTCGACGATTTCGAAAACACCGAAAATCTTGAATGGCTGATTGAAAAGTGCTACGAGAAAAACATCGTTTTGCAACTTCACTTCGGCACGTTCAGAAACATCAATTCCACCGCTTTTTCGACGATTGGCAGAGACAGCGGCTTCGACGTTTTCAGAGATTATATCGCAACCGACAAACTCGCAAAACTTTTGGACAAGATGAATGCGAAACTCGGTTCGCTTCCCGAGATCGTGCTTTATCCGCTCAACGACGCTTGCCTTAGGGCGGTGTGCGCAATTTCGGGCGCATTCAGAAGCGTGAGAGTGGGCGCGGCTTGGTGGTTCAACGACACGGTAGAGGGCATAAAACGCCAACTCGAAACGGTGTCCGAATACGCCGCATTAGGCACGAATCTCGGTATGCTCACCGACAGCCGTTCGTTCAGTTCCTACGTTCGTTTCGATTTCTATCGCCGCATACTTTCCTCGTTCATCGCGGACAAGGTGCAAAAGGGCGAATATGACGGTAGCGGCGCGGTTTCGCTTGCAAAAGATATTGCCTACAACAACGTTAAAGAGGTGCTTGCTTTATGAAAATGACTTTCCGCTGGTACGGCGAAAAAGACTCGATACCCCTTGACTACATCAAGCAGATACAAGGGATGAGCGGTGTGGTTACCGCCGTGTACGACACGCCCGTAGGCGAGGTTTGGGACGTAGAAAAACTCGAAAGACTCAAAAAACTTTCAAACGAACACGGACTCGAAATGGAAGTTATCGAATCCGTTCCCGTACACGAGGACATAAAACTCGGCAAACCCACGCGCGACAAATATATCGAGGCGTACAAACAAAATATCATAAATTGCGGAAAAGTTGGCGTGAAGTGCATATGCTACAACTTTATGCCCGTGTTCGACTGGCTTCGCACCGACCTTTATTTCAAGCATAAAGACGGCTCCACGTCGCTTGCGTACGACCACGCAAAACTGCTTTCGCTCGACCCGAAAAATCTGCATCTTCCCGGATGGGACGAGAGTTATTCGCAAGACGAACTCAACGCGCTTTTGAAAGAATACGAGGGTATGACTCATCAAAAGTTGTTTGACAATCTCGTATACTTCCTCAACGCGATAATGCCTGCGTGCGACGAGGCGGACGTCAATATGGCGATTCACCCCGACGACCCGCCGTGGGATATGTTCGGACTGCCGAGAATTATATGCAAAGAGGACGACTACGACAGATTGTTCGCCGCCGTGCCGAATATGCACAACGGCATAACTTTCTGCACCGGAAGTCTCGGCGCAGGCAGATTCAACGACCTTCCGAAAATGGCGAAAAAGTATGCCGATCGCATATATTTCGCGCACCTTCGCCAACTCAAATACGACGGCGAAATCAATTTTTACGAAAACGGACACCGCACCGATTGCGGCAACGTCGACGTGTACGCGATTGTCAAATCTCTTCTCGAGGGCGGCTTTGACGGTTACGTCCGTCCCGACCACGGCAGAAACGTGTGGGGTGAGGACGCAAAACCCGGTTACGGTCTTTTCGACAGAGCGATGGGCGCATGCTATCTCGGCGGTCTGTTCGAGGCAATAGAAAAGGATATGAAGGAGAAGAAAAAATGAGTGTTCCTTTCAAAGTGGATTTGAGTGACAAAATCGTTGCAATCACGGGCGCAGGCGGCGTTATATGTTCGGAATTTGCGCGCGCGCTTGCACAGTGCGGCGCAAAAGTCGCTCTCTTGGACATCAACTACGAGGCGGCAAAGAACGTCGCCGACCAAATAGGCGAAAACGCGTATGCCGTCAAGTGCAACTGCCTTGACAAAGCGGATATTTTCCGAGCAAAAAACGAAATCGAATATAAGTTCGGCAAAGTCAATTTCCTCATCAACGGCGCAGGCGGCAACAATCCCAAAGCCACCACCGACAACGAAACCATGTCCCCCGACCTTCAAGGCGCAAAAGACTTTTTCGCACTCGAAGAAAGCGGACTTAAATTCGTGTTCGACCTCAACATTACGTCGGCGTTTTTGGTGACGCAGGTGTTTGCAAAAGATATGGTCGGCACGGGCGGAAACATCATCAACATCTCGTCGATGAACGCTTTCAGACCTCTCACCAAAATCCCTGCGTACAGCGCGGCAAAGGCTGGCATATCCAACTTTACCGAATGGCTCGCGGTGCATTTTGCGCCTTGCAAAATCCGTTGCAACGCAATCGCTCCGGGATTTTTCGTGACGAATCAGAACAGAACGTTGCTCTTTAACGAGGACGGCACGCCGACCGCGAGAACGGGCAAAATTCTCAACGCAACGCCTATGAAAAAATTCGGCGAAATAAGCGATCTAATCGGCTGTCTTTTGTGGCTTGCCGACGACAAATCGAGTGGCTTCGTGACAGGTACGGTCATTCCCGTAGACGGCGGTTTTTCGGCATACAGCGGGGTGTAAAATGAAAAGCGTAATTCCCGTCGTCGTGATAAACGACATTAGCGACACGATAAAAACGTTGTCCGCTTTGAGAGAGGGCGGCATAAACTGCGCGGAAATCACATTCCGCACGGCATGCGCCGAGCAGGCGATAAAAATCGGCGTAGGCGAGTTTCCCGATATGAATATCGGCGCAGGCACGGTCATCAACCGCGAGCAAGCCGAAAGAGCGGTGAGAGCAGGCGCAAAGTTTATCGTTTCACCAGGATTTTCCAACGAAGTCGCCGAATTTTGCATCGCAAACAAAGTGCCGTATTATCCCGGTTGCGTAACGCCCACCGAGATTATGCGAGCGTTGTCCTACGGACTTACAATCGTCAAATTTTTCCCCGCAGGCGTGTACGGCGGTCTCAAAGCGATGAAAGCGCTTGCCGCGCCGTTTCCGCAAATCAAGTTTATCCCGACGGGCGGCGTTGATCTGTCAAACCTCAAAGAATATCTCGACTTCGACAAGGTGTACGCCGTCGGCGGCTCTTTTATGATGAAAGGGGATATTGTAAATAATTGCAAGGAGATTGTGAAGATATGCGAGTTGTGACTTTCGGTGAACTCATGTTGAGGCTTGCGCCCGAAAACTATTTGCGTTTCGTGCAAAGCGACAGACTTGAAGCGACCTTCGGCGGCGCGGAAGCAAACGTTGCCGTATCGCTTGCAAATTTCGGCGTGGACGCTTGTTTCGTCACCAAACTTCCCACGCACGAGATAGGGCAAAGCGCGGTGAATTCCTTGCGCAAGTTCGGCGTTGACACATCCAAAATCGTCAGAGGCGGCGACAGAGTGGGCATATACTACTGCGAAAAGGGCGCAAGTCAGCGTCCGAGCAAGGTTATATACGACCGCAAATATTCCTCGATTGCGACGGCAAGCGAGGACGACTTCGATTGGGACGATATCTTTTCGGGTGCGGACTGGTTCCACTTTACGGGCATAACCCCCGCGCTTTCCGACGATATGGCAAAGATAACGCTCGAAGCGGTCAAGGCGGCAAAGGACAACGGACTCACCGTGTCTTGCGACCTCAACTTCCGCAAGAAACTTTGGACGAGCGAGAAGGCGTGCGCTGTTATGAGCGACATCCTCAAACACGTCGACGTGTGCATCGCAAACGAGGAAGACGCAAAGGATGTTTTCGGAATCGAAGCGGAAAACACGGATATATATTCGGGCAAACTCGACGAAGAGGGCTACGTTTCGGTTGCAAAGCAACTCACGGACAGATTCGGATTCAAGGCGGTCGCAATCACTTTGCGCGAGAGTTTGAGCGCAAGCGACAACAACTGGTCGGGTATGCTGTACGTTGCAAATCGTCCGTTCTTCGGCAAGAAATATCATATGCACATCGTTGACAGAGTGGGCGGCGGCGACAGTTTCGGCGCAGGACTCATTTACGCGCTTTTGAGCGACTTTGGCGCACAAGACGCAATCGAATTCGCGGTTGCGGCAAGTTGCCTTAAACACTCGATAGAGGGCGACTACAATATGGTCACAAAAGACGAAGTGCTTGCTCTTGCAAGAGGAAACGCAAGCGGCAGAGTGCAAAGATAGGCGCAACGATTATCGAAAATAAAAAGAAATAAAACGGAACGCGATTGCCGAATATTATCGAAAGTCGCGAATCGAAACGAATAGAAAACGAGAGGTTAAAAAATATGGGCAAAATCACTATATCGGGGTTTTATGACGAGATAAGCGGCAGTTTATCAAAGCAAATCGCGGTTTTGCACGAAATCGGCGAGCATTATATGTGTCCGAGAAACATCGACTCAAAGAATATCGCAGACTACACTTTCGAGGAATTCGAAAAGGACGTTTATCCCACTCTCAAAAAAGAGGGAATCAAGTTTTCGTCCATAGGTTCGCCGATAGGAAAGGTCGGAATCGATGACGAGGAAGGTTTTGAAAAACAAAAGAAGCAACTTGTCGAACTCGTGAAAATCGCACAACTTATGGAGTGCGAATATATCCGCATTTTCTCCTTCTTTTACGGCGACAAAAAGATAGAAGATTGCAGTGCGAAAGTTATATCGAGGCTCAAAGAATTGCTTGCGATCGTCAAGGGCAGCGGCGTGAAACTCATGCACGAAAACGAGAAGAAGATTTACGGCGACGTGCCGTCGAGAGTGCTTGAAATTTACAACGCCATCGACGACGAGGACTTTGTGTTGTGCTTTGACGCAAGCAACTACATCCAATGCGACGTAAATCCCAAAGAGGCTTTCGATACGCTCAAAGACATCGTTGTGTACTATCACATCAAGGATTGCTCGACCTATAAGGTCGAAGTGCCTGTTGGAACGGGCGAAGGGCATTACGAATACATTGTCGGTCAACTCAAAGCGCGCGGCTACGAAGGCTTCATGACTCTTGAACCGCACACGTTCAAGTACGCCGTTATGAAACCGCTCGTATACTTCGTGCCGTTCGTCAAGTTCGCAATGAAGGACTATTTCAAAGCGTTCCGCCTCATCGACAAGAAGATGGGAAGAAACTTCTTTGCGTGCGCTTCGAGGAAAACCGTTTTCCTCTGGCAATATAACAACCTTAAAAAATTGATTTCGGAGGCGAAATAATGGATAAAAAAGAAGTCAGGTACGGCATTGTCGGCATAGGCAAGCAAGGCACGCTGTACACCAAGATTCTCACCAAACTCAACGGACTCGTAAAGGGCGCGCGCCTCGCCGCCGTTTGCGACATTGCGCCCGAAAGACGCAAATACGCAGAGGAAAATCTCAAAGGCGTAAAGGTGTTCGACAACTATCAGGATATGTTTAAATCGGGACTTATCGATGTCGTTATGGTGGAAACGCCGCACTATTTCCATCCGCAAATCGCAATCGACGCGATGAAAGCAGGCTTGAACGTGCTTTGCGACAAACCCGCAGGCGTTTATACAAAACAAGTGCGCGAAATGATTGCCGAATCCAAAAAACATCCCGATTTGCTTTTCGGAATGATGTTCAATCAGCGCACAAATCCGCTTTACATCAAGGCAAAAGAGATTATCGACAGCGGCAAACTCGGCAAAATTACGAGAATCGTTTGGATTATCACCAACTGGTATCGTCCGCGCGCATACTACGCGCAAGGCGGCTGGCGCGGCACTTGGTGGGGCGAAGGCGGCGGCGTGCTGCTCAATCAATGTCCTCACCAACTCGACTTGTTCACTTGGCTTGCAGGGCTTCCCGTGTCCGTTACGGCAACCGCTTCCACTGTCGGTCGCGACATAAGCGTAGAAAACGACGTGACGGCGTATTGCAAGTTCGCAAACGGCGCAACCGGCGTGTTTATCACATCGACACACGACGCACCCGGTACGAACCGTCTCGAAATCACGGGCGAGGGCGGCAAAATCGTCATCGAAAAAGGCAAACTCGTGTTCACGCAAAACGAGGAACTCGAACCTGTATTTTCCGAGCATAACACCGTGTTTATGGGCAAACCCAAGACAAAAACGTACAAGTATCGCGGCGTAGGATACTACCTCAACTTCACAAAGTATCCGCCGCAACACATCGGAATCATCAAGAATTACACCGATTATCTGCTCAAAAAGACGGACAAATTCATTGCCCCGGGCGAGCAAGGCATAATCGGATTGACTTTCTCGAACGCGATACACCTTGCGAGTTGGACGCACAAGGAAGTGCAGGTTCCGTTCGACGAGGATTTGTACATCGCCGAACTTGAAAAGCGCAAACAAGAAGAAAAGAGCAAAAATCAATAAAACGAACACTTATTCGAAGCCTACTCGTAAACGGAATGTGCTTATTCGCAGACGGAACGCGAGCCGCAAGGCGGCGAGCATTGCTCAAACGGCGTTGCGGCAATGTCAATCGCCCACATCGTCATTCAGAGCGCAAGCGTGGGAATCCCCTAAATAGAAACGAAAACTTTTGGGGCGATTGTCAAAAACCGCACTTGTTCTCGCAATCACTAACCGCGCAAGCCCTCTATGCTCTCCCGAACAAGACGGACAAAGAATCCAGCCACAATTCCGCACGAGTGCTTGCTTGGTGGGTGCGTGCTATGCACGCAAGCGGAGAATTTGAATTTTCCATATGTCATTCTGAGGGAACGGAGTGACCGTGAGAATCAAGCGTAGCGAAATGCGGCTTCGCCTTGATTGCCACGTTGCGACTTGTGTCGCGCCTCGCAATGACAAGCGGAAAATAAAAATTCAAATATTCGATAATCCAAACAGAGTTTGGATATCATCGTGCATTTTTGCACGATATCATCACAGAGTGATATCACCGCCGCAGGCGATATCATTAATAACTAAAATAAAGGGTGGGCTCTGCCCACACCCGAATTTATAACAAAAACAACAAATTTATAGGGGTAATTATGTCTGATACGCAAAACGTCGCGCAAGCGACAGAACAAAGTTTCATCTCGCGTACGAGCGGACTCAAAACCAAAGACTACATCGGCTATGCTATGGGCGACACCGCGTGCTGTCTCGTTTTTGGTCTCGTTACGTCGCTGTTGCAGAAATTCTACACGGATATTTTCCACCTCGAACCGCTGTTCATTATGCTTATGTTCATCGGCGCGAGAATCTGGGACGCCATCAACGACCCGATTATGGGCAGAATCTGCGACAGCATCAAACTCTCGAAGTGGGGCAGATATCGTCCGTGGTTTTTGTGGGCGGCAGTGCCTTTGGTCGCTTCGTCTATATTGATGTTTGTCAAGTGGCCGGGGCTCACCTATGACGTAAATCCCGTCGGAACTTGCGTTTACGCAACCGTGACGTACGTTATGTTCGGCATGAGTTACACGATGCTCCAAATTCCGTACGGCGGACTTGCTTCGGTTGTCACCACCGACGAGAAAGAGCGCACCAAACTTTCCGTTTTCCGCTCTATCGGCGCAGGTATCGGCGGCACGCCCGTAATTTTGATTTCGTCCTTTGCGTACGCAAAACGTCTTGCGGACGCGGACTGGACGGGCGCAACCAAAACCGTGGGCGACAAAGTTTACGCCGTCGGCGAAAACGGCAAAATCCTCACGGATATGCAATACACGCCCGTTATTATCGGCGTTGTGGTGCTTTCGCTTGCCTGCTTTGCAATGCTCATTATGGCGTTTGCGTTCAACAAGGAAAGAGTTGTCGCGACTCCAAAAACAAAGCAAAAAGGCGCGGGAAAAATAATCATCAAAAACTTGTTTAGCAACAGAGCGTTTTTGGCGGTCAGCGTGGCAAGTATGCTTTTGCTTGCAGGACAAATGTTCACGCAAAGTTTCTATCTGTACCTGTTTGACGACTTGTTCGGCGCAAACTGGATGAACATCGTGTCCACAATCTGCACATACGCGCCCATGGCAATCTTTATGTTTGTCACGCCGAAGATGGTTCGCAAATTCGGCAAAAAGGAAATATGCGGCGTGGGTATGATTATCGCTGCGGCTGCAAACCTTTGTATGTTCGCGCTTCGCGGCGTTGACCTTGACGTGAGAATGTATCTGTTCTTGGTGCTTTGCTTCGTAAGCGGCTCGGGAATGACGTTCATCGTTTTGCAAGTGTGGTCAATGGCAACCGACGCTATCGACGACATCGAAGTCAAGACGGGCAGACGCGACGACGGCACGGCGTATGCGTTCTTTATGTTCTTCAGAAAGATAGGTCAGGTCATCTCGGCGGTTGCGGTCAACGGCGCGCTTTTGGGCATGCACTACAACACCGCAAAGGGCGCAAAACAAACCCTTGAAAACCTCAACACGATGTACGACCTCGCAACTATAATTCCTGCCGTTTTGTTCGGGCTTATGGCAATCGTGCTTCTCGTTTGGTATCCGCTTTCAAAGAAGAAAGTCGCCGAACTTCAAGTCGCTAAAGAAGAACATCTCAAAAATCAATTCGAGAGCAACTCGATTGCAATCGACAATACGCAAGGCATCGAAACTCTCGTCGAATCGGTTGCCGAGGCAGAGGAAGAAGCGGAAGAATCGCACGAGGCTGAAAACGCCGCAGACGGCGAGGAAACTCCGCAAAAAGACGATAACGACGGCAAAAGCGAGGAATAAAGTATGAAATACGGCGTTCAACTGTTTTCGATGAGGAAATACCTCAAAGACGAGCAGGGGTATGAAAATACCTTTGCTTTGTGCAAAGATATGGGCGCGCAAGGGGTTCAACTTTCGGGCGGTAAACCCGCAGATGCGAAGTTTCTTGCAAATCTTGTCAAGAAATACGATATGCCGATTTGCATTACGCACGACAAATTCGACCGTCTTGAAAAAGATCTCGACTCGCTTATCGCCGAGCATAAAACCTACGGTTGCAACAATCTCGGCATAGGTATGATGCCCAAAAGGTTCCGCACGGGAAAAATCGAGGATTTGCAAAAATTCGTAGACTTTTTGAATACGACTTGCGAGAAACTTTTCAAAGAGGGTATGACGATATCCTACCACAATCACTGGTTCGAGTTCGACAAAATCGACGGCAAGACCATTTACGATTATCTCATCGAAAACACGGACAAGCGCGTTATGTTCATTCCCGACACGTTCTGGATGGCGTTTGCGGGCAAGGACGTTTGCGAGTATCTCGACAAACTCGGCGGCAGAGTGAACACGCTTCACCTCAAAGATTACAAGCACAAGATTTTCAGAGCAATCGGCAAAGGTACGCTCGATTTCAAAACGATATTGAAAAAAGCGGAAGAGTGCGGCGTGCAAAACGCCGTCGTGGAACTCGACTTGTCGCCGAACCCTATTAAGAGTATGAAGTTCTCTATGAAAACTTTGAAGGAGATTACAAGTGGAAACTAAAACCGTCGCCACGCCATGCGGAAACGTCATAGGCGAAGTCACCGATTACGGCGCGAGATTCCGCGGCGTGAGATACGCAACCGCAAAACGTTTTGAAAAACCCGTGCTTGTCACAAAGTACGACGGCGACCAAAACGCAGTCGAGCAAGGCGTATGCTGTCCGCAAATGCGCGCGTACTGGAACGAGGAACACAGATTCTATTATCAAGAATTCCGCAAAGGAAAATCTTTCAAATATAGCGAAGATTGCTTGATTTTGGACGTGTATCAACCAAAAACCGCCGAAAAATGTCCCGTCATCGTGTTCATTCACGGCGGAAGTTTCACGGGCGGAAGCATAAACGAAATGCAATTCGACGGCTCGGCGTACGCAAAGCGCGGCATTGTGTTCGTCGCAATAAACTACCGCCTCAACGTTTTCGGTTTTTACGCCGACAAAACGCACGTCAAAGGCAATCTCGGTCTAATCGACCAGTACACGGCGATAGAGTGGGTGAGAAACAATATTTCCGCTTTCGGCGGCGACCCCGACAATATCACGCTCATGGGGCAGAGCGCGGGCGCAATGAGTATTCAGACGCTCATATGCTCGGATATGCTCAAAGGCAATATTAAGGGGGCGGTTATGCTTTCGGGCGGTGGAAAACGCGGCGCGATGTTGCCGATTTCAAAACCCAACGCAAGATACTGGACGAAACTCATAAAG
This sequence comes from Phascolarctobacterium succinatutens, assembly GCA_963593735.1. Classification (GTDB taxonomy): domain Bacteria; phylum Bacillota; class Clostridia; order Christensenellales; family CAG-917; genus CAG-475. The sequence goes on from CAVBBF010000007.1 coordinate 12,011, forward strand.
GCGAGCGGCGCAAAAAATTTCGACGAGTTCAAAACTCTCGACACAAAGACAGTATGGACGACGTGGAAAACCAAATATCCGCTCGGAAAGGCTCTTTGCACAAAACCCGTCATTGACGGCGAACTCGTCAAAGACAAGCGTTACGACACCGACGTTCCCATAGTGTTCGGCACGGTCAAAAAGGATTTGCTTCCGCCTATCCTCAACCATATGGCGAGAGCGTTTGCAAGAGGTCAAAAGAGAAAGAACGCGCCTTGCTACGTCTTTTCGCTCGAACGCCTTTTGCCGCCCGACGACGCGTCGTTCCATTCTTGCGACCTTTGGTACGTTCTCGGTTCGCTCGGAAAATCCTTGCGCCCGTTTGAAAAAGCGGACTACGATTTGTCCGACGAAATCGTGGACAGAATGGCAAACTTCGCACGCACTCAAAACCCGAATATAAGCGGAAAAGAGAAGTGGAACACCTATTCTTCAAAGAAAGATATTTTGGTTTTTGAATAATCCTTCGATTGCAAAAAGCCGATATAAAAGCGAAAAGGCGGTATAGAGCCAAAAAATGTAAAATATCAAAACTAAATATCCCAAAAGAAAATAAAAGCAAATGCGACGGAAATTCCGTCGCATTTGCTTTTATTATATTGATTTTTGATGTTTCGGCGCATTTTTTGTTGCTTTGTAGCACGGTTTTCGATGCTTCAATGCATTAAATGCACAACATTAATGCTCGAATTGCGAGTTGTAGAGATTTGCGTAGAATCCGCCTTTTTCGAGCAATTCCTCGTGCGTACCTTTTTCGATGACGTTGCCCTTATTCATAACGAGAATAACGTCGGCGTTCTTGATTGTTGAAAGACGGTGCGCGACGATAAAGGACGTTTTGTTTTGCATAAGTTTTTCAAACGCTTGCTGAATTTTGATTTCGGTGCGAGTGTCGATTGAACTCGTCGCTTCGTCGAGAATGAGCATGGGCGGATGAGTGAGCATAACTCTTGCGATGCAGAGAAGTTGCTTTTGACCTTGCGAGATATTGCCGCCGTCGTCGTCGAGAATCGTGTCGTAGCCGTTTTCGAGGTGGGTGACGAAATTGTGGATATGCGCCGCTTTTGCCGCTTCTATGATTTCCTCGTCGGTTGCGGACGGATTGCCGTAGGCAATGTTTTCTCTCACAGTACCTTTTTTGAGCCAAGTGTCTTGCAACACCATACCGTAACTCAATCTGAGCGACTTTCTCGTCACTTCGGTGATGTCCTTGTCCTCGACTTCGATTTTGCCGCTGTCGGGGTCGTAGAAGCGCATGAGAAGGTTTATGAGGGTGGTTTTGCCGCAGCCCGTAGGTCCGACGATAGCAACGCGTTGTCCGCTCTTTACGTTGAGCGAGAAGCCTTGAATGAGCGGCTTGTCCTGAACGTAGGAGAAGTACACGTTGTCGATGTTTATGTTTCCGTGCGCGTCGGTCAAGTCCTCGAATCCTTCGTCGGAGGATTGATTTTGCGCTTCCAAGAGGTCGAAAACTCTGCTTGCCGCGGCGGTTGCGCCTTGAAGTTCGGTGACAACGCCCGTGATTTCGTTGAACGGCTTCGTGTACTGCGTGGCGTAGGAAAGCACGCACGAGAGCGCGCCGACGGAAAGTGCGCCCACTCCCGGCACGTCTCCGCCTCTTATCACCAAATATACGCCCAAAACGCATACGACGACGTATATGACGTTGTTGACGAATCTCGTGCAAGGGTTGACCATTGCGGAGTAGAACGCCGCGTTTTGTCCCCAAACTTTCAAATCGCCGTTGATTGTCGCAAATCTGTCCTCCGCGCGCTTTTCATAGCCGAACAGTTTGACGACGCGTTGACTCGAAAGCATTTCGGTGACAAGTCCCGAAAGTTCGCCGCGCTTTTTTGCCTGCATAGCGAACATATTGTGGCAACCTTTTGCGATGAAGTACGCAACAAACAGCGACAGAGGAGTGAGACACACCACCACGAGCGCAATGAGCCAGTTGTACCAAAGCATAAACGCGAGCGTGCCGATAATCGTCACTATACCGTTGAAAAGTTGCGAGAAGCCTTGAATGAGTCCGTCGGAAATTTGGTCTACGTCGTTGCCCACTCTCGACATAAGGTCGCCGTGCGAGTTTGAATCGACGTAGGAAAGCGGCACGTCGTTGAGTTTTGCGTACGCGCCCGAACGAAGGTCGCGGATAGTGCGGAAAGAAGCGAAGTTTATGCACAGCGACGCAAGGTATTGAAACACGAACACGCAAGCGATAAGACCTGCCAAAATGCCCGCGTTTTTGAGGATTACGCCGAAGTCAACGTTGTTTTCGCCTATAATGTAGTCCACAGTTCTGCCGATTACGACGGGCGCGAGCAGTGTGGCGGCGATTTGAAGGGCGGAAAGCACTAGCGCAAGTATAATGACAGGCACATACGGGCGCGCGTATTTAAGCAACTTTTTGATTGCCGCAAAATCCGTTTTGTTTTTTTGCACGGTATTCGAGGAAGTTTTTTTCATTTGTTTTCTTCCTCCTTGTTTTGCGAAAGACATATTTCTCTATACACGTCGCAGGATTTGATAAGTTCGTCGTGAGAGCCGATTCCCACGATTTTGCCCTCGTCGAGCACGACGATAACGTCGCAGTATTTTATGCTCGTGGCGCGCTGGGAAACGACCACCGTCGTAAGTCCTTTTTCAAGTCGCAAATGCGACAATGCCTTGCGAAGTTTTGCGTCGGTTGCAAAGTCGAGAGCGGAGGACGAGTCGTCCAAAATTAGAATATCCGGGTTCGATACCAACGCTCTTGCAATTGTAAGACGTTGACGTTGACCGCCCGAAAGATTCTTTCCGCCTTGCGAAATCTGCGTGTTTAAACCCTCTTTCAAAGCGTTTACGAATTCGGCGGATTGCGACGTTTCGAGGGCGTTTTTAATGTCCTCGTCGGTTGCGTTTTCGTTTGCCCAAAGCAGGTTGTCCTTGACGCTGCCTTCAAACAAAACCGCCTTTTGAGGCGCAACGCCGAAGATTTGACGAAGTTGCGCGTTGGTGTAATTTTTGACGTTTTCTCCGTAGATTTTCACCTCGCCCGACGTTGCGTCATACAATCTCGACATGAGCGAAACAAGGGTGGTTTTGCCGCTGCCCGTGCCGCCCAAAATGCCCACGCTGTCGCCTTTTTGCACGGTTAGATTCACGTTTTTTAGAAACGGAGTGCCGTTTTGAGCGTATGCGAACGAAACGTCGTTCATCTCGATTGCGGGTGCGGATTCGTCCATAATCGCGCCGCTTCCTTCCTGCATGGACGACGTGACTTCGAACACCTCGTTTATTCTCGCCGCCGAAGCCGAAGCCTTCGTGAAAGTCACAAGCAGGTTTGCAAACACGATGAGCGCGTTGAGGATTTGAGTCATATAGTTGACAAGTGCAATAATCTCGCCTTGCGTGAGGCTGCCCATATACACGCTCTTGCCGCCGAAATACAAAATCGCTATGACGGCGAGGTTAAGCACCGAATAGGTGAGGGGATTGAGAAGCGCACTCACCGCGCCGACCTTTATCGAGGTTTGCGAAAGGGATTGCGCCGCGTTGTCGAATATGCGTTTTTCTCTCTCTTCCGCTCCGAACGCCCTTACCACTCTCGCACCCGAAAGGTTTTCCTTTGTGAGCCTCGACACGTCGTCGAGTTTGGATTGTACGTCCTTGTATTTGGGCATCGTGGTGAGCATTATTATTGCAAGAAGCACGGCAATCACAAGCGCCGCCGCCACGAAAATCAAAGAGAGTTTGAGGTCGATGAGCATTGCCATGACGATTGCGCCCACAGCAATGAACGGCGCGCGAAGCACGAGGCGAATGAACATAGCGACCGCTTGTTGCGCCTGATTGACATCGGACGTAAGACGAGTTATGAGCGACGTGGTGGAAAACTTGTCGAGTTCCGAGTAAGAAAACGTGTTTATATGTGAGTATAGATCTCGGCGAAGATTCGTTCCGAATCCGAGGGAAGCGCGGGACGCGAAAAACTGTGCCGTAAGCGAAAACGCAAGCCCGAACACGCCGAGCGCGAGTATAATCAATCCGCCGTAAATCAAGCCCTTAAAATCGCCGTTTCTGCCCATAGGAATGGCGGTGTCGATAATCCACGCGACCACGACGGGCGTAAAGAGTTCAAACACCGCTTCAACGAGTTTGAAAAGAGGTCCGAACACCGTTTTGAGCCGATAACCTTTGAGGTATTTGAGAAGTTTTAGCATTTTCTTCGATTATTGCCTTATTTTCATATTTTGATTTGATAACAAATTTTAGCACAGTTTGCGCTCAATCGCAAGCGCAGGGATATACAACATCCTCTCAAAACGTGTAAAAAACGATTTTGTGGTGACATTTTTCGCATTAAGTCGCGGTTTGCAAAAAAACGCACGTTTGTTAGGTATGCCGTATTGACTTTTTCGGTGCGGGTTATTATAATAAAATTTATAAAATAGTTAGAGGTGACAAAATGAGTATTTGGCATGACGTTGACCCTCAACGCATCACACCCACGGACTTCCTTGCTTGCATAGAAATCTCAAAAGGCAGCAAAAATAAATACGAACTCGACAAAGCGACGGGTTCGCTGATTCTGGACAGAGTTTTGTATACGTCCACGCACTATCCGGCAAACTACGGCTTTATCCCTCGCACATACAGCGAGGACAACGACCCTCTCGACGTTTTGGTGCTTTGTTCGGAGCCTATCGTTCCGCTTGCGCTCGTTAGGTGCTATCCCATCGGCGTTATGATGATGCAAGACAGCGGCGAGATGGACTACAAGATCATCGCAATCCCGTTCAAAGATCCGACTTGGAATACATACAAGGAAATCGAGGAACTGCCTGCGCACATTATGGAAGAAATGTCGCACTTTTTCAGGGTTTACAAGCAACTCGAAGGCAAACAAACCACCGTTTTCCAAGTCAAAAACAGAGAGTTTGCCGAACTTATCATCAAGGATAATCTCGAATCTTACAAAAAGAAATTCAACGTCAAATGACATTTTGCCTTCGGGCAACAAGGTGAACAAGGTATGAAATACGATTGTATCGTCATAGGTGGCGGTATTGTAGGTTGCGCCGTGCTTGACAGACTTGTGCGTCGCAATCTCAAAGTTTTGCTTTTGGAAAAGCAGGACGACGTTGCCTCGTTTTCAACAAGAGCCAACAGCGGAATCGTGCACGCAGGTTATGACTGCGAGCCGAATACGTTAAAGGCTCTATTTAATGTCAAAGGAAACGCCCTCGTTTGGCGCGACGCACAAGAACTCGACGTTCCGCACCTCAAATGCGGCTCTATCGTGGTTGCCACAAAAGAGCAGTACGACGGCGTTTTGAAACTCGAGCAAAAGGCAAAAGCCAACGGCGTTTCGGTGGAAGTTTGGGATAGGGAAAAGACCCTCGCTTTCGAGCCTCATATCTCGGACAATATTGAGTATTCGCTCTATGCGCCGAGCGCGGGTATCGTTTCGCCCTATCAACTTTGCATAGGGTACGCCGACAGAGCGATTCTCAACGGAGCGGAAATTTTGCTCGAAAGAGAAGTCATTGCAATAGAGAATAAAGACGGCGAGTATATCGTAAAGACCAACGACGGCGAATACAGGGCAAAGTACGTCGTCAACTGCGCAGGCGCACACGGAGCGCACATAAACGACCTTGCAGGCGCAGAGCATTACGACACGACTTACAGACGAGGAGATTATTTCGTTCTCGACAACACGGAAAGGAAGAACGTAAACACCGTCATCTTCCAACTTCCCACCGCGCTCGGCAAAGGCGTGCTCGTTGCGCCCACGGCTGACGGAAACGTCATATACGGACCCACCGCAATCGATACGACGGACGACGACGATACGGCTTCCTCGCTCGATTCTCTCGACCTTTTGAGGCGCAGCGTTCCGCTCTCTTACAAATGCCCTGCGTTCAATAAGTGCATAAGAGTGTATTCGGGGCTTCGCACGATAATAGGTCACGACTTCGTCATAGGCGAGTCCAAACTCAAAAAGAATTTCGTTATGGCAATAGGCATTTGCTCGCCCGGGCTTACATCCGCGCCTGCGATTGCGGAATATATTGACGAACAAATCGCAAATATGTCAAATGCGCCTCTCAAAGACGAGTACGTCACAGTTATGCCAAAGCATAAGAGATTGCTCGAACTTAGCGAGGACGAACTCAATTCGCTCATCAAAGACAATGAGGCGTGGGGAAGAATCGTTTGCCGTTGCGAAAAGGTTACGGAAGCGGAAATAGTTGACGCGATTCATTCGCCGCTACAAGCGTACACTGTGGACGCGGTCAAACGCCGCACGAGAGCGGGTATGGGCAGATGCCAAGGCGGCTTCTGCGGTCCGAGAGTTATGGAAATCATATCGAGGGAACTCGATATCCCTCTCGACAAAGTCAGAAAAGGCGGCGGCGAGGATTCTCAAATCGCCGTATGCAGAGTGAAGGAGGTGCAAAGATGAGCGCGCTTTCCTACGACGTAGTTATCATAGGCGGCGGTCCTGCCGGTATGGCGGCGGCTCTCGCTTCCCGCAAGCAAGGCGCAAAAACGCTCATTCTCGAACGTGACGTGCGACTTGGCGGCATACTCAATCAGTGCATACATCAAGGCTTCGGACTTCATTATTTCGGCGAAGAAATGACGGGACCCGAATATGCGGACAGATTCCGCAAGATGGTCGAGGCGGAAGATATCGACGTTATGCTCGAAAGTATGGTGCTTTCCCTTGACGAAAACAAGGAAGTATGCGTGCTTTCTCCCACGCAGGGATATTGCAAAATAAAGGCAGGCGCAATCGTGCTTGCAATGGGTTGCAGAGAACGCACCGCAGGCGCAATCGCGCTCCCCGGCACTCGTCCGGCAGGCATTTACACCGCAGGTATGGCGCAAAAGATTTGCAACCTCGACGGCTATCTCGTGGGCAAGGACGTAGTCATTCTCGGCAGTGGCGACATAGGGCTCATTATGGCGCGCCGTATGACAACCGAGGGCGCATACGTCAAACTCGTGCTCGAACTTATGCCGTATTCGAGCGGACTCAAACGTAACATCGTTCAGTGCCTCGACGACTACAACATTCCCATCAAGTATAGCCACACAATCACGAGAGTGGAAGGCAAACCTCGCATGACGGGGCTTTGGTACGCACCGGTAGGGGCGGACAGAAAACCCGATCTTTCCAAAGAGGAGTATGTTGCGTGCGACACGCTTTTGCTCTCCGTCGGACTTATCCCCGAAAACGATTTGCTAAGCGGCACAAAAGTCGAGATGAGCGGAATCACCAACGGTGCCGTCGTTGACGAAAACAGAATGACGAGCGTTGAGGGCATATTCTCTTGCGGAAACGTCCTTCACGTCCACGACCTTGTGGACAACGTATCTCACGAGGCGGAAACGGCAGGCGAGTGCGCTGCGAAATACGCTCTTTGCAAATCCGAAAAACTCGGCGAAAGAGTCAACGTCATCGCAAAAGACGGCGTAAGATACGCGCTTCCGCAAATCCTCAACAAGGGCGAAGGAAAAGTGCAAATCTTTTTCAGAGTCGGCGACGTGTACAAAAACTGCAAACTCGTCGTCGAAAGCGACGGAAACGTGCTTGCAAGCAAAAAATGTATGGTGCTTGCCCCGGGTGAAATGGGCAACGTGATTATAGACAAATCCGCAGTTACGGGCGATGTCGTCGTGAGGTTGGAAAAATGAATACGATTTGCATAATGTGCCCCATGGGTTGTCCACTTACAATAGAAGAAGTAAACGGGGAAGTCGTTGTTTTTGGAAACACCTGCAAGCGAGGCGCGATGTACGGAAAAGAGGAATACACGCACCCCAAAAGATGCGTTACGACTCTTGTCGAGATGAAGTCGGGCAGCGTTGCTTCCTGCAAAACGTCAACCACTGTTCCCAAAGAGCGTATCTTTGACGTTGTGAATTTTATCGGCAAACTAAAAGTTTCCGACGATGTAAAAATCGGCGACGTTGTTGCAAAAGACATTCTCGGCTTAGGGGCTGACGTTGTTATTACAGGAAGAAAATGATATCTCAAAACGGACTTTTTGTGTGACAAATAGTGGCGTAAAGTCCGTTTTTTTGACTATTAGTTGTCGTATATATTAATTCCGTTTTTGCAAATCGCATCGACGAACGTGTAACAAAAGATGAAAGTATGAGGATAAAAGGAAGACGATTATTTAATTACAGACCGATGCTGTTTTTCGCTCTGACCCTTGTCTTCGGCATAATCATTGCCGAAGCGTGCAGCGGCTCGGGCATTTGGGCGTTCGTTTTGCTTTCGATTATTTTCCTTTTGTCGTTTTCGCTTGTCGTCTCTTTCAAAAAGTCGAGAAAATTCTTTTATATTCCGCTTGCGCTCATCGTCGGTTTTATCGCGATGTCCGCAACGAATATGCAATATAATTCGGTCAAATTGAATAATTATTCGGGAGAGATAACCGCAAAAGTCAACAGCGAGATTGTTTACAGCGGCAAATATTACTCCTTCGACGCTGCCGATATTTACGTTGACGGAGAGAAGGTCAAGTATGAAGCGAGAGTGTACGCATATCTCGACGATTTGAACTTTTCCGTTGGCGACACCGTGGTTTTGACGGGCAAATTGCGCTATTACTCGCACGAAAAATTCGACAGTTTTTATCCTCGCAAAATATCGAGCGGTCAACGCTATTCCATAACCGCTTATTCTGCGTACAGCGTTTCGGGCGGCAAATTGAGTTTTCCCGACAATCTGCAAGTGCGCATAAAGAAAATATTGCGCCAAAATCTCGACGACAAAACCGCCTCTATCGTTCAAGCGTTGGTGCTCGGCGACAAGTCCGGCATTGATTCCGACATGTACGACGACATCAAATCCAGCGGACTTGCTCACGTCCTTGCTGTCAGCGGTCTGCACGTTTCGACGCTCGCCACAGCAATTTATTTTCTCCTCAAAAAGTTGAAAGTAAATCCCAAAGCGAGTTTTGCGATAGTGCTTGTCGCGACGTTTTTTTATTCGATGCTATGCTCGTTCACGGCTTCGTCGCTACGCGCGGTGATTATGAGCGGCGTGTACATGTTCTCGTCGGCTTTCTCGAAAAAGAAAGACGACGTGTCGTCCATATCTCTCGCCGCAATCGTAATTTTGATTATTCGCCCCGCCGACTTGTTCGACATCGGATTTTTGCTTTCCTTCGCCTCCGTGTTCGGCATATTCATTTTCAACAGACCGTTTGAAAGAACAGGGCTTAAACTCGTTGAAAAGATAAGCCCGAAACGCAAAATCGGCACGAATTTCGCAAAAGTTTGCGCCTTATCGTTTGCGACAAACTTGTTTACCTATCCGCTCGTTGCGTACTTTTTCGGCGAAGTGCCGACATTGTTCGTGCTGTCCAACTTTTTGATCCTTCCGTACATAATGACATTTTTCGTCATATCGCTCATTCTTGTTGCGCTCGCCACGATAACGGGCTTAGGCGGAATTGTCTTGCCGCTCAAATATCTGCTCGTGCCGTTCAGATTGTTCGTCGGACTTGTGGGAAGCGTAAGTTTTTCGACGGTAGCCGTATCTGCGGATATAATCGCGGTCGTTGCGCTCATCGCTCTTATGGTGTTTGTTTCGAGATTTGTATTTCTCGACAGAGTGAAGAAAACAAGGGGAGCCTGCCTCATACTTTGCGCCGCAATGTTTTTGCGTTCGTTGTTCGTTGTTTTTGCCTAAGCCGCTTTCATTTGGTTTTCGATTGGCGCAAGGACTGCGCTTTTTGCAAATACGAATGAGAACAAAGATGTTTTTTGTTCGCTTTCTTTTTATTTATGATTTTTTGAGCGATTTTTCTACTGTTTTTTCTTGCTTTTTTCTGCTTTTTTTCGTTGTATTTGCACATCTTTTGCATATCCTAATATTGTAAAAACACAGTATTTTTCCGCATTTCTTGCGCTTTTTGGCGACAAAAAAGGGAGATTTGGCGGAAAAAAAGAAAAATGTATTGCGCTTGCGCGCGTTGTGTGTTAAGATATTTGTGTTTATAAAACTCTTATAAGGGAGTGGAAATTATGCCAGACATCACACTCGGTCCGCTTGACGGAACCGCCGCATTGATCGTCATCGCCGTTGCAATCGTTGCAGCGCTTGCTATCGTTGCCGTTTTTTTGGTCAACATCATCAAAGCCGTCAAGGAACGTAACGACAGAAAAGAAGACCAAGCCGAAAACGAATTTTTTGCCGAATACGGCGTCACCGGCGAGGAATTGCGCCTCAATCAAAAAATTGCTCAAAAACGTCTGGAGTTGTTCGGACTTTTGCGTAAAAGAAAAGGCAAAGCCGCAAAAACCTACGAGCCTGTCGACGAACAAGCGGTTGTTCAAGACGAGCCTGTCGTGACGGAAGAGCAGATCTCCGAACCTGTGGAAGAGCAGATTCCCGAGTCGGTCGCGCAAGAGGAAGTCAAGGAAGAAACACCCGTCGAAGAAGCGGTTAAGGAAGAGTCTGTTCCCGAAGAGGTCAAGGAAGAACCCGTTCAAGAGCCTGTCGTCGAGCCTGTCAAGGAAGAACCCGTAAAGGAAGAGCCGAAGCCCGAACCTGTTCAAGAATCGGTTAAAGAAGAACCTGTACAAGAACCTGCTCCCGCACCGGTCGTTCAAGAGGAGGTCAAGGAAGAACCCGCTCCTGTTGAAGAGGTCAAAAAACAAGGCGTTGAAAAACCCGCCGCAAAGAAAGTCGTCAAGAAGAAACCCGACGACTGGTCGAAGTACGACGGAACGTACGAGGGATATTATTACGACCCCGAAGACGCTTGCTACTATGAAGGTACGCCTTCTGCCGCGCTTGCAAAGAAACTCGCCGCAAAAGAAGCGGAACTCGAAGCACTCAATGCAAACAAGGACAAGAAAGTCGTCATCAAGAAAGTCGCGCCTCCGTTTGCCGCACTCAAAACGCCCAAGAATAAGCGCAAAGCGCCCAAGCCTGTCGCAGGTTTCGACGAAGCGGTCATTTACGGCAAGTACGTCATCGAACACGTCGACAAAGAGGACGGCACGCAAGAGTGGTTCTACACGCTCTACGACGCAAGCGGAAACAATATCTACGAAAGTTCCAACTACACAACGCAAGCATTCTGCGAGCGCGCAATCAATCGCTTCAAATCTCACGCCATCATCGGCACTTACACGATCGAGGCGGCAGACGGCAAATTCTTCTTCGTGCTTAAACGTAAGACGTACGTCCACAAGGGCTCGCCGCAAAATACGTTTGAAGAAGCAAACAGCCATATGAGAGAAATCAAAAACTTTGCGCAAACGGACATCGTGAGAGTTCAATAACGAAGCAAAGAGCGCAACGGATGCACCGTTGCGCTTTTCATATCTGCGATATTGGAAAATATAAATATACATTACGATATTGTTATAAATAATAGGGTGAAATCACATATGGATTTTTCGGTTTTGAAAAACAATCTCGAAGCGCACGGCTTTCAGGTTTCGACGTTTGAAACGGCAAAGGAAGCAAGCGAGTATCTCGATAGCCAAATAGACGGCAAAAGCGTAGGTTTCGGCGGAAGCGTAACCCTCGACCAAATAGGCGTTTTGAAACTGCTTGAAACGCACAACGAGGTGCTATATCGTTTCGACAATCCCGACGGCAAAACACCTGTCGAAGTTATGAAAGAAGCGCTTACGGCTGACATATTCCTCACAAGCGCAAACGGTGTTGCCGAAACGGGCGAAATTGTCAACATCGACGGCAACTGCAACAGAGTGGCAGGCGAGTTGTACGGACATCAAAAGGTTTATATAGTCATCGGCAAAAACAAAATCGCACCAGATTTTGAAAGCGCGTTGTGGCGAGCAAGAAATATCGCCGCTCCGAAAAACGCCGTCAGGCTTCACAAAAACACGCCTTGCGCCGCAAACGGCGGCAACAAATGCTACGATTGTTCGAGTCCCGAACGTATCTGCAAAGCCTTGACGGTGCTTTGGCGCAAACCCACGAATTGCCCCTACGAAGTTGTTATCGTCAATGAGGAATTGGGGTATTGATTGAATTAATTAATAATTAATAGTGGATAATTAATAATTGAGGGTGGGCGTTGCCCACACCCAAATGAATTTATAAACATCGAAGCATATAAAAAAGGCACTCAAAGAGTGCCTTTTGTGTTATCGGTGCTACTTTGCTTACGCAAAGATTTTTCGTTCGCTTGTGCAAACGATTACTTGGTGAGACCCTCTTGTACAGCGACTGCGCAAGCGACCGAAGCACCAACCATCGGGTTGTTGCCCATACCGATGAGACCCATCATTTCGACGTGTGCGGGAACGGATGAAGAACCTGCAAATTGTGCGTCGGAGTGCATTCTGCCCATCGTGTCGGTCATGCCGTAGGACGCAGGACCTGCCGCCATATTGTCGGGGTGAAGCGTACGACCCGTGCCGCCACCGGACGCAACGGAGAAGTATTTCTTGCCGTTGTCAACGCACCATTTCTTGTAGGTGCCTGCGACGGGGTGTTGGAAACGAGTGGGGTTTGTGGAGTTGCCGGTGATGGAAACGTCAACGTCTTCAAGACGCATAATCGCAACGCCTTCGGTGACGTCGTCTGCGCCGTAAACTCTGACTGCGGCGCGTTCGCCGTTGGAGTATGCTGTTTCCTTGACAACTTTGACTTCGCCGGTGAAGTAGTCCATCTTGGTTTGGACGTAAGTGAAGCCGTTGATACGAGAAATGATAAACGCCGCGTCTTTGCCGAGTCCGTTGAGGATGACTTTAAGGGGAGTTTTTCTCACTTTGTTTGCGGTTCTTGCAATGCCGATTGCGCCTTCTGCCGCCGCGAAAGATTCGTGACCTGCGAGGAAAGCGAAGCACTTTGTGCTTTCTCTAAGAAGCATTGCGGCGAGGTTGCCGTGTCCGAGACCGACTTTACGTTGCTCTGCGACCGAACCGGGGATGCAGAAGGATTGAAGTCCTTCGCCGATTGCTTCTGCCGCGTCCGCCGCGTTTACGCAGTTCTTTTTGATTGCGATTGCGCAACCGACAGTGTATGCCCAAACGGCGTTTTCAAAGCAGATGGGTTGGATGCCTTTGACGATAGCGTTGCAGTCAACGCCTTTTTCGAGGCAGATGGCTCTTGCGTCTTCGAGGTCTTTGATGCCGTAGTTTGCAAGCACGCCGTTGATTTTGTCTATTCTTCTTTCATAACCTTCAAATGTTACACTCATTGTTTCGTCCTCCGATTATTCTTGACGCGGATCAATCCACTTAACAGCGCCGTCTTCTGCTTTATATCTGCCGTACGTGCCGGTGCATTTTGCAAGCGCTTCGTTTGCGTCGACGCCTTTTTTGATCATATCCATAAACACGCCGAGTTTGCAGAATTGATAACCGATGATTTCGTTGTTTGCGTCGAGAGCGACTTTGGTGACGTAACCTTCGGCCATTTCGAGATAACGAGGTCCTTTGGAAACGGTGGAGTACATCGTGCCGATTTGGCTGCGATGACCTTTGCCGAGATCTTCGAGACCTGCGCCGATGACGAGACCGCCTTCCGAGAATGCGGATTGCGTTCTGCCGTATACGATTTGCAAGAAAAGTTCACGCATAGCGGTGTTGATAGCGTCGCATACGAGGTCGGTGTTGAGCGCTTCGAGAATGGTTTTGCCGGCGAGGATTTCAGCCGCCATAGCCGCGGAGTGAGTCATACCCGAGCAACCGATAGTTTCGACAAGAGCCTCTTGGATAACGCCGTCTTTGACGTTGAGGGTGAGTTTGCACGCGCCTTGTTGAGGAGCGCACCAACCGATACCGTGAGTAAGACCGCTGATGTCCTTGATTTCTCTTGCTTGCACCCACTTACCTTCTTCGGGTATAGGGGCGGGACCGTGATTGGGACCCTTTGCAACGCAACACATGTTTTCAACTTCACTTGAATATTGCATAGATAATAGCCTCCAAAAAGAGTGTTTTTATATTATTATCGATATTTTATCATATTGATATTATTTTATCAAGAAAATACGCAAAAATAATGTTGTTTGCAAAAAGTTTTGTGCTGTCTACAAGTCGTCAACTTTTGGTATATTTCGGATATCTAATTTGGCAATAGGCGTTTAGAATACCGATTTATCGAAAAAGCCTTTTCGGATGTCTTCGCGTTTGCGATTTTCCTTTTCAAAAACAAGTTGCCAAACCTCAAAAGGGGTGTTACAATCGAAATATTAAATAATATTAAAGGAATTTATATTATGTCACAAAACGTTATCGACCAACTTCGCGAACGCGGATTGGTTAAACAAGTGGTTTTTGAAGAAGACCTCAAAAAGTTGCTCGACGAAGGTCCTCAATCCTTCTACATCGGCTTCGACCCGACGGCGGACAGCCTTCACGTCGGTCATTTTATGCAAATGATAGTCGCAAAGCGTTTGCAAGACGCAGGTCATCGTCCCATCATTCTTATCGGTGGCGGTACTGCAATGGTGGGCGACCCGTCCGGACGTACGGATATGCGCTCGATGATGACCAAAGAAACCATTCAGCACAACGTGGATTGCTTCAAGAAGCAAATGGCGAAATTCGTGCGTTTCGAGGGCGAAAACGCGGCGATTCTTGTCAACAATGCCGACTGGCTTCTCGACCTCAATTACATCGATTTCTTGCGCGAAGTCGGCGCAAACTTCTCGGTGAACCGTATGCTCACCGCAGAGTGCTACAAGCAACGCCTCGAAAAGGGACTTACTTTCCTAGAATTCAACTATATGCTTATGCAATCCTACGACTTTTTGGTGCTCAACCGCAAGTACGGCTGTGTGCTTCAATGCGGCGGCGACGATCAATGGTCGAATATGCTTTCGGGAGCGGATCTCATCCGCAGAAAAGAGCAAAAAGACGCGTTTGCAATCACTTTCGGTTTGCTCACGACCTCGGAAGGCATAAAGATGGGCAAGACGGCAAAGGGCGCGGTTTGGCTCGACCCGAACAAAACCGCACCGTACGATTTCTTTCAATACTGGCGCAACATCGCCGACGCGGACGTCGAAAAAGTGTTCCGTTTCCTCACGTTCGTGCCGCTTGACGAAATCAAAGAACTCACTCGCTATAACGACGAGCGTATGAACAAGGCAAAAGAACGCCTCGCATACGAACTCACCAAGATGGTACACGGCGAAAAAGAAGCCGACGACGCACTTGCAAAGGCACGCGCGGCATTCTCGGGCGACAGCGAAAATATGCCGAGCGCAACTATACCGCAAGGTATGACTTCTGTTGCGGACATTCTCGTCGCGGTTGCGAAAGTTCCGTCCAAAGGCGAGGCAAAACGCCTCATTCAAGGCGGTGGCATATCCGTCGACAATCAAAAAGTGACGGACATTATGGCGCAAATCAGCGACAGTCAGGTTGCAAACGGATTTGTCCTTCAAAAGGGCAAAAAGAATTTCTACAAAGTCACTGTCGAATGAAAACGTATCGCTACGTTGACGGTGAGTTTGAGGTGAAAATCGAGATAAAACGCTCGATTTTCATTGCCACCGTAAAAGGCGAACTCAACGCCGACGAAGCGGAAGATTTTGTTAAATCCGTGCGTAAAAAGTATCCCGACGCAACGCATAACTGCTATGCGTACGTCGGCGACGAACTCGGAAATGTCACGAGATTCAGCGACGACGGCGAGCCGTCGGGTACGGCGGGTCAGCCTATACTCGACGTGCTTCGCAAGCAGAATATCGTCAAAACGGCAATCGTCGTGACGAGATATTTCGGCGGAATAAAACTCGGCGCAGGCGGACTTGTCGGAGCGTATTCTCAAACGGCGGCAGAAGCCGTAAAGTCGGGCAAAATATCTCAAAAAGTCGAGAGTGCGCTCGTCGAGATTCGCGCGGATTATCCAACTCACGCAACCGTCGAAAAGTATCTTCATAGGAGCGGCGTTTTGATTGACGATATAACCTACGACAACGACGTTACGAGCAAAGTCTACGTTGCGCTCGACGACAAAAACACGTTTATCGAAGGCGTAAACGAAGCCTCGCTCGGTCGTGCAAACGTCGCGGATACGGGCGTTGTTTGTTTCAAAAAACTCGGTTAGAATGCCGAAAATTTAAATAATTCAACTTTTGGGTGCATTGTGTCTGATTATCCTCTTGACGAAGAAAGAGCCAAAAAGGCTTACGAAACGCTTGTGAAATACCTTGCGGGTTCTGCTCGTTCGGAGCAGGAATGCAAGGACAAGTTGTACGACAAAGGCTTCCACAAAGGAGAAGTGGATTTTGCACTTTCCAAAGCGAAAAGTTACAGATACGTCGACGACGAGGAGTACGTGCGCACGTTTTTGCTCTTCAACAAATCGCGCTACGGCGCAAGAAAAATAGTCTATAAACTCACAAACGAAAAAGGCGTGGACAAAAATGTCGTCGAGAATATAGTTTTTGACGAAATCGACGACGATTTTGAACTCGAACTTGCCGAAAAAATGGCGAGAAAGTTTGTCAAAACGAAGAAAATAGAGGATAAATCGGATTCGCAAAAGGTCGGCGCGCATCTTTTTCAAAAGGGTTTCGACTGGCGCATAATCAACAAGGTTATGGTTACGCTTTTCGATGTTTACGAGGACTGAATATCGAAAATATTGCACGCAAACGCTTGAAAAGTATTGGAAAACAAACATTTGAAATCAAATATTAGAATCTCTAAATAACGCCAAATCCGCCATAATTGCTTGAAAATCGAGCGATTTTCTAAAAAAAGCAACTGTAAATTTTATAAAATATCGATAAATTAGCGAAAAGCACGCAAAGGCGTGCTTTTTAAGTTTCAAAAAATCCGAGCGACACGAGCAACGCTTCGTTGACTCTTGTCATCATGTTGAGGGGTAATTCGCCGATTTTTTCTTTCAATCGGCGTTTGTCGAGGGTGCGTATTTGTTCGAGAAGAACGACGGAATCCTTCGGCAAACCGTATTTTCCCGCTTCGAGCGCAATGTGCGTTGGCAATTTTGCCTTGTCGAGTTGCGATGTCACCGCCGCGGCGATTATCGTGGGGCTGTATTTGTTGCCGACGTTGTTTTGCACGATGAGAACAGGACGAATTCCCCCTTGTTCGCTTCCGACGACGGGGCTTAAATCGGCATAATACAAATCACCTCGTTTAACCATATCCATATCTCGCAGTATTATTGTCAACGCACGGCGGTTTTATGCAAATAAATCCGAGTGCAAAGCGGAATTATCGTCACAAAATCGGCATTTCCGTCTCGGAAAACAGAGTTTTGTCTTGAAAAACGAGATTTTTTCATCGCAAGACAGAGTTTGCATATCGAACAATAGGCTTTTCATCCTTAACGACAAAATATTCGTCACCAAGCGTGGCGTATGCGCATATATTGCACAATATCGATGCGTTGCTATGACATATTATGCCTGCGCGAGCGCAAATCGTGCGCAATTATGTCACATAAACTTGCGATAAGAGGGGGTAAACATGATTGAACGGGACGAAAATAAAAAGAAAATCAGAATTGGCATTGTCGGCTACGGCAATTTGGGCAAAGCGTGCGAAAAAATCATATTGTCCGACGAAAAGATTGAACTTGTCGGGATATTTTCGAGAAGAAGCGGCGTAAAGTCGGATTGCGGAACGCAAGTTTATATGCAAGACGACATTTTCAAATTCGATATGGACGTTGCGTTGTTGTGTGTCGGCTCTCAAAGCGATTTGCAAGATACGGCGGCGAAGATTGCGGCAAAATTCAACACGATAGACAGTTTCGATACGCACGCCGAAATGGTAAAACACATAGATAGAATGTCGAAAATCGCATTTGACAACGACAGATTGTGTTTTGTCGGCATAGGTTGGGACCCGGGGCTTTTCTCTCTTGTGCGCGCGATGGTTTTCGGCGTTATTCCAAACTCCAAATGCCATACGTTTTGGGGCAGGGGCGTATCGCAAGGACACAGCGAGGCGATACGGCACATAAAAGGGGTTGTAAAGGCAAAACAATACACTGTTCCAAAAGAATCCGCATTGCAACTCGTACGCGAGGGCGTTGACAGAGATTTAACGCCGAGAGAAAAGCATTTGCGAGAGTGCTACGTCGTTGTCGAAAAAGTCGCAGACAAAGAGGAAATCGAGCGTAAAATCGCAAATATGCCCAATTATTTTGCACAGTACGACACGATAGTGCATTTTGTGGACGAAAAATACTTCGACGAGCATTGCGGAGGCGCACAACACGGCGGTTTCGTGCTTGCAAACGGCGTTTTTGACGGTTTTAAGTCAAAAGCGGAGTTTTCATTGAACCTTGAAAGCAATCCGACTTTTACGGCAGGGGTGCTTATCGCATATGCAAAAGCACTCGCAAAAGAGTACGAAAACGGGCAAAGAGGGGTGAAAACCATACTCGACGTGCCGATTGCGGATTTATTGCAAGGCGAATGGATTGACAAAGTGGAAAGGTTTGTTTAGACTTATAATATAAAAATAAATGCAAAATAAGCAAAAACAGGGCGGTTTGACGAAAATGCGCCTTGTTTGTTTGCGAGCGGACGAAAAAATGAAGAAATACGATTATATTTTGTTCGACCTCGACGGAACGTTGACGGACAGCAAACCGGGAATAACCGAATGTATTGCGTATGCGCTCGACAAAGAAAACATACCGTACACAAGCGCAATCCTCGACAAAATGGTGGGCCCGCCGTTTAGAGTTTCGATGCGCGAATTTTTCGGCTTGGAATTGCCCGAAATCGAAAAACTCATCGGATTGTATAGGGGAGTATACGAAGCGGGCGGTTACAAAAATTGCAAGGTATTCGACGGCGTTCGCAACATGCTGTCAACACTCAAAAACGCAGACAAAATTCTTGCCGTCGCAACAAGCAAGCCAATCAAATTTACGGATATGATAATGCGAGACTTCGACCTTGCAAAGTATTTCGATTTTGTGGGTGGCGCGTCGAGCGACGCAAGCAAGGAATCGAAACGCGACGTTGTGAGAATGGTGCTCGACAATCTGAAAGTCGAGGACGAAAGCAAAGTCTTGATGGTGGGGGACAGGCTCTACGACATCGAAGGCGCGCATGTCGAAAACGTCGATTGCGCAGCCGTCCTTTACGGCTACGGAAACAAAGAAGAATTTGAAATGTACAAAGCCGATTATATCTTAAACACGCCTGCCGACGTCGTAAAACTCGTTCTCGGTTAAGTCCGATATTTGCCGAGCGACAGAGAATCGTCACAAAATCTCGAAAAGTTGTCTTTTTAAGCAAAAATTGTTCTAAAAAACCGTGTTTTTTATAAAACATTCAATAGCAAACGACGAAAAATCCTACCAAACAGTGGGGTTTTTCATTTTCTTAGTTTTATTGTCAAAGTATTACAAAAATGTCGGTTTATTGTAAAACATTGCGGTTTTTCGCTTTGTTTTTTCAAAATTTTCCGATGACGGTAAAGTTGCAAATCGAGCGTTTGAACGAAACTTTGTACGCGCCGTCGCTCACCGTTTGTTTTTCTCCGTCCTTGCAAAAATCGACGAGGGATTTTAGCGTGAGATAGGTTGAATATGTCTTCTCGAACAAGATTTTTCCGCTTGTCTTTTCCTTTTTCAAACCTACAAAAAACACTCTGAAGAAGGGGAAAAACATTTCGATTTTTCCGAGCAGTCCGTTATGTTTTGGCGAGCGTATCGCAAGCAGATGACCGCTCGTGCCGTCTTGCTCGAACGCTTTGTTGAAGCGAAAGCCGAAACATCTTGGCGACTTCAAAAACATAATGAGAGTAAACTCGCCCTCATGGACGTGTTTGCCGTTTTCAATCTTTGCCTCGATTCTGTGCGGTTTGTATTCTTTGAGGATTTGCCAAACGTATGCGAGTATGCCGAATTTCTGTTTGTTCTTCACTTTTGACGTGTAGCCTATCGGCGTAAATGAGCCTGCTGCAAAAACGTAGGCGAACACGTCGCCGTCGCAATCGACGGTTTTATACTTTCCGTCGCTCAACACTTTTTCGCATATGCCGTAAACGACGGGTTTTGCGCTCGATTCGTAGCCCTCGCTACTCGGACAAACGCTCTTGTGTTTTTCGTATCTTTGCGCCTTTGCCTTGTCGTTTAGAGTGCCGACGGGGAAGTAAAACAAATCCAACGGCTTTTTGCACGTCTTTTCGAGCACCGAGCCGAGAGTTCCGTCGCCGCCGCACACTGCGACCGCGTCGAATCCCTCAATCTCGTTTATTTCGTCGTCGGGCAAGGTCTTACGGGTGTACGAATAGCCGTTTCCGAGGCATTTTTCCACCTTTTCAAAGTTGATTTTTTTGCTTGTGCCGGCGTTTTTGTTGATGATAATCAAGCATCGTTTCATTCATTCCCTCGTTGCATTGTATTGACATTTTCTATATTTTGTGCTTTTTGGCGGGATTTTATTGTTTACATAGCGATAATTCTTTGGTATAATGATAGAAATTATCGTCGCACGCTCGCATATGCGTGCGCATTTGGAGAACAGTATGGCAAAAAAACTCGGTCAAATCGATTTCAAAGAAGTCTGGACAATCCCCAACATCATCACATACTTCCGCATTTTGTGCGTACCCGTATTCGTGACGTTGATGGCGCTTGGCGGCGTTCGCGACAGTAAATTGCTTTTCTACGTTGCTCTTGGCGTATTTTTCCTTGCGTCGGGCAGCGATATGGTTGACGGCTGGATTGCGAGAAAGTTCAATATGCAAAGCGGCATCGGCATGGTGCTCGACCCCATTGCGGACAAACTTATGCACGTTTCGGTGCTTGCGTGTTTGTCGTTCTGCACGGGACTTACGCCTCTTGGCAAGAATCTCGTGGCAAACGGCACGCTCGACAATCCGTGGTTTGTGCATTACGCATTCGTGATTTTGATTTTCGCAAAAGAGTTTATACAAGCGATGATTGCGCTTTACGTCCTCAAAAAGGGCGCAACGGTCAAGGCGAACTGGCTTGGAAAGGTGTCCTCGTTCACGATATCCGTCGGCGTAATACTTGCGTTCTTCCACGACTACGTTCAATATGCCGACTGGGGTATATTGGCTTGGGGTATCGCGATGAGTTACGGCGCGGCGTTCAGTTATCTTCGCGAAACGATGAAGCAAGTCAAACTCGTCAAAGAAGGCAAAATGGAAGCCGCTACGGCGGAATCCGTCAAGGCGGAGGATCAAAAAATCGTGCAAGAAAAGAAAGACGGCACCTACGAAGGTTGATTTTTTTCGATAAAATACAGCGCTTTCCGAGAGACTTTCGAGTTTCTCGGATTGTTTTAATAATTTTGAATACAGTCGCGCCGTAGCGGCGCAAGGAGATAAACAATATGCAGGATATGGACAAAACGTACACTCCGGAGTTTGAAAAACGCATATACGATATGTGGATGAAGGGCAAATTTTTCGAAGCCCACGCAAACCCCGAAAAAGAACCGTTCACGATTATGATGCCCCCGCCCAACATCACGGGTCAACTTCACATGGGACACGCTCTTGACGAAACCATTCAAGACATAATCGTTCGTTTCAAGAGAATGAGCGGCTACGAAACCCTTTGGATGCCGGGGACCGATCACGCCTCTATCGCAACCGAAGTCAAGGTTGTTGAAAAGTTGAAAAAAGAGGAAGGGCTCGGCAAAAACGACGTCGGCAGAGAAGGATTCTTGAAGCGCGCTTGGGCGTGGAAAGAGCAGTACGGCGGAAGAATCGTCGAGCAACAAAAGGCGCTCGGCATTTCGTGCGACTGGTCGAAGTCCGCTTTCACTATGGACGAAAACTGCTCGAACGCGGTTTTGGAAGCGTTTGTACGTTACTACAAAAAAGGCTTGATTTACAGAGGAAACCGCATAATCAACTGGTGCCCTCATTGCCACACGGCACTCAGCGACGCAGAGGTCGAATACGAAGAGCAACAATCCAACCTTTGGTATTACAAGTACCCCGTCGTAGGCGAGGATGACGCAATCGTCATTGCGACGACGCGCCCCGAAACCATGCTCGGCGACACGGCGGTTGCGGTCAACCCCAAAGACGAGAAAATGGCGAAATACGTCGGCAAACTCGTCAAACTTCCGCTTACGGACAGAGAAATACCCGTCGTTGCGGACGATTATTGCGAAATCGGCTTCGGTACGGGCGCGGTTAAAATCACGCCTGCGCACGACCCCAACGACTTCGAACTCGGCTTGCGCCACGAATTACCCGTGATTCAGGTCATCGGCGAGGACGGACTTATGAACGAAAACGCCGGCAAATATAAGGGGATGGACAGACTCACCGCAAGAAAGGCGATAGTCGAGGATTTGATCGCGCTTGACCTTATGGTGAAAATAGAGCCGTACGCACACAACGTCGGCACTTGCTATCGTTGCGGAGAAACGGTGGAATCTCTCGTGTCCAAGCAATGGTTCGTCAAAATGAAGCCGCTTGCGGAGCCTGCAATCAAAGCGGTGCGTTCCAAAAAAACCGAGTTTATCCCCAAGAGATTTGAAAACACATATTTCAACTGGATGGAAAACATCCGCGACTGGTGCATATCCCGTCAACTTTGGTGGGGACACAGAATCCCCGCGTACTACTGCGACGATTGCGGCGAGATGACGGTTTCAAAGACCAACGTGGACACTTGCCCCAAATGCGGCGGACATCATATACATCAGGACGAGGACGTTCTCGACACGTGGTTCAGTTCCGCGCTCTGGCCGTTCAGCACTCTCGGATATCCCAAAAAGACGAAGAATCTGAGTTATTTCTATCCCGGCAACGTGCTTGTCACGGGCTATGACATAATTTTCTTCTGGGTTGCGAGAATGATATTCAGCGGCATAGAGTTTATGGGCGAAGTTCCGTTCAGCGAGGTGCTTATACACGGACTCGTGCGCGACGCGCAGGGCAGAAAGATGTCAAAGAGTTTGGGCAACGGTATCGACCCGCTCGAAATCATCGACAAATACGGCGCGGACGCATTGCGTTTCTCGCTGGCAACGGGCATAGCCCCCGGCAGCGACACGAGATTCACCGACGGCAAAATCGAAAGTTGCAGAAACTTCGTAAACAAACTCTGGAATGCGTCGAGATTTGTGATTATGAATATCAAAGACGACGACGATTTGACCATTCCCGCAAGATTCAACGGTGCGGACAAGTGGATTCTCACTCGCCTCAACGACGTAATCAAGGAAGTTACGATAAACCTCAACAAGTACGAAATCGGGCTTGCGGCGGCAAGACTTTACGACTTTGTGTGGAGCGAATTCTGCGACTGGTACATCGAAATGAGCAAAACCATGCTCTATTCCGAGGACAAGAAGCAACACAATCACGCAATCGCAATGCTCGCGTACGTTTTGGGCGAAATACTCAAACTTTTGCATCCGTTCATACCGTTCGTCACCGAGGAAATCTACTCGAAATTCGCGCCGAAGGGCAGCGTATTGATGGTTCAAGCTTGGCCGTCTTACAACAAGCACAGGGTGTTCAGAAAGGAAGAAGCGCAGTTTGAGAGCCTCAGAGAAATCATCGGTTCGATAAGAAACTTGCGCAACGAAATGAACGTCGCGCCGTCAAAGAAGATAAACGCGTACTTCATTGCAAAAGACCCGAAGTTTATCGAGTCGGCAAGCGCGTATATCCAAAAACTCGCGGGCGTGAACGAAATCAAACTTGTCGAGGACAGAAGCGGACTTGGCGCAAAAGTGAGCGCAATCGTCACGCACGACGCCGAAATTCTCGTTCCGCTTGGCGAACTAATCGACGAGGATAAGGAAAAAGAACGTATCAATCAAGAGATTGCCGCCACGATGCAAATCATACAAAAGACGCAAGGACTTTTGGCAAATACGGGATTTGTGTCCAAAGCGCCGCAAAAACTTATCGACAACGAGAAAGACAAACTCGAAAAGGCAACCGAGAAACTTGCAAAACTCAAAGACAAACTCGCAATGTTCGAGTAAGGAGGCAAGATGAGAGTAAAAAACAGCAACAACAGCAAAGCCTGCTTCAAGCAGACTTGGAAATACTTTTTCGACAAAGGCGCATATCTTATGCTTATGAGCGTTGCGCCCGCGTTACTATTGCCGTTTTTGCTCTCGCCGTCCTCGGCGCTTTACTATCTTTTTGACTATAAGACAATAAATCCGTCGAGTTTTGCGGATATGTACGTCGCAATGCGCGAACTTCCGTTTTCCTACTGGTATCTCGGGCTTATCGGGCTTGCGCTGCTTGTGTTTTTCATCGCGATTATGTACGGCGTTATCGACACGCATATGTGCATAGGTGTATTCTCTATTGCGCCCGACAGAGTGAAAACAAGGCTCAATTTCAACCTTTTGACCTCGCTGTTGTTCTGTTTTTTGGCGTTCTGCTCGTTCGAGATATTCAACTTGCTTGCGACCGTACTGTACTATCTATGGTGGGTGACCTTCAAGAGCAGGGTGACGTGGCTCGTGTTTTCGTCGGTTACGCTCGTTTTGATGCAGTTTTCGATGATACTCATTATGTCGATAGTCATTTTGTGGCCGCCGTACTGTCTGCACACGGGGCTTTCCAAACAAGCCGCTCTCAGACAAGCGCTCAGAAGTATGTCGGGAAGGCTTGCAAGCACGTTTTTCACGGTGCTTTTGTGCATTCTTCCGGTCGAGTTTTGTATGATTGTGACGGGCGCGCTACAGTGCGGCGTAATTGCTCAGGTGATTTTGGACTCGATTGCGTATCTATACGTCGTCCCGTTCTACATCACGCTTATGTACAACCTTTTTTATGAGGTCACGGGCATAGAGCGTATGGACTTGGAAAAGAAGAAAAAAGATATTTGGTCAAAATAAAATCCGCAAATTCGTTTTGCGAAAAAATGAGGCGTTGCCTCGGAGAGTAATATGGAATTTAAGTATTCGTTATCCCTTTTGTTTTCAAATATGGGTCACGCGGTGAAGATCTTTTTGTGGATCGTCATATCCCTCGTGTTGTCGCTTGCAATCGGTGCGGCGATAATTCTTCCCATATGGAACGCGCTTGCGTCGGTCGGCGACGTGAACTCCTACGTTTTGGCGATAAAAGACAGCATAGCGTCTGTGTGGGACGGCTCGTCCACCATACGCGGCGCAATCGGCGGAGTTTTGCATTCGATTCTGGGCGTGTTCGGAATATGCGCGCAGAATGTCGGAATCACCGTCGGACTTGTGTTTGCAGTGATTTTCATCTATGCGTTTTACTGCTTTGTTTTCGGGCTTTCCTACTACACGAACGCGGACATAATAAACAATCTAATGGCGTCGAATATGCGTTACGGATTTGCGAGCAACATGGCGCTCAACTTCAAAAAGTGCTGCAAATATTCGGCGGCGAGGCTCACGATAACCCTTCCCATCGACTTGCTTTTTGCCACGTTGATGCTGTCGATATTGTTCGGGCTTTTCGACAAGATAGCGTTTTTCGTTATGCCTATTCTCATTGTCGTAGGCATTTGCATTTGCTCGTTGCGCGCCACGCTTTTGGCAGGGTGGTTGCCGAGGATGATTTTCCACCCCGAAGAGAGCGTATACACGAGTTTCACGAGGAGTTTGACTTATGTCAAGAGCAACGTCGGCGGACTTTTCAAATCCTATGCAGTGACGTTCACGATCGTGTATCTTTGCACGACGACGCTCGCCGTTCCCACAGGCGGACTTATGTCGCTCATCTTGCCGTCGATGTACTACTTTATGCTCAGAGCAATCGAACTTATCGGCTACTACAAGACCAAAGGTTTCAGTTTCTACACCGACGCGACGACGGTTATCAACACGGTGGAGTACGGATTCCGCGCAGAGCAGCAATCGGACGATTATGACTACGAGGCGCAGGACGGACGACAGATAACCATTGACGAGTACGTCAAGGACAAATCCGACAGCGATAAATCGGACGAGGAATAAGAGCAACGCATTGCGCAAAGTCGCAAGCAAAAGATTATCAAAAAATCGCAAAAGACTTACAACAAACGGACATTTTTAGGAGCGAAGTATGAAGTTTAGAATGAATTTCGGCATAGTCAAAACAGTCATTGTCGCCGTCGTAATTTTGGGCGCGCTGGCAATCGGCGGACTCGACATAGCAATGGTTGCGGGCGCAAACGGAGTCACCACTCAACAGCCGGCAGTGGCGTGGGTATCCCTCGTCGCCGCACTCATAATTGCGGTTGCCGCCGCGCTTGTGCTTTTCAACAGTTACTACGGATTCAAGGACGACAAAATGATTGCCGTTCTCGGCTTTTTCGTGGACAAAATCAAGTACGACGATGTGGTTTGCATCAAGCAAAACAGCATAACGCGCGAGATTTACGTCATCGTCAAAGGTCAAAACGTGCAAGACGGCGAGATGAGTTTCAAGGTGAATATCGCAACGGGCAAAATCGACGCTTTCATTCACGAAATGCGCAATCATATCGGCGAAGTCATCGTTGAAGTTTTCACCCCCGAAAAGAAAGACAAAAACAAAAAATAACTTTCGATTTACTATGTAAATCGTCAAATGAGAATACAAGCCGTTTGCGCTGTTGCACGCAAAGCAAAATGCGCAAAATCGGCGTACGGAATTTAGAGAAATGATAGAACTTACAAACGGAGCAACCTATTATCTTCACGGCAAACTCGTCGGCGAAGAGCAACTAAAAGCGGCAGGCGTAAAGCCGCTAAAACAAGGCACGATTGCATATTCGGTGCTGTCGGCGCACAACCTTTCGGGGCGTGAGGACAAACTCAATATCCGCTTCGACGCAATGGCTTCGCACGACATAACCTACGTCGGCATAATTCAGTCTGCAAAGGCGAGCGGACTTAGCGAGTTTCCCGTTCCGTACGTTTTGACAAACTGTCACAATTCGCTCTGTGCGGTGGGCGGCACGATAAACGAGGACGATCACGTTTTCGGACTCTCTTGCGCAAAGAAGTACGGCGGAATTTACGTTCCGGCAAACGTTGCCGTCATTCACAGTTATATGCGCGAGATGTTTGCAGGTTGCGGCAAGATGATACTCGGAAGCGACTCGCACACACGCTACGGCGCAATCGGCACTATGGCGATAGGCGAGGGCGGACCCGAACTTGTCAAGCAACTTTTGAAGAGAACGTACGACATAGATTATCCGCGCGTCATAGCGGTATGCTTGAGCGGCAAAGTCCGCAAGGGCGTAGGACCTCAGGACGTTGCGCTTGCCATAATCGGCAAAGTGTTCAAGAGCGGATTCGTCAAAAATTGCGTTCTTGAATTCGTGGGCGAGGGCATATACGATCTTCCTATGGAATTTAGAAACGGCATAGACGTTATGACCACCGAAAGCGCATGCCTTTCCTCAATATGGTGCACCGACGAAAAGACGAGAGAATATCTCAAAACCTATCATAGAGAGGACGAATACAAGCGTCTTGCGCCGCAAGAGGGCGCTCGCTACGACGGTGGAATTCTGGTGGATTTGAGCAAAGTCGAGCCTATGATTGCGCTTCCTTTCCATCCCTCGAACGTATACAAACTTGCGGACGTAATTGCAAATCCGTACGATATTTTGTCCGAAGTCGAAAAGGAAGGCAACAAACTTTTGGGCTTGAGAGAGGCCTCGTTCCGTCTTACGGACAAAATAAAAGACGGCAAAATCCTCGTATCTCAAGGCGTAATCGCAGGTTGCGCAGGCGGCACTTACGACAATATTGCGCTTGCCGCAAATATACTCAAAGGCAAAAGTGTGGGCAGCGGCGCGTTTTCGCTTAACGTATACGCAGGCTCTCAACCCACAAATCTTGCGCTCGTCAGAAGCGGCTCGATTGCCTCTCTCATCGAGAGCGGAGCGGTCATCAAACCTTGTTTCTGCGGTCCTTGTTTCGGCGCAGGCGACGTTCCGTGCAACAACGGATTCAGTATTCGCCATACCACAAGAAACTTTGAAAGACGCGAGGGAAGCAAACCTTCCGACAATCAAATCGCTTCGGTTGCGCTTATGGACGCTCGCTCTATTGCGGCGACAGCGGCAAACGGCGGCGTGTTGACGTCCGCTTTGGATATAGACTTCGACGAGAACTTTGCGCCCTTCGAATACGACGAAAAGGCGTATGAGTCGAGAGTGTACAACGGCTTTGGAAAGGCGGATTCCTCGCAACAACTCGTCTATGGTCCGAACATCACCGACATACCGAGCATTTCGCCGCTCAAAGACAATCTTGCCATCAAACTTTGCAGCGTCATAAACGACCCCGTCACCACTACGGACGAACTCATACCCTCGGGCGAAACCTCGTCGTACAGAAGCAATCCCTTGCGCCTTGCAGAGTTTGCGCTTTCGAGAAAGGACCCGTCCTACGTCGGTGAAAGCAAAAAAGTGCGAGACGGCGAAAACAGCGACGTTAAAGACGCATTGAAGAGGCTCGGATTATCACTCGGCGACACGACGATTTCCTCTTGCATATTTGCCGTCAAACCGGGCGACGGCAGTGCGAGAGAACAAGCGGCAAGTTGTCAACGCTTCCTTTCGGGCGGCGCGAATATCGCAAGAGAGTACGCGACAAAGCGTTATCGCTCCAACCTCATCAACTGGGGCATGCTTCCGCTCATAGACGACAAAACCGAGTATCTAAAAGGGGATATCGTGATTATCGAGAACGTGAGAGGAGTCATAGCGAGCGGCAAAACTCAGTTCGAGGCGCACCTCGTTCGTGACGGAAAATCGCAAAACGTCACTTTGCGTATGGACGCTCTCACCGACAGCGAAAAACAAATCATTCTCGACGGTTGCCTTATCAACTACTATAAGCGAGGTTGAGCATAAAGAGATAATTTGCGACCGACAAAACCGCGCAACGCCTTAAAATTGCGCCGCATATTCGCTTTGAGTTTGCTATGTATTCTTAAACTTGAAAGCATTATACCGCGCGATAGGGCATAAAGCAAAAAATTATGTCACCGACTCTATGTCACGCGCATAAGATTATGCGAGGTGGCAGTGAAAATCGTCGTCGAAATTGACTTGAACAGAATAGAGCAAAACGTCCTTGTGACAAAGCGGCTAGTCGGCGTTCCCGTTATGCTTATGGTCAAAGCGGACGCATACGGACACGGACTTATAAAGGTCGCAAAGCGAGCGGAAAACATCGTTGACGCTTTCGGCGTTGAAACTCTTGAAGAAGGGTTGAAACTAAGGCGCGCAGGCATAAAAAGCGAAATTCTCGTTCTTGCGCTTTGCGAAAACGAGATATATAGGGCATATCGACAAGATTTGACAATCGGCTTGCACAATGAAAATCAGTTTGCAAAAATCGTGAGTTTGATAAACTCAAACCGCATAAATCCCGCAAAACTGAAAACGCATGTAAAAGTCGACAGCGGTATGCACAGACTGGGTTTTGGTCTTGACGAACTTCGAATCGTCTTGCAAAAGGCAAAAGCGCTCGGCATAAACGTTTCGGGCATATATTCGCACTTGCGTGACGAAACCGAATCGCAAAAGAGCGCGTTCGACAAGTTCGTCGAGTTTGCAAAAGGATATTATCCCGATATAAAAGCGCATCTTGCTTCGAGCCATTCGCTTTTCAATGAGAATTTGCGATACGACGGCGTGCGACTCGGCATAAACGCATACAGGGGCGCAATGAGCGCGTATTCGCAGGTCATCGAATCTCGATATTTGCAAGCGGGAGAAAGAGTGAGTTATGGCGATTTTGCTTTGCAAAAAGCGACTAACACTGCGGTCGTTTTCGGCGGATATGCCGATTCGATTGCAAGGGAAAATCCCTCGTCGGTGTGGATTTGCGGCAAAAAATGCGCCGTCATCGGCAACGTATGTATGGACTGTTTTGTCGTCGATACGGGCGATTTGGTGGCAAAAGTCGGCGAAAAAGTTCTGCTTTTCGACGGCGACAAAGCATACGAAGTCGCAAGCGAGCGAAACACCATAGAATACTGCCTTATGACATCGCAAAAGGGCAGAATCAAGAGAGTGTATCTCGATTGAAAACGATAAAACACGTCGAAATTTTCAAAAATATCGACGTTGAAAATCGCTTGCAACGACATAAAAACAGCGTGAAAAACGCATAAAAAACGGCAAAAATAACACGCAAAAAGCATATAAAAAACGGCAAAAATAACACGCAAAAAGCATATAAAAAACGGCAAAAATAACACGCAAAAAGCATATAAAAAACGGCAAAAATAACACGCAAAAAGCATATAAAAAACGGCAAAAATAACACGCAAAAAGCATATAAAAAACGGCAAAAATAACACGCAAAAAGCATATAAAAAACGGCAAAAAACACGCAAAAAAACATATAAATAACGACTGAAAAATGAACAAAATCGAAGCACGAAAATTCGCAAAAGCGCAAATCTCAAAGATGAGTTCGGCGCAAAAAGAATGGGCAAGCGGCGCAATCGCCGACGCTCTTTCGGGACTTTTCGAGTTTACGCACGCACCGAAAGTTTTTGTTTATTTAGGCACGGACGGCGAGCCGAACACCGAAGAAATCGTAGGGCTTGCGCTTATGCTCGAAAAGGTGGTTTGCGTGCCGAGAGTTTGCGGCGAGGAAATGCAGGCAATCGCAATCTCGCCGTTCACCAACTTCAAAACCAACAAATGGGGCATACTCGAACCCGTCGGCTCGCACTCTGTTGACGACCCGACCGTTGCGGTTGTGCCAATGGTTGCGTTCGACGGCTTGAAAAGAGCAGGACACGGCAAAGGCTATTACGACCGTTATCTTGCCTCGCACGATTGTTTCGTCATAGGTCTTGCGTTCGATTGTCAGCAGGTCGAAGGACTTCAAACGGATTCTTTCGACGTTCCGCTCGACGTTCTCGTCACCGAAAAGCGGATTATCGACGCAAGCGGCGAAAGAGCCAACCCATACGGCGCGGATATGCCGTAAAAAACGAAATAACATCGCGATACCGTTTTTGTAAAATTGAAAACGTAAACGATGAACGAAGCGGATAAAACGATTGTTTACACAGCGATGGATATGAGTTTTATCTGCTCGAAACAAAAATACTTATATTCTCTGAATATAAACGGTGAAAAATGAGAGTTGTTGCAGGAAAGTACAGAGGCAAAAATCTCGCCTCGCCAAAGGACGACAGAGTGCGTCCCACAACCACCAGAATAAAGGAAACGCTTTTCAACGTCTTGCAAGGGTACAGTCAGGACGCAGTCGTGCTCGATTTGTTTGCAGGAAGCGGCGCGCTCGGTATAGAGTGCATTTCGCGCGGCGCAAAAGAGGTTGTGTTTGTTGACAACAGCAAGGACAGTATAGAACTCGTGCGCAAAAATTTGCAGGGAATCGACGGCAATTTCAAGGTGGTCAATTCCGATTTTTCGGGTGTGCTTCGCAACGCGTACGTCACGGGCAAAAAGTTCGATATGATATTTGTCGACCCGCCGTATGCGAGCGGACTCGGCGAGATTGCGCTCGGATTGATATTCGACCTCGATTTGCTTGCCGACGGCGGCGTTATTGTGTTCGAACACGGCGCGGAAAAGACCTACGAAGTGTGCGACAAACGCTATAAACAGCGCACCAAAAAAATGGGTACGGTGGTTGCCGAGTTTATCTCTCGCAAATCCGTCGCGCTCATGGCAGGCAGTTTCGACCCGTTCACAAAAGGTCACGAAGCGGTGCTTGACGAGGCTCTTTGCGAGTTTGACGAAGTGTGGGTTGCCTGCCTTGTCAATCCCGACAAAACTTACACATTCAATTCGGCGCAGAGGCTTGCGCTTTGCGAGTGCGTATGCGCTCAAAAGAAGGGCGCAAAGGCTATATATTCCGAAAAATATGCCGTCGAGGTCGCAAAAGACGTAGGCGCAGGCGTGCTTATAAGAGGCATAAGAGGGGACGAGGACAAAGCGTACGAGGACGATATGGCAAAGTTCAACCGCGAACATGGTTTCGAAACGCTTTTCATCGAGCCGAACGTCTTTTCAAACGTAAGTTCGACAAAGGCAAGGGAACAAATCGCAAAGGGAGATTACTCCTCGTTGCCGACGTGCTGCGTTCCGCTTCTGCTGTCAAAAGAATTTGCATGCCTCAAATAGCGCAGAAAATCAGGGTTGTTTTTGGTTGAAAATATATGATAAAATGAGACTAAACAATGGCAAAGGCAGTGGTTTTTGCCATAAAAAATACAAAAATAAAAACAAATTATTACACAAAAGGGGTGCGTTATGGAAACCATCGATATGCTTATCAACGAAATCGAGAGCGAAGTGCTAAAAGCAAAAAAAGCGGCTTTCAGCAACACGGATATCGTCATCAACAAGGGCGTTTTGCTCGACCTTATCTCGCGTTTCAGAGCGAGTTATCCGCTCGTTTTGAGAGAGGCGACGCAAATCAAAAAAGAGCGTGACGACATCATCGAAAAAGCCGAAAAGTACGCAAACGAAACAATGGACAAGGCGGAAGAACAGGCAAAACGCTTGATGAGCGAAACCGAAGTTTATGCTCGCGCAAAGGCAGAAGCAGAGTCAATGCAGCAGGAAGCGGAAGAAAACTATCACAAGATGGATTACGAAGCGCGCTCGCTGGCATTCAACATACTCGACAGCGCGGAAAAAGCGATGAAAGACAGCCTCGGCATCATCAACGACAGAAAGCGCAAATTAGTAGAAGAATAAGCAAAAATCATCGCTCAAACGGCGTTGCGGCAAAGTCAATCGCCCACATCGTCATTCAGAGCGAAGCGTGGGAATCCCCTAAAAAGAAATGAAAATCTTTGGGGCGATTGACAAAAACCGCACTTGTTCTCGCAATCACTAACCGCGCAAGCGGTTAAATGAACACTTATTCGAAGCGTACTTATAAACGGAATGTGTAATTTCGAAGATGGAACACGAGCCGCAAGGCGGCGAGAAAAGCGAGCGTCGAAGCTCGACGATTAGT
>CAVBBF010000008.1:0-1744 GCA_963593735.1 Phascolarctobacterium succinatutens
CTTATATTTCTAATTATGATGACTATATTTACTCTTTTATTTTCCGCTTGTACGAGCAAAAAAGTAGCAATTGTTTCGCTTGCAACCGGAAAGGAATATACTTTGCCGCTTAAAGCCGAAAATATTCTTTCGGGCGGTAATTATCTGACGTACGAATCGGAACAAAATCTATCTCAGATGTGTGAAACGCTCAAGCAAAACGGATATAACTGCGCCGTTTTCAACGATAATTTCATACTCATAAAAAATATGATCGATGGCAAAACCGATTACCTCGTGATTGGTAAATTAGGAGGGCAAAAGCGTTATCAATTTATGTCCGCAGCCGTTATGGACAATAACGGAGATTACTTTTTATTTCCTATTCACTTAACAGCGAAAAAGGGTTCTGACTTTAACGCAGGCGAAGATTATTCGTTTATAACACTTACAGACACTCCCGTTTGTGCAACGATTGCCGACATAAAAACATTTTATACGGATGCGGGGATTTTCAATATCGAGGAAGAAGAAAACTCTCTTACGATTTCCGTCAAACAGAATGAGTTTGTGCATAAACTTTCAAAAACAACCTTTTCTGTATCTCTGCGCACCGACGGCAAACAGACTTTTGTCGAATTAAAAACTGATGGAAAATGAGCGCGATCATCGAAATACGAAATTTGTCAAAAAAAATCGGGAAGAAACAGATTTTGAAAAATGTTTCTTTTTCTGTGTATGAAGGCGAAACCGTAGGACTTTTAGGAAGAAACGGGGCGGGAAAGACCTCTATACTGAAATGTATAACCGGACTTTGGCAATACGATAACGGCGATATTTTTGTCTGTGGCGAAAATATCAAAAAGTCTGACAATCTCTCTAAAATCGCTGCAATTGTCGGATATCCTTCAATTTTCCCCAATATGACCCTATGGGAAAACATCGATTATTTCGGGATACTTTCATTGAAAGAATATCTATCGCGAGCAAAAGAATTAACCAAGCTTTTGAACCTATCCGATGTGTTGCATAAAAAGGTCGGCACTTTTTCGTCCGGAATGAAACAAAAATCTTGTTTGCTTGTCGCTCTTATGCAAAATCCCGAAATTTTGATTTTGGACGAGCCTACGTCTATGCTGGATCCGATAAGCGGTTTCGAGATACGGGAATTTATTAAGACCATCAAAAAATCGGGTATCTCGATTTTGATTTCCAGTCATAACATTACCGAACTTGAAGGTCTTTGCGAACGTGCGATTGTTGTTGACAATGGGCAAATAGTGAAAAGTATCGACGTTAAGAAAGAAAATAAACGATTTTTGCTTGAATTTACAAATTCCGATGAGATGAAAAAGGCGTTTTCCGCGGTTCGGGATTTTGATATCGTCATACAAGACGAGTCGAGTTGTGTTTTACTCGGCGACGCAAACATTCTGAAAGAGTTTATTTTGACGACGAACCCGAATTTGAGAGATATAAAAAACATCAATGTTTTGGAGAGCGCGTATGTCAACGAGACTTAAAGCATTCGGAAAAATATTAAAATCCGAAATTTTTGGAAGAAAAAAGTTAGGTACACTCTGCATTTTTGTGAGCGTCGCCGTTTTATCGGTCTTATGCGTTTCCGTTTATCTAAAAGTAAGCGATACCTCAAGTGATAAAAAATCGACGTATTTTATAAACGAATATATTTCATCTGAGGAACTGAAAACAAATTTAGACGTTGCTCGCACGACTTTGGACGAACTGGAAAAGGAATACGAAC
>CAVBBF010000008.1:1822-43203 GCA_963593735.1 Phascolarctobacterium succinatutens
CGGTGCAAGCGGTTTTGTTTTATCCGATAAAAAATCCAATATCGACGCGCTTAAACGCTCGATAAAAGGAATGGAAACGCTTTACGAAAACGATATCGAATATAAAAACATCGTTGCATATTCCGGTTTCGACAAAGCGAACGGAGCAAGTGCGCTCGTTTACTACATAAATATCTTCGCAATAGTCGTTTCGCTTTTTATGGCAATCAGACTTGCGGTTTCAATTCCCAACGAAATAAAGGACGGGCAAGCACGCTTCACTATGATTACGTCATTGGGAAGAATTTATTATGTGTTATTCAAATGGGCAACAGAACTAATAAAAGGACTATTCGTCTTTGCCGCTTTCTCGTTGCTTTGTTGTGCGGTTGTTGCAATATTTTATCCGCTAAGCGACGAGTATATTCTCGTCGCAACTACAGAATATTCGTTTTTACTAAACTACGGCGCAAGTTATTTTTTACAAATTGCCCTTGGAGCATATACGCTGTTTTTGATAAGCGCAATAGCGTTTTCCATCTCTCTTATGGTGAGAAGTCCGCTTTTGTCGGCAGGAATTACCCTCGTCGTTTGTTTTACCGATTGGTTTTGGGAGCTGTTACAGTCAACTATCGGACGAACCGTAAACTTTGCAAAATGGCTTTTACCGTGTAATTTGCGAATAGAGCAATCTTTTTCATCATTGACGGCAAACAGCGTTTTCATAACTGCGCTGATCGGTATTTCGATTACGGCAATTATCTTCTTTATCTCTGTAATGCTGTTTAGAAAGAGAGATATAACGTAAATAAAGGCAACTTAATATCAACGAAAAATGAAGTCTGATTACGGTCAGGCTTCATTTTATATTCGGTTGTCGAGAAACCACTCGGCAAATTTTTATGAAATTTTCGTAAAATACCCAAACAAAACGGCTTGCAAATAGTAGAGAGATAATTTATCTTTCGTGGGCTTGTATCAAGACAAGACACGCCTAATCGCCATTGTCGCAAAACCCTTGCGAGTTTGAAGGTAAAATTAAAGCGTAAATACGGAATAAAAATAGACGGACAAATTTTGGAGATTTATCCGTCATTCCATATTAAAGGCTGTTGATAGCAAGTGCGTATTTCCTTTGTAGGCTCATTCTTCTACGCCAAATCGTCGTGCGGTTTACATTCAAAAGACGTGTTACTTCAAGATAAGTAAGCCCTGCCA
This sequence comes from Phascolarctobacterium succinatutens, assembly GCA_963593735.1. Lineage (GTDB taxonomy): Bacteria > Bacillota > Clostridia > Christensenellales > CAG-917 > CAG-475. Next base: position 3,020 of record CAVBBF010000008.1, read on the forward strand.
TATAGGCACATAACGTTTCGTATTCAGCGGCGGTAAGTTTCATCTTCGATATAAGCCCGTCAACGACTGTATAATCGTTTTTCTGCTCGTCGTCAAGTGCTTCTACAGGCTCGCTCGTAATTTGTTCGTCAAGGCTTATTGTGTTTGCCATATAGCGTGTGTATTGCTTTTGTAAATAATTGTCGGCGCAACGATAACAAGCACTTTTAATCGTAACAACCTTTCCGTATTTCGTAGTATAGTCATCGCCGAGCTTTTCGCCTATATGTTGGCAAAGAAACAACATTGCCTCTTGCGCAATGTCATATGCGTTTGAGAACGGCGAATAGTCGTCTTTTGAGCGGTTCATATCTCGCAATAGTCCTTTGTATAGATAATGCAAATCTTTGCCCGAACGGACGATTACCGTTTTAATACAGGTCAGAGCTATAACTTCACCCATCTTCTGTATGTTTTCTGCCGAGATAACTACGTTGTTATCTAAAATTCCTTTGTTTACTTCTTTCATTTCTTGGATACCTCCGATTTACTTCGCCTTTCGGCAAAAACGGAAGTAGCACCGGGAAAAGTCGCAATAACAATGTGAGTTAAAGCCGCAATGACGGAAGTCAACGAACTGGCAAAAAATTTTACGTTATAATCGGCAATTTCAGAGTTTTCGGTAAAAATTTTTGCCGTTGACTTGCGCTTTTCACTGTGCTACAAACGCAGACGAAAGGCGATAAATCGGACGGCAAACAAATAACGTCCATAGAAATGTGTCACAGAAGGCACTCGCGAGAGTGCCTTCTTTGTAGCGTTGTTTCAAACATTTTTTCTCTTGAAACTTGTTTATGTCATACGCAAAATCACGTTTTAGTGCAAATTCGATTTCAAAGCGACTTATTTGTCGTTTCTGTGCAGAACTTCGTATGCCATTTTCGGGTTGTCCGTCATTATGCAGTCCGCGCCGTTGGCTTGAAGTTTGGCAACGTCGTCAGGGTCGTTTATCGTCCAGTACTGCACCGCAATGCCCATGCTGTGCGCAAAGTCGATAAACTCTTTTGTGGACAAATCGAAAAAGCCGTTGAAGCCCATCGGGATTTGCAAAACTTCGAAATCAAACTTCGCTTTTGTGTTGCCGTATAGGAAGGCATAGTAAAAATCGAGCACTTCCGTGATACCTGCCGAGCGCACGACTTTCTGTTCGAACGTACCCAAAGCGTTGCACTCGTCGACATATTTGCTGATTTCGCCTTGAAAAGTGCCGAACACCGTGCGATTGACAATTTCGTATTTGACCATCATACGATAGAGTTTGTTCATAGCGCGTCTGCCTGCGTCGCCGCCGTCCTTGATTTCGATGACGTAATTCATAGATTTGTCGGGGCGAGCGACCTCTTCGACATATTTCAAAACCTCTTCGAGCGTAACGATACGCACGTCTTTAAGTTCATCGCCCGACTTATCGCGATATTTGTATACGCCATCCTCGGTTTGGAAGTTGTAACCGAAATTGTAGGTTTTAAGTTCGGCAAGAGTCATATCGCAAATCTTGCCCGTGCCGTTGGACGTGCGGTCGATTTCGTGGTCGTGCATAAGCACAAGTTCGTCGTCTTTTGTGAGGTGCAAGTCAAACTCGAGAATGTCGACTTTGTAGTTTTCTCTTTGCGCTTCTTCCATACATTGCTTGAACGCCGCCATAGTTTCTTCGGGTTCGAGAACGCCGCCCGCGCGGTGAGCGGAAAGCATCAATCCTTCTGGTTTGTTGAAAGCGATATATTGATTGTCTCCGACGTAATCGGTGACGTGTCCGACGCGCGCACACTTGCCCGTAAGCGGCAAAATCACGACGTTTAGCACCAACACAAACAAAAGTGTACCTACAATCGACCATACGACTGCTTTTTTCACGGTTTTTTTGTGCTTTTTCACTTGCGCTTTGACTTCGGGGGAATCCGTAAGCAACACGTCGACGCCGTCTACGTCACGTCTGAAAAATTCGTTCAATTTGATTTTCATTTTTCACCTTATCACAATATAAAATTTATAATATTGACATTATATCACACGATTTTCGACTCGTAAATACCTGTTTGCAACTTTTTCAGACATATGTATGTTTGCGCATACACGAATACGAGAATTCCGATATGCAAATATGCGCAACCGTTGATATTGTAAGCCACATATCATCCCCCTATTTGCCCCTAAATTTTAATGCAGAAATAATCACTTGATTTGGTTGAAAAATGCGATTTCATTATTTAATTAAAGATATGAAAAATCCGTGAACTAATTTCGCTCACGGATTTTGAATTGATTACTACAGGCAAAAGATACCCGACTTGCTTTTATAATCTGTCGCCAAGACTGGACGGCGCATATCTGAATGCGAGGACAAATATCGTTTTTTCTTCCTCGTTGATTGAATAAACGCCGACATAATTGTTTATGAGAAATTTGCGGTATGTTCCGCTTAATTCGTCCCAAGATACTTTCGGTTTTGAGAGAGGATATTCGCTGATTATCGTCAATTCATCACGAATCTTGCCGAGCAGATTGCTTGCAGCCTGTGGCGATTGCAATTTTTCGGCGAGATACGATAACGTTTCAGAGATTTGTTCGAGTGCGTGCGGCGTGATTTTAACTGCGAACCCCATATTTTGCCCCCAAATCTTTGAATGCATCCTCAAAAGATACCGCTTTGCCTTTCTCGATTTCCGCTTCGGATTGCTTTATGTCTGCCATTATCAACGACTTGAAACGTTCTTCGGCTTTTTGAGACGTTGTTGCTGCTATCGGGAACGGAATCGCTTGCTCTTTTACAGCCGTGCGAAGAAAAAGATTGATAGCGGTAGTCATATCGAGTCCGAGTTCTGAGAAAAGTGCTTTTGCAGAATCTCTGACGTCGGTTTCCATTTTGATGTTTACGCTTGTTTTCATAGTAATACCTCACTTTATCTATAAGATAGCACGATATGCGCCCATTGTCAACACATTGGATATATTATGCGCTTTTTAAGAAAAAAGAATTCAAAACAAATCTACGGCGATTTTTATCCCGAATTTTGACACCCTTTTGACACACGATTCTGCAAAAAACGTGCAAAAAGCGGTCATTGCGAGTGTCAATTTTTGAAAAAAAGGTAAAGAAAAAACGCCATTTTCGGAGCAAATCACAAAATAGCATTTATTCTCTGATGACGGCGAGCAAAGGCGATGAGAGCACGAAGTATTCTCAATCGCCGTGCGATGACGACGAGCGCTCCGCGCGGTTGAAAGCCGCGCATTCATTTCATTGCTTGCAATGAAATGAAAAATCCGTGAACGAATCTCGTTCACGGATTTGGAGCTGATGACCAGACTTGAACTGGTGACCTCATCCTTACCAAGGATGTGCTCTACCACCTGAGCCACATCAGCATATTTTTGGCGGAAGCGGAGGGATTCGAACCCCCGTGGGCTTTCACCCAAACGGTTTTCAAGACCGCCTCGTTATGACCGCTTCGATACGCTTCCATTTAAGTCAAAGCAAATCGTTTCTTTTTTTGCAAAACCGTTTTCTGCCCAAACGGTTTGACGCTTCGCTATCAAGCAAGACACGCCTGCTATGACCGCTTCGATACGCTTCCATTTAAGTCAAAGCAAATCGTTTCTTTTTTTGCAAAACCGTTTTCTGCCCAAACGGTTTGACGCTTCGCTATCAAGCCTACTCAGTATAACAAGAGTTTGCGGTTGTGTCAAACATTGCCGTTAAATTTGCTAAAAAACTTACGTCGCTTTTGCAAATTAATCTTGTGAAAACTGAATTTGCCCGTCGGTGACGGTGATTTGTGTGCCGACAAATGCATTTTCTCCCACTGTAACCGTGCCGCCCTTGATATTGTAAGCTGTTTTAAGTCTTGAACAGCCTGCAAATGCGTATGCGCCAATCACGCATGTATTTGAGTTCCCGAAATAAACCGTTTCGAGATTCGGCAGCCCTGCAAAAGCGGCGACATCAATCTCGCGCACGTTTGACGGAATATGGATTGTCACAGGCTGTTCTTTGAGTGTTGCATCTGCAAAAATGCTATTTGTAATGCGGTAGACTTGATATGTTGCTCCATCGATATCGATATTGTCGGGTATGAATACGTCGGACAAATTCAAACCGGCACCTGCATCGTAATAGGTGGTTATTTCGGCATATTGTTTTTCGTCAACGGTTATAACGTTGCCTTTAAAATACTTTGCCCAAACGTTGTTCGAATCGGGAGTGACAGACGGAGATGCCGTTGATTCACCGCCGCCGATTGTACCGTCGGGAGAAGTCCAAATGGCATAGGACACACTCATCGTCGATACGGCGACTGCAAAAAGCACTATTATTGCGACCATTATCACAATTTTTGTTTTGCGGTTTGCTATCATACAGGTGTATTTCCCTCTCTTATATCGACGTTTGAACCGAGGTCGGTTTTGATTTCGAATTTGAAAACAATCGCTTTGTTCGCTTTCTTAAAAGCGTCGATATACAGCAGAGTTTCATCGCACTCCTCATCGATTTGATTGAAATAAATAGTTGCTTGCACATAGTACGTTACGTTCGGTTTTACGAGCATATAGAGTTTGTAGGCAGGCAACAACTCTTTTTCGTCTCTGTACGGTTGACAATAGTAAACATCATCTGCCGTTCCTGTCGGGGTTGTTGCAGACGGCAAAGGCGTTATCGTTGTCGTATCGCCGTTTTTTGTTGCTGTGACAAGTGCCATTTCGACGTTGAATGATGTCAAATAATCTTTGCTTTCGCTATCCTCGATTGTAATTTCCTCATCATCCTCGGATTTTGTTCCGAGATGTGCATATTCGACTTGCAAACAGAGTGATTTTCTTCCGTCAACAGTCGTTTGGGATCCGCTTTCATTGGTTTTTACATCCGGCGAACCGATAAAACTGATCGGGAAATAAATCACCGCACACTTTGCCGCGGTTTCGATTTTGCCGCTTTGCGCTTGTTTCAACTCCGTACCATACGGCGCGACGTTGCCCTTTTCAAGATATCCCGGTGTTGCAACGGCGGGCCAAAGCGCAGTGCCGTAGCCCGACGCTTTGCTGTCAATATCGATGCTTGCACTCTCTTGCAAAAGTGCCGAATCGGTTGTAAAGCCGTCCTCGTTGCTGTCTGCAACGTTTGTAAACCACGCGGCAGTCACGCTTACGGCGGTGACGATGACAATGAGTGCCATGACAACCGAAGAAACAATGAGCGTGCGTTTTGTCTTATTCATTGTTCTGCGCCTCCTCATGCACTGTCATAACGTTGATCACCGCAGAAAAATCAAACGTTGAGCCCGAATACTCCATACCCGAATAAAACATCTGATTTGTCAGATTTCCGAAGATTTTTTCCGTTTCACCGCTTGCTGTATAAATATCGTTTGCATTATATTTGTCTTTATCGGCAGCGAAAAACTGCATCCAGAACAATTTTTCGGGCGCAAATACGATATAAAAATCAAACAATTGTGACGTTCCGCCCACCGAATTTGTGGTTATAAAATTCGTTATCTCGGTTTTTTCAATGTCTTTTATGCTGTATCCGTCGTCTATTGTATCGCCGTTCACGCTGCTTACGACAATATTTTTGTCGCTATCTTCCTTAAATTCGAGTTTTCCATACGGCGTATACCAAACGTCGCTTGTTGTAGGATCGGGTTGAAGGAGTTTTTGAATTTCCTTGCCGTCGTTTGTCTCGGTTTTATAATTTGTTGCCTTTGATGTCGTCGTTGCATTGGACTCTTTGAAGAACCAGGTGAACGCATATTTGATATCGCTCTCACTGCCGCTATACGTTTTTTCACGCAATACGACGTCAACTCCGTCCTCGCCTTTCACCCTTTGAATGACCTTGTTTCCGCTTTCGTCGATGACCGTCTCGTACTTATATGTCGTGATTTTCGTACCTGAGGAAAATGCCATGCTTATATCGAAAGTCTTGCCCGTCGTGTCGAGCGCAACCGTGTTGACAAAATAGTATGGGCGATTGCTTACGTCAACGCTGTCATCCCCTGCGATGCCATTGCTCATAAGTTTGCCTGCATTCGCACCGCTGTCACAAAAAGCAGTCTGTCCGACATATGGCATATTGTCCCACAACTCCTTGTCTTTGAGTTGGAAGTCAATTGTGTATGCTTCTGCCGTGGACATCGTGATTTCCGTAATGGTGACTTTTTCGGCGTTTGTGAACCACGCAAAGGACGCGCCCACCATAACGACGGTGGTCACGATTATCAAAAGCGGAATCATAACGGACATTACGATTTTGAAGTTTTTGCTTTTGCTTGCTTGCATGGTCTACCCTTTCTTTTGCTCTTCCTTGCGGATTTTATATATTTATATATAAACTACAATCGAGCAAGGCGTTTTATTTGATTTTTCCTCGTTTTTTTTCGCGCGATATTTCAACTTTTTGAAACCGCACGGTTAGAATCGCGATTTTGCGGCATTTTCGCAATTGTTCCATCTTTCGAGCGATTTGCGATGTTTGCGCTCGTTTTTCTCGCTCACGGACGGCTTTTTTTGCCGCCCGATTGCGATTTTATCGATTATCTAACCAACTCAAATTGTCAACCAACTCGAACTGCTCTCGGCGTACGCCTCGAACATATCCTTGTTGCAAGTTATCTTATATCCGAGCGACGTGCCGTCCGTGTTCTTTGCGCTTTCGACCGTTCCGAAGAACGCGCCTGCAAACGTGCTTATGATGTCGATTGCGACGTTTGTTTTGAGCGTGAAGGTTGCAAACGGAAGTTGTCTAAGCAGTGATACGTTTTGCTTGTTTGCAATGGCAATCGGCTTGCTTTGCGTGCCGTCCGCATTGCCAACGAGCCAACTCGACGAATCGAGCGCATATACGTTCACGTTGAATCTACCGTCGCCGCTTGTGAGCGTTTCCGTCGTCTTTGACAATGAATACATCATTAGATATACCAAAACTACATCTTTGAGACGCATACTCTGTCTCTCGTTTGCTGCGTTTTGCGCGCCTATTGCCGACAGTGCGGTAAGTTGCACGTCGTCAAGAACGTCGAACGCTCCTTTGTTCGGCGCGGTGTCGCCAGTGTAGTAATATTTGTTTGTCGTGCCGTAACCGGAAACCGAACCCGACATCAACTCGGTGAACGTCTTTGAGTTGCCCGAAACGTTGACGAATCCGTTTTCCTGTTTCCATACGGCGTTTGTCATATGGTACGAATTATCAATCGTTGCGCTCGAAGTCGTGAACGGATTGACAGTGCCGCCGTATGCGGTGATTTGCACGAGGGAAACGACGTTGTTTATGCTTGCGCTCGTCGTGCCGACAACGCCGCCGACGGTTGCGTTTTGAGAATTTATCGTGCCGAGGACGATTGCGTTTTCGATCTTTCTCGCACTCGTGCCGAACAAGCCGCCAACCGTGCCGCCGCTCACGTTGATTGCGCCGTGTGCGGACACGTTCTTTATGCTTGTTTCGCTTGCAGCCTCTGCCGCGGCAAGCACGCTGCCCGCTATGCTACCGACGTTGCCTTGATTTGCATTGATTGTGATATTTCTCAAATGCACGTTTTTGACGATACCGCTTGCGCCGATGATATCGAACAAGCCGACGTTCGTCTTGCCGTAGCCCATTATGTTGAGATATTCGATGACGTAGCCGTTGCCGTCGTAAGTGCCGTCAAAGCCCGTCAACACGTCGCTTCCGTCTGCTTTTGCCGTCGATACGAACAGACTGCCGTTTATCGTCACGTTTGCGCCTGCTCTGGCTTTAAGCACGTTGGAGAGGAATTGCTTGTTCGTTCCGTTCCAGTCGTATGACGTGGTGGTGACGGTGCCGTCCTCGCCGACAGAGGATGTTGTGAAGAACGCATTGAGAAGTTCGATATCTTCCGCCGTAAACGTACCCGTGATGTCCTTGATTTGCACAAACTTGGTCGGGATTGCGGTTTTTGTGGATTGCGTGGATTGATAGTAGCCCCACTCTTTCTTTTCTGTGTCGAGGAACACTGCATAATCCGCCGCCTGCAATTCGGCAAGATACTCGTCCCAACCGGTTGCGGCGGAGTTTTCGATTGGCGAGTTTGCGGGCTTTGCGTACTCGCCGACGTATGCTCCGCTCTCGTCCACTTTTACGACCGTGACCCACTCGTATCCCGACGACACGATATTGATGATGTCGGGGTTTTGCGAATTCTGATGCGCCGTGTAGTAGAAGGACGCAATGAGCAGTTGCGCGAGCGAACCTATCTTGTACTCGTCGCCCTCCGCCACAAAGTACGCAATGGTGAGGATGGGCTGATTGCTCAAACGATAGTTGAGATTCATGCCGTTTTCTGTGGACACCGACGCGCCGAGTCGCGAATTGCCCGACCTACCCTGAATGGTCGTGTAGCCGTGGTATTCTCTCTTTGTATAACCGGATTCGCTCGAATGGTCTATGCCGTCCGAATACATCCAGCCGTTTGTGACGATGATGTTTGCGCCCGCTTGGTCCGTTTCCTTGTTGGTGCCTGTAATCGGCTGCCAGTTCGTGTTGTAGGAGTTGTCGTCGTTGGCGTAACTTTGAGCGGTGTTGGAGTATTCCACCTTGACGGATTTGACGGTTATTTCGATTTGGATGCTCGGCGCACCGCTTGCATTCTTGCGATTTTGGTCTGTTTCTCTGCTATCGTACACGGTGACTTTTGTATTTGCGTTTCCGTTCGAATTGCTGTATGCGCCGTCGCTCGAATGATATACGTTGAAGGTATAGTTGCTCGCCGACGTACCGCTCATCTCGAACACGAGTTTCTTGAGATACGAACCCGAAGTTTCTTTCTTGAACGTGCCGTCTGCATCCTTGTACACGTCGTTGACGTATTTTGAGAAGTCGAAGCCGTTGTTTGCACTGCTGTTGCGCGAATCGATTGATTCTGCGTAATTTGCGGTGATAGTCACGCTGTCGCCACCCAAAACTCCGCTGACGGTGAAGCCTTCGCCTGCTCGATAGGTATTGCTCCTTCCGTTGCCTGTTGCGCCGCTGCCGCCGTAGGTTGTACCGTTGTTGTACGTCCTCGTCGCCTTGTTGGAGCGCAGTTTGTCGAGCGTAACTTTGATATGCGCGGGCGTAATCTTGCCCACGGTGTATGTCTTCGCACCGACGGTGCTCCCTCCGTTGTAGGTCGCTTCATCGACAGTTCCCGCAACATAATCTCCAACGCCTGTCGGGTCGGTGAATGTATACGAGAACGTGACCGCTTTGCCGCCTATGACGTTCTTGCTCGAATCGTAAAGCACGTTTTCGTTGTCATATTTTCCGCTTATTGTAAACGGATTGCTCGGAATGTGTCCCGTTGCGCTCACCGTGAAGTAATTGGACATAATTTGACTTGTCGGGACTGTATTGTTGCCGTCGTACACTTTTTCGAGCGTTGCGTTCGTAGCCGTAAAGCGTACGGACACGACGGACGGAGTTATCTCGAACTCGCCGCTTGTGCTCCCCACGGAAATCTCATAGTTACCCTTTATCGAATTTGTCGAATTGTCGGCATTCTTGCCCGTTACGCTGCTTATGGTGGCAGTCATAACCGAGTTTTTGCTGTTTGCAACGTGAGTTTTCGCGCCCGATACGGTGATTATGATGACGTCGTTTCCTGCATAGCCTTTGATTTTCGCCTCCGTTATAGTGGACAAGGAAACCGCAAGTTGTCCGTTTCCGTCAACGCCCTCAACGCCCGTGATTTTCAAACCTTGCTCCGCATTTTTGAACACAAACTCCGTCGCAGTATCCCAACTGAGTTTGATTTGTCTGGGCTTGATGGTGTATTCCGCCTCGTCTGTGCCTGAAATCGTATAGTTTTGCGTTGTAGTTTCGCCGTTGCGTGTTGCGACAATCGCGTCGGTTGCGTTGCCACCGATGCTAATCTTGTACGTTCCTGCATTAACTATGTCGCCGCTGTGCGACACGCCGCCAACGGTTGCGGAATATTTGATTGTTATCGTATCCGCACCAAATGTAATCTTGCCGTCTGAAACTTCGCTGCCGTCGACTATAAGTTTTGGCGTTACAGCCGTACCGTCATAGATTTTCTCTCCGCCGGTCAATCCGCTGAGTCGGAGTGTATACTGGTTGATTGTCCAACTTGTGCTTACGTCTGTGTTGGAAATATAGTAGTTGTCGCTGCGCGTTCCGCCAAGCGTTGAATTGATTGTTGCGGTGTATGTGCCGACGTTTCTTGTATTCACCCTATCTTTGACATCAATCGCATTGTTGCCGTTTGACGAAACGCTAATGGAGTTGTTGCCGACGTAAAGCGTAATATTGACAGAATCCCAAGTGCTGCCGACTTGGCAAAGATTTGAAATCTTGACAGTAGAGAGCCCTTGATGATAAGTGGTGTACACATACGGAGAACTGCCCGTTTGCGTAAATTCAACGGTGAGCGGTCGCTTCGTAATCTCGTAATAGTATGTTTGCGATAGTGTTGGAGTGTGAGAACAGTTCTTTGACGCTTCATCATAGCCATCGCCTTTGTTGAGCGTTACACTGTACTTCTTTGCGTTTATTCCTGTTTCGAACACCCACGTTACGGTTGAATTATTCGTCGAATCTGACGGCTTTGTCTTTTCGGTAACGCCGTTTATTGCTACTTTAAAGAATTGTTCAACGAATGTTCCGAGATTTGCAATGCTCTGGTCTGCCTCGAACGTCAGTGTTATCTTGCCAATTTGACTGCCGTCGTATTGGTGTTGTGTTGTGCTTTCGCTGCGCTTGATTGTGATTTTATTCTCGGTGATGGAATAGGTCGGCACGCTTGCACCGTCAAATGTCAGCGTATAGTTGCCGACGCGATATCCTTTTCCGCCCTTGGTCTGGATATAGTAATCACCCACTTTGGACACGCCCGTCAAATCGAAACGCAACGTCCTGCCGCCTTGCCCTTCAGTAGTGCCGCCATATGAGATTTGAATCACGTTGTTGATAGTAATCGTATTTATCAACTCGCCGTTTTTGTGCATTGCGGTTTCGGTGATTTCTTTGGTGGTGTTTTGCTTGCCCAATTCCATCACGAACACGGGCTCGAATGCGGCAAATTGCAGAGCACCGTCATTAAATTTGAAGCCCGAAACCGTCCATGTCGCGCCCTTACCTGTGCTGGAATTATCGAAGTAGTCCGAAGCATCCGAAGTTCTCTGCAGTTTAAGCTCTGCGGGTTTGACGGTTATCGTCTGGTCTGTGAGTATCGGCGATGGATTGTATTTGCTTTCCTTATTCGGCGTGCTAACGCTGACTTTGTACGTCTTTGCGTCCAAGAAGTTGATACTGCAACTGAACGTTCTCGTAACAGTGTCGAGATTGGCGATATCGTCCACGTTAAACAGTAAATCGTCGCCAGTGAGGTTGTCCCCGTTCCCGAAGCCGCCGTTTGAGACCGTAACGTTGTTTACAACAACTTTGCCGTCTGCCGATTGATTTGTAAATCCGGTGCCGTTCCAAGTGAACTTCGCAATTTCGTTGCCGTTCTCGTCTTTTACCGCTATTTCGAATTGGATGTTGCCCGACGCACCTTGATTGTTGCCGTCGATCGGCGCGATATTAGCGATTGTCAAAACTGCGTTGATGTCAGGATCGCCGTACGTCAATGTTCCGGAAGGAACGGACAATTCTGCTTCGAGGTCGCGCTTTTTGATTTCCCAGTCGATTGCGACGCCGCCGACGACGTAAGGCTTGCCTGCGCTGTCGAAATAGTAAATCTTGACGTTTGACTTGAATGTGCCGGGATCGGTCTGCGTGCCGACCGTCGATGTGTCGGACGAGTAGCAATAGGAATCCGCCTTTTCGGTGTCATCTGTCGGAGTTGCGATGAACGGTACGGAAACGCCTTCCGAAGCGGTGATTGCAACGGGAGCGTAACGGGTGTAGCCGTTGTATGTGAGAGATTTGCCTCTCGAGATGGTGCGATAGTACACGGCGACGTTGCCCGCCAACTTTTCTTCATTGTCAGTTGTGCCGCCGTCCGTCGTATTGCCGTCTGCCTCGGTGTTCTCATTGACGGTGAGGGTCTTGATGTAGAATTTGCCATTGTCGAGTGTTGCGCTCGGACGAGATTTGCCCGACGTTGCCATATACAGATAATATCCGCTGTTTTCGCCCGCGGAAGTCGCGGTTGCGTAAAGCGTGGATTTTTGAGGTTGACCGTTATCGCCCAAAACTATCTCGGAAGCGTCGAGGGTCTTCTTATCGTTGCCCGCTTTGCGCTCGCTTGCGGTGTAAGCGTCGGCAATGCGTTTCCAGTAGGACAAGTTGGCGTTTGGTGAATGCTCTGCGCTGATTGTGCCTATTGTCGTTTCGCTCGGATTTGCAATCTTGTCGTTTGCGTAGACGAAATACCAGCCCGTATTTCCAGCGCCGGTGGTGTAGGTTGTTGCGCCTGTTGGCTTGACCCACGCACCGTTTTTGGTTGTCGCATCCGTGATGCCGAGACTATTTGCAAAATACTGCGCCCACGTCACGCTCTCGTCGGTGACGGCGGTTATGGTTGAGTTGCCGTACTTATGCGTGCCGGTGTAGTCGCCATAGTAGGTCTTTGGCGTGTACAACTTGCAGAATTCCTCGGTGAACACAACCTCTTGACCGCCTACGGTTTCGACGATGGTTTCGTATTTGCCGAGTTCTTCTTGCAGTTTGCTTACGTCGGTGCCTGCGAGGATTGCGTTGGAATAGCCCTTGACCCAGTAGGAAGTTTTCGCGTCGGTGTCGCCTGCCGCAAGACCGATGATGCCGCCGACGTTGCTGTCGCCCTCGAACGTACCCTCGACGGCGTATGCCGACTTGATGACGGTGACTGTGCCCTTTGTTGCGCCGACGATACCGCCGACGTTTTCGCCGCCCTTGACGGTCGTCTTGTGGGCGAGCATATTGCTTATGACTATGTTATTTGCCAGGACAAGACCGACGATGCCGCCGACGTTGTTTATGCCGTTTGCCTCGACGTTGCCGTTTGCGTAGTATGTGTTGCTCAAGCCCCACTCTGCGACTTTTGTGCCGATGACACCGATTGCGCCGCCAACGCCGCCCCAACCTGTGGAAGCGTCCGAAGCGGCATTCTTTGCCGCCGTTATAACATCCGATGTCGCGGATGCGGTGAGATTGCCTGCAGCCTCGAAGTGCGTGTTGACGACCTTAATGTAATCGTCGGCGAGCGTGATGCCGAGATTTGTGAGTTCGGTTGCAAACGGAGTGGGTATGCCGATATAGCCGACCGAGCCGCCGACCGCATTGACTGCGCTCACCGTCAAGTCGCCCGATTTGTTGACGAATTGCGCGTATTTGACAGGACCTGCAAGCACGCCGATAGAGCCGCCGACAAAGCCTGTCGCGTTGACGTTGCCCTTGTTCTCGAAGTTGACAATATAATCGGTGCTTACGCCCTCGATAGTTCCGACGAGCGCGCCGATTGAGCCGCCTGCGAAGTAGCCGTGCGCCGTAACCTCGCCGCTGTTGACGAACAGCGTGTCGGTATCTTTTGCGGTTATAGTGACGTTTTTGCCGACAAAACCTATCGAGCCGCCGACGAATCTGCCGCCTTCGACCGTGCCGCTGTTGGTGAACGTACCCGCGATTGCGCCCTTGCCCTCGTCTGTGGCTTTGAGCGTGTCGGGCGAATCGAGGAAGCCTACAACGCCGCCGACGTAGTCGCCGTTTGCGTAGGTGCCGTCTACCGTAGCGCCGCCCTTGACGCTGCCTTCGTTGGTGATTGAAAGGTTTTTGATTGAATTTATTTGCTCTTCAGAGAGCGTTGCGCCGCCGACTTCGGTGTCCGCCTCGCCGCCGCCCGTTGTGAGCAAGCCTTGGTTGCGACCGATGATACCGCCGACGTAGTTTTTGCCTTGAATGTTGCCTTGTTGCAGGATAACGCCCTTGACGATATCCATTGTTGCGTAGTCGGTTGCGCTGCTTGCGGTTGCGCCCTCGTTCTTGCCGACGATGCCGCCGACGTTCTCGCCCGAACCTGTGACGGTTGCGGTGATTGTGATGTTGAGCGTACCCGACCTATACGGCTTTGCGTATGCGACGTTGGAGCCGATGTGGAGGACGCTGTTCGAGTTGTTTACGCCGATAAAGCCGCCCACCTCGCTTGTGCCGACGATTGTGCCGCCGATTGAGATTTGCGTGCCGTTGAGTTTGCCGTCTACGAGTTTGTCGGTGTTGTCTGCAAGGATGTAGACCGTGCCGATATTCTTGCCGATGAAGCCGCCGACGTTTTCTGCAAGCGCCGTTGTCATTGTGGGTTGCACGTCGAAGTTGCCTATGAACGTAGCGGTGTTTGTACGCCCCGCAACGCCGCCGACGTTTGCCGCATTGGGCGTAACTGAAATCGTACCGCGTACGGTGACGACCGAGCCCGAAGCGAAGTTTGCGCCGCTTCCCATATCGCCCACGATACCGCCGATTTGGCTTATTGCCGCGTCGGAGTCTGCCGATTGGTTGGTAGCCGCAACGCCCACCGTGATTGTGCCTGCAAACGAGGACGTACCGCTGAACGTCGTGGTGAGCGGGCTGACCGTGTCCGTCGAGTTTTGCGTAAATCCGACGAGACCGCCGATTGCGGTGCCGTGATTCGCGCTTTCTGCGACATTGCCGTCGCCGCCTTGGTCTATACGCGTTATGCTCGTTTTGTCGCCCACCGTGCAGGAATCGATATAACCGCCCTGTGCGTTGGACATACCGCCCGCAATGCCGCCGAGACTATGCTCGCCGCTTATCGTGACGTTGCCGTCAACGCCGACCTTGCAGCCCGTGACGAATGCCGAAACGTATTGTGAGCCGAATCCCAACACGCCGCCGATATGGCTCGACGTGGTTGCGCTGCTTGCGGCTTGAATGATTGCTTTTTGCACGTTGCAGTTTTCGATGCGCACGCTGTTGCCTTTTCCGCTTGCTCCGCTTGCGCCGCCCACATACCCCAGCACGCCGCCGATGTTGTTCTTTGTTGCGACAATCTTGCCCGCAAATGTACTGCGGTCGTCTGTCGTGGTGGCGATATTGACGGAGCAATCCTTGATTGTGAGCGTGGTGCCTGCGCTGTACGCACTGCCTTGTTTTGTATCTGCCAAACCTACGATGCCGCCTGCAAACGTGATGTTGTCCGTTGCAAGGTTGGTGGTGTCTGTCTTGCCGTATGCTCCGATTGCCGTCGTTCCGCTCACGGCGCAGTGTTCGATTGTGGTATTCCCCGTTGCGTAGCCTGCGATTGCGCCCGTTGCGGCGATTTGTTCGCCGTCCGAAGAATACGCCCAAATGTTGCTGTCACCTGTGATTTCGATATAGCCGATGTATGCGTCGTGTGCGTGACCGAACAGACCTGCATACGCGCCGCCTGTTGCCATGCCTGTGGACACACGCAAGTTGTTGATTGTGGTGTTTTTTATGGTGCCATTGTCGCCGTACTGCTTTCCGCTTATGCTCCCCTCAAACGTCTTGCCGTTTCTGCCGATTGTGAGCAAGTTTTGAATCTTGAACGTACAAGTGGCAACATAGCCGCCGTCTCTGTTTCCGTATGCGCCGTTATAGTAGTGGTTGTGCCCGAGCCAATAACCGTAAGCCGTGTTTGCGGTGGTGCCGTTGTCGTCGGCGCATACCGCGCTCTTTGCGAACAAGTGGTAACTCTTGCCCGTTTGCGTATATCCGCCCGATGTTCCCTTTGCCTTGTATGCCGTGCCGTTTGCGGCATCGATTTTTGTGTCCGTACTGTTGGATGTCGGCAAATCAATGGATTGCGCCACGTCCGAACTCAAATTTTGGTCGAGCGTGATGTTGTTTTTGCCGTTTGCAAACTCGATATATTCGCCGTCAAACGAATAGCCGAGTCCGACGAGCGTTTGCACGCCCATAAGGTCTATGCCGTCACGAATGACGTACGGGCTCAATTTTTCGCCTGCCGCCTGCTTCTCGTAGGAGCCTTCCTCTCCGTAGGTTGCGTCCTTGCCGTAGTTTGTCGAGTTCATGCTCAAGCCGTTGTAGGTGTCAACGGCAAAAACTGCAAGTTGCGGCAAGCAACCGTAAACGTAAACGTATCCGTCGAGCGTACCGTTGGTGTATGCGTTTTTGGTTGTCGTATCTTTTGAATCTTGCGCGCCGATAGTTACAGTGCTCGCAGTCCACAAATTTTGCTCGGATGTGCCGGAATACGCTTTCGGTTTCACCGTTCCGTCCGCACGCATAACCGCAGTCAAGTCAGCAAGAGAGTTGAGTGTGATTCCTGTTGCATATGAGGTGCTATCGATAGAACCTGCACTATTCACACCGGAATAATATGTCGGGTTGCCTTTTCCGTCGGTATAATTAATTATGTTATTTGCAATGCCATAACTGTTTGTGATTGTATATAAATTACTTACCGTCCCATCGCCCATATAACCGATTATATCTGCGCTATACCTTGTTGTACTGCTCTTACTTTCTTTCAGTTCAATCTTCCCGACGTTGTAGCAATTTGTTATATCTGCCCTATGTTTATTTGCAACACTGCCGACATTACTATTGCTGTGCGTGGTAAGTTCGCCGATAATTCCGCCGTTTCTTGTTTGCCAAGTACTTGCATATCCTACACCGCCATAACCCGTTATATGCCCGGCATTGTATGTATAAGCAATGCTGACGTAACCTGTTACGCCGACGATACCGCCTGCATTTGTTCCGTTGAAGTTGTAACCACTACCGAAAAGCGGTATCCACATGGGTATACCTTCCCACTCTCTATTGCCAACTGTAACCGCTCCGGTGTTGTAGCAGTAATTAATCTTCGACTGATATTGTGTTTCCGTATATCCGGCTTTATTGTTGGATGAACCGCCGGGAATTGTTCCGATAATACCGACCAAACCTCCGGCAATGTTGCCTATTGCACGCACTTCGCCTGTATTGTAGCTTGCGCACATTGTCATTTCGGTGTAATAGTCAACTTCGCCGACAAGTCCGCCTGCCTTTGACCAGACGTTGCCTGATTTTAATTTTTCATCGTTTGCTTGGTTTGGATTGACTTCCTCAGAATAAATTCTGCCCTTGTTTGCGCAGTTGTTTATTGTGAGAATTGTCTTTCCTTTATCTGCATTTGTAACTCTGCCGACAAGACCTCCTACCTTTGAGCCGCCTGTAATATTGCCTGTGTTGAGGCAACTTTCAAACACAATGTCTGTGCTTGCATAAGCAATAAATCCACCTGTTCCATAAGAATAGTCGTACTGATTGCCGAGGTTTTGAGTTCCACCGGTTTCCCACGATGACCACTCAAACGAGTGAATGTTGCCCTTGTTGACACAACCTATAAAGGTGAGCGGTGCAGATTTTGTACTATATCCTGCAAAGCCTGCAATAATGCGCAAGCCTTGAATGTCAACAGCCGCCGTGCAGTTTTCAAAAGTTATTGCGCCAAACGGCTTGCCTACAAATGCCGCGATGTCGTAACCCGAGTCGCTTGTATTTGTGCCTGCCGTGATTGTGCCGTCTATTGTCAGGTTTTTGAATGTTGCGTTCGATGCGTTCGGGAAAACACTCAGGCGATGAGTGCCTCCGCTTGTATAGTTGATTTTGATTGTGTGTCCGTTTCCGTCAAATGTACCTTTGAAAGACGGCGTTTTTGCACTCAAAGTGGTGCTTGTGCCAAAATAGATTTGTTCGACAGTGCTACTGCCCTGCGAGATGTTACCTGCAAAATTGTAGCCTAAATTCGACTTGGCGTTTTTGGTATCCGACTCGTATGCGTTGGGCGTACATTCGGTGGTAAAATCAAGCGCTTCCGTGCTGCTTGCCGTGCCGTAGTGCGCGCTGTTGTTTATGACGATATCGTCGGTGAGCAACTTGACAAACTTGCCTGCATAGTCGTTTGCGCCCGAATAAATGCTGTACGCAAAGTCGTTCCACTCCTCTTGCGTGCTGATTGTGTATGGCGATGCTTCGTCGCCCGGATTGAACGTTTGGTCGTAATCGCCGGTATTTTCACTTGCGGTGTCGCTTTCGCCTACAAGCGTTGCTTGTCCGTCGTTGTTCCAGTCGAAATAAACGCGCGCCTTTATGCGTTTGACTTGGTTTGTGACCCCGACATCGAATGTTGTTTCTTCAAGCACTTCAACAAAATATCTTGATGAGGCGGACGGTTTTTTGTAGCAGTTTTCGACAACGGTGATTCTTGCGTCATCGTTTGCATAGTGTTTAGGCACGTTGACAAATTCCACCTTAATGACGCACACTTGCATGCTCGTGCCTGTTTCCATATCGAGTTTGATTGTCAAAACGCCGTTTTTGCTTTCAAAATTGCTTGCGCTACCGCCGTTTGTCGTCACGCTGTCGCTTCCGCTTGCGTCGTAGAATGCAAGTTGTCTTTGCGTGGGAACATTGAGGGCAAATTCGAGCACGCCCACAACGCCGTTTTGCAACGTGTTTGCAATGCCTGCAAATGCGCAGAGTTTTGCAAACGACGGATAGGACGAGCCGTTTGAAGTTATGGCGGCTGTGTCCACAAGGATATATTTGCCGTATGTATTTTTGCTGACGGTTGAGTAAGTCGCGCCCTCTTTTGCGATGTAGAACGTCCAACTTGCCTCGATTGTCGGGTTTGTACCGCCGCCGAGCACGCCGCCTTTGGTTATAGACGTGCTTTGGAGGTTAAATCCCGTCGCAATGCTGTTTCTTATGCTTGCGTTTTCGGTTCTGCCCACAAGACCGCCGACATATTCGGTGCCTTTGAAGTTGTCCGTGTCATAGGTTATGATCTCGC
Organism: Phascolarctobacterium succinatutens; assembly: GCA_963593735.1. GTDB lineage: Bacteria > Bacillota > Clostridia > Christensenellales > CAG-917 > CAG-475. Next base: position 21,775 of record CAVBBF010000008.1, read on the forward strand.
CCGAAGCCATTGCGCTCACAACCACGCAACCTTCAATCTTGCCGCTCATCATTTCGCCCACAAGACCGCCAACTCTCGTGGCGTTCGAGTCCGTAAACTTGGCTTGAACGACGATATATTGCAATTCGTGTTCGAGGTTGTCGCAAAAGCCTGCGATACCGCCTGCATAACTTCCCTCAAACGCCACGTTTACGCCGCCGCTGTACACGTTGAGCGCACTTGTATCGATATCGCCTGTTTGCGGAGTATTTCTCAGCACAAGGCGCACGTTTGCGCCGCAGTAGCCCAAAATGCCGCCCACATATTCGCCGCCCACGCCGTTTGATTTGGTCACCGAAACGCTTGCGGTGTTGCGGAGTTTGCCGTTTGCGCCGGCAATGTATGTGCTGTCGGTGGTGGGCGCAATGCCGAGCGTTGAGCCTGACAAGCCCTCTCTCACGCCGTCGACAAGGATATTTTGTATGATGCCCGCTCTGTTTGTGCCGCTGTCGCTTGCCACCGAGATTTCGGCGTATACGCCGTCGTCCATCTTGTCAAGAGCGATGTTTCCGAGCGCGCCGAAAATGCCGCCTGCAAAGCCTGTGGCATAAATGTTTGCGGTGTTTACAAGTTTAACCGCGTTGCCGAATATGGTTGTGCCCTCACTCCAGAAAGTGCCTGCTTGCGAGGATACATATCCCACGATACCGCCCACGAAACTGCCTGCGTTGTACACTCCATAGTTGCCAAACACCGTATTTGCCGTGATTGTTCCGTCAAACGAGGTGAGTTGCGTGCCGTCGTCTTTGTTGAGGGTGAGCATTTCGATTGTCGAATTTTTGCCCATAACGCCGACCACGCCGCCGAGGAAAGACGTTGACGTACTGTTGAAGTCGAACGTGATATTGCTTGTGCTCCAGTTTGTGCTGAAAATGAGCGCCGCGCTCTCTATGTAGCCGACAAGACCGCCAACCACTTTGGGCAGATATGTCGAATCTCCGTCCGCATACGTCGTCGGTTTGAGCGTGACGTTGCCCACAGAGCCCGATACGATGGAAATATAAGTCGAGTTGTTGCTATTTGCGGTTTGGTGATAGCCGTTGCCTATGAGCGTGCCGAACAGCGCGCCGACATATTCCGTGCCCTTAACTTCGAGAGTTGTGTCCTTACCGTTGTTGTATTGCGGCGTAAAGGATACGCTTCCCGAACAATTCGACAAATCCAGCCAGCCGACGATGCCGCCGACGTACTTCACGCCCTCGACGTAACTGCTGTCGATAGGCGTAAGAGTTTCGTGCTTGCCGAGTTGGTCTATTTTGTAAACTTGCCACTCGCCCGCGATACCGCCGACGTAGAATCTGCCTTGAACGCTTGCGTTGAAAATCTTTGCCGAGTTTGCGATTTTGGTGTTTTGGGCAAAGCCGACGATGCCGCCGACGTAGTCGTTGCCGTACACTTTGCCGCCGTAGTCGAGTTTGATTTCATTGAGGGTGGAATCCACCGCCTTGCCGACTATACCGCCGACGTAGTCCCTGCCGTGAATGCCGCCGCTATACGTCACGCTATTCGCCGAAACGGAATAACCGCCGTCGCTCTTGACGATGAGGTTTTGGATTGTCGCGCCGTCCGTATAGCCGAAAAGACCGACATAATCGAACCTTTCGTTGCTGCCCTGATCGGATTTATTATTTACAAAATGACCAATGTTATATATATATTTAATTTCATAATTCTTGCCGTCGAACGTCGCCGAGAACGGATATCCCGTCGAGCCGTACACGCCGCCAATGGGCAGGAAGTTGGTCAAACCGTCCGTGCTGACGTAATCCGACATATCGATGTTTGCACTCACGCTGAAGAACGTGCCGCTGTACGTCCGATTTTGCGCGGTTGCGGTGGATTGCGGCGCATAGCAGTATGTGGCGCTGTTAATGGAGTTCCACGCCATTCCGCCGTTTACGATTTGGCTGAGGCGGAGCAGATATTCGGGTCTGTCGATGACGTATGGATTGTCTTGACTTCCCCAGTTTTCCGAAGTCGGAGTTTTGCCTTCTTTCCAGCCGAAATCACTGTACAAAACCGTATAGTATTTGCTGAGGTCGCCTGTGAAGTTGCCTTGACCGCTTGCCGTCACGCTCGTGTTTGGCGTGGGATTCGTGGCTGTGGGGACAACGAGGTCGGACAGCGTGTATTCGTTGGCGGTTGAAAGTTGCGCAATCCTGCCGTCGTTGTATTGAACGTAGATGACAAACTTGTCCTGCGCATAGCGTGTCTGACCGTAGACAAGCACTTTTTGTCCGCTTGCCGCGCCGTTTTCGCCCACTTGAAGCGGATAATATGCGACGTTGACCGTCGTATTATCGCGCAGTGTACCCGAAATTGCGGAAGTCAACTGATTGCCGACGATAAGACCGTTGTCGCCTGCGATACCGCCAAACCAAACCTTGCCGTTTGCAAAGTTATTTGCGATGTTGTACTGCACAATCTTCCACGAATACGTCACGCTTGTGCTTGTCTTTGACACGCCCTTTGTCGGTATCGAGCCTGTTGTATTGACTATTCTTGAAGAACAATTGCCAATCTCATAGTTGGTTGTATCGTTGATTGTAAAAGTGCGAGAATAAGGGCCGACGTTGATTCTGTCAACGTGAGGAGCAAGCGTATATGCGCTGCCGTCAACGGTGTGTGTTTTATTTGCGGTGTCGTATTCAGGCGAAAGAATAACGCCCTCATTGTCTCCTTCTCTTTGCGCAATGCCTTGATGCGCGGCGTTGTATTCAAAGACGTAGATATTCGTTTCACTGCCCACGTCTGCGCTCGTCCACAAGTTGGTGATGTACAACTTATTTTTGCGGATGATCCACTCGAACGTAACTGTCGTACCCGACACAGTCGCTTGAGAGGAAGCAATCTTAAAGTTTCTCGTATCGCTCAGCGTGTATGTGCGAGAATATGCGCTGCTGCTTGCGTCGGTATAGGTCAATTCGCCGCTCGTAGTGAATCTCGACAAAGCGGTATCTGTAAATGTGTTTTTTGCGTAAGCGAAAGTCTCACTGCTCAAACCTTGACCCGCTCTGTTGTAGATGAAAACATTGTTGGTTGCAGTTGTGTATATCGAATTTTGCGTACGATTCAACTTGTCTTGCCACAAGCCGTCCGTCCACGTCCACGAAACATTGATTGTTTCTTGCTCGATTGTGTAAGTCGCGTCGACCTTTTTGCCGACGATAACGTCGCCGATTTTTATGAAAACGGTGGTGTTGTATTCGCCCGCTTGCGAGGGATTCGCCCCCGAGATTTTGTTTCCGTCCGCGTCGAAAGCGCAAATAAACTCCTCGATTGGCGTTACGTTGCCATTGTAATAGTCAAACACAACGCCGTACACTTTGCCGCTTGCAAGAGGCGGATTGACATCGCTTCTTGCAAAGCCTTGCACGACACCGTTGTAAACGGTTGTTTTGTTCTCTATTGCGATTGCTTCGGTTGCGCAATAGATATCGCTATTTATGTTTGCTCCGTACCACGCCGTAACGGTAAACGTCGCGGTATTGCTTCTGTCTTCGGCGTTCGTGGGATTGCTGTTTTCCACCTTGTTCGGCGTGAGGTAGGCGGTCTGATTGCCCGAACCCGTTGTCGAGAGGAAGTAGTTGCCGATTGCAACGCTTCCGCTGACCTTAAATCCGTTGATATTTTGGGTGAGGATGTCTTCCCACACCCACTCGCCCGAGCCGTCCGTCCACACACTATTGCTTATTGTACCCACTCTCGGCACAACGGCAAAATCGGTCGTCAACGTATGGTTTGACGTATTTATGGTTGAGGGAGTATTCCCTATTGAGGTGCGTTCTTTCACAGCCCACGAATTGGTGACCGTACCGCCCTCGCCGACAACTGCGCCGACCACACCGCCGTGTTTCAAACTGCGCTGACCTTGCACGTCGTAGCAAAAGTTTATTGTGCTTGAGGATTGACCGACAATGCCGCCAATTTTGTCGTTGCCTTCGATACGCGCGACGGTGTCGCTGGACGAATCGTAAATGTTTGCGCAATATTCAATCGAGCCTTGCGCATAACCGACGATACCGCCCACATAGTTTGCGTATGAAACCGCGCTGCCGCTTGTCGTCGTTCCTGTAATATATCCCTTGTTGTAGCAATGCGAAACCGTAACGCCCGACGATGTCAAGCCCACGATGCCGCCCACAAACAATCCCTTGCCCAAAGCGGCGTCAACGGCGGCTGTGCCTCTGACGGTGCCTGTGTTGTAACTGTTGCTTATTGCTTTTGCCGAATTGCCTGCAATGCCGCCCACATAGTTTGCGCCTGTAATCGAGCCTTCGTTGGCGACGTATTTTATAAATGACGTTGTTGAATTAGCCATGCCTACAACGCCGCCCACATACGAGCCTGTGCCGACAACCGTGCCTTTGTTTGTGACAGTGATGCCGTCTGTTCCGATTGACCCCCAGTCTTTCAGACCTGTGATGCCGCCCACTTTGGTGGTGCCGCTGATTGCGCCGGTGTTTTCACTTGAAACGATGGTGCCGCCAAAGCTGAACGCCGCAATGCCGCCCACCGTGTCAACGCCGCTGACGGTTCCTGTGTTTGTACAACCCGAAATTGCCAAATCCTGCGCATGTCCTGCGATGCCGCCCACAGTGTTATGTCCGGTTATGTTTCCGCTGTTTGTTGCGCCGCTTGCAGCGCCGCTCAAATTCAAAGGTGCGGTGCTCGCTCCTTTCGCATATCCTGCAATACCGCCGGTATTGTTGCCGCCCACGACATTGCCTGTGTTTTTGACATTTGTGATAGTCTTTGCAGTGTCTGTGTAGACATGCCCGACAACACCGCCTGCATCCTCGCCTGCCGCCAAAAAGTCGAACTCTGCAAATTGTATTACATTCTGCGCATTTGCGTTGCTGCCGTTAACATGCCCCACGCTCGACATGTACACCCAATAATAGCGATAGGTGTATGTTTTGTTTCCTGTAAAAGCGTATTCATGGCGATTGAAGTTATCGACTGGAATTGGGGTTTCACTGTCGTACACAAGTGTCCATTCAGTTTGAGAGTCGGGTTGAACGCCTGTGGCATCCTTATTGTTATTCGTTGTTGGCCAATTGTTTGTCGAATTTGACCCCCATATTTTCACAACCTTTGGTCTTCGGTTTGGAACGCTTGCTGTATCGTTTGCGTTTGTGATTGCAAAGCCCGAAACAGCCATATTGCTGCCCAAATCTGCGACAAAACTCATGCTTGAATTTTTAGAACCCAAAAATTTGTGAGCTTCATCTATTAGACCATCGAAAATTCGGCTGAATCCTTGACTATTGCCATCGCCCGAATAACTGCCGCCGTTATATCGTTTGATGATATCTTCAAAATTATTTTCGTGTGTAATATCATTGTCTGTGGAATATCTTGCGGTGACGCTCGCGTTGTTGGTGACGTTGTCGATTGTTGTGTTGAGCGCATAGCCCACCACGCCGCCGACGTACTTCGAGCCTTTCACCGCCCCCGAAACCGTGAGATTTTGGATTGTCGCGCCGCTCGTATAGCCGAAAAGGCCGACGTAATCGCCCGCCACGTTTACGGACACCGTAATCGTATTGCCATTGCCGTCAAATATGCCCGAAAATACTGCCGAATTTGTGCCTATCGGCGTGAAATTGTCTGCCGTAAACGAAGCGGCAAGTTTGAAATACGCGCCCGAATACGTCTTGCTTGTTGCGGTGACGTACTCGTACAGTCCTGTTTTTATGCTGTTGACTTCGCCGCCGTCGCGCACAATGCTTGACAATCTTGCAAGTTGCGCAAGAGTGCGGATTATGTACGGATTGTTCTTACTGCCCCATTTGTTGGAGTCGATATTGCTTTTGTTTATGCCGCTGTTTTCAACGCCGAAATCACTCTCTTTTATGACGATGTCAAAGCCTGTTATGACAAAGTTTCCGGTGACGACATTCTCGCCGTTCTTGACGATAATCTTATCGCTTGCAATCGCAAACGTATTTTGACCCGAAGTTGCCGGTATGGATTGATAAAAATTGTAGGCACTCGAATCGATATCGACGCTGAACGGATGGTTTGTCAATGCCTCACCGCCGCTTGTTTGAGATATAACGATGTTGTTTTGCAGTTGTTTCTCAACGTCAACGCCGTAATAGAACGCTGCATTCGACACTCTCAAATACAACTTGGTAATCGTCCAATTTTTCTGCGCACGACCGACAACGTATATCGTGTTGCCGACTTTGATTTTTACGTCCGAGATAACAACGTACGTTCCTGCGTTCGTCTTGCTCGTTGACGGCGTGCCTGTGGGGTTGCCGTTGATATCGCGGTCGAAATAGAACGTTGCGAGCGCTTCGTAGCCTGTCGGCAATGCAAAACCGTCCACTTGCTGTGCGTTTGCGTTGTAGACTTTGCTTGTTGTGTCTATGCCGATTGCCTCGCTTTGCGCGTATATATCGCTTGAAGTTGTAGCGTTATAGTATATATCACAACTTATATCGCCTTGCGTGATTGCGGTTGAACTCGTGCTGTTCTGCTCCGTATAACCGTTTGCGACTTTGTACGGAAGCACACTGTTGCCGTTGTTGTCCGAAAGTTTGAGATAGTTGCCGCTTGTGACGCTCGTCGAAATTTTGAAACCGTTGATGTTGGCAGACAAAATATCAGTCCACACCTTTTCCGTTTCGCCGCCGTTTATGACAAGCGGAGTGACAGTGAAACTTGTCACGAGTTTTCTGCCAAGCGAGCTGACATTGGCGCCGGAGATTGAAGCATTCCATGTCACGGCTTTTTCCTTGATTGCCCACGAATTGCTCAATATACCGCCCGAGCCTGTTATTGCGCCGAGGTTGCAGTAATCCCAGCGATAATTTCTTTGTCCCTCTACGTCATAGCAATAATTTATACTTGTTGTGCTTGACGCATCGCCGACTATACCGCCGATATAATTGTTGCCGTCAATCAATCCGCCGATATTTGCACAATACTCCACTGTTGCTTGCGCATATCCGACGATGCCTCCCAAAAAGTCACCGCTGGATATATACTCACTGCTTGCCGACAACGCCGAAATATCGCCCGTGTTGTAGCAATGTGAAATGGTGGCGTTTGCGGTGGTATACCCCGTGATGCCTCCTGCAAAAACGCCTGTCTTGCTTCCTGCAGCAATCTCGGAGTTCGCAACCGCCGACGTACCTCTTATATTGCCGGTGTTATAACTGTTTGAGATTTTGTTTTGAGTTCTTCCTGCGATACCGCCCACCGACGAGCCACCCGTGACACCACCTGTGTTTGTTGCGTTTCTAATCTCACTGTCCGTAAAGCCCGTGATGCCGCCCACCGACGCTCCACTGCCGCCGTTTATCGTACCGTTGTTGACAAATGTGCCGTAGTTTGCACTTGAATCGCACCAATAGCCGTGATACTGCCCTGCAATACCGCCGACAAAACCGCTGCCTGTGATATTTCCGCTGTTGGTGATTGTTCCGTAAATCCTTCCTCTTGCGTCTACGAAATTGTATGCGACAATGCCTGCCGTTTGACCTTCACCGCTCACATTTGCGCTGTTTGAGCAGTTGAGAATTTCCCCATTTTTCATGAAGCCAACCAAGCCGCCCGTTGCCGTACCGCCGACCACCGTGCCTGCCGTCTTTATGTACGAAATGCTCGCACCATTGACATAGCCGAAAAGACCGACGTTGCTCACGCCGCTTTGTTGAATGTTCAAATATATCGTCTTTTGCGTGTTATTTTGTCCCGAAATGGTGCCTGCAAAATAGTTTGTATCGTTTTGACCTATAGGCACAAGTTCCACAGGCACGCTCGCCGACCCGATATCCGCCGAAATGACAAAATAGCAATTTGCGTATTTTATATCCGTTGCAACCACTTGTTCTGCCGTAACTGCGCCGGCATCGCTTCCCACGATACTGTTGAGCGCAGTTTGCGTACCGTTGACAATGCCCGCCAAATTGTTCAAATGCGTAGCGTTTTTAATCACATATGGATTTGTCACGCTTCCCCATTTTCCGCTTGCGCCGTCAAGTTTTCCGAAGTCGCCCTCGATAATCTCGAAAGGCAACGTGACGGAACCTCTTGTTTTTCCGTCTTTCGTAACCGTGATTGTCGCAGAATAAATGCCTATTGAAGTCGGCTCCGAAATTGTCGAATTGCTTGAATTTTTGTACGTTATGGTTGTTGTATAGGACGAATCGACCGTCGATGTTAGATATCCGCTCTTGCCCTGCAACACTTGTAGCACTTCGTTGTTGTAAATCGAATAACTCTGCCGATTGAAAACGAATGAAATACCTACATATTGCGCATACAACGTTGTTGTCTTGTTGCCGTTTTCAAGATTTGCCTTGACAACGCCTCCGAAAGTGTTTGCCGCAGTTGAAGTTCCCGTGCTTGCGCCAATTGCCATACGAACGCCGCTACCGTCTGCACTTGTGTTCCACTCTGTGAAATACTGTCTGTTGCCTGCATAAACGTCCGTCGTTATGTTGGAAGCAGCCATAAATTTGTGAGACGTATCGCTCACAGTTCCCGTTGAATCACTTGCATTCTTGTCGTAAGTGACAGAATATGTTTTAAGCGTACGCGTGAGAATTATGCTAACATTGGTCAATTTTAGTTGTCCATACCCATAATTAAATGCATGCCACGAATCATATGTCACCAAATAAATTCTCACATAGCGCCCTTTTACAGTGTGTGTGATGCTCGCACCACTCGAAGGATTTTCTGAAGTCTTATCGCAGTTGTCATTATTTTTCACATCATCGTCATACGCTTTTTTCCCATTACTCGTGCTATACTGTGCAAATTCCGTCGAGCTACTGTTTATAGCAACAATAAAACCGTCCATATTTGAACGCGACACCGACCCAATTTTTACAGATATTGTAGCACTGTCACTAAGAGTATAAAAATCGCCCAAATCAAAATCAAACCAGCAATGCGCATAGTCTGTTCCAGAGTGGTCACCGCCGCCACCCATGTACCAACTTGTATTTGACCATGTTCCAACCGCATTATCGCAATTGCTATTATTGGTTGTGTAAAGTTTACCGCGACTAGTATAATAATTAGAGACGTTATTCGTAATATTAAGCGTCGTAACAGTTGGATTGAAATAGCTAGAAAGAGTTATCGTACTTGAATTAATTGCTGCATCCGCACTTGCAACGTTGTTTTCGATTATGCCGTTTTGTTGAAGGGAATTTTCAATGCCGAAAGCACCGGAGAGCGTGCCGACAAACACAAGAACAAACATCACCGCAAGCAGCAATCCGCTCGCAGTCCACTTCACGCACTTTTTCAGTTTTGTTTGTTGTGTTGTCCTTGTACTTCTCATTTTACTCTCCGTTTTGTGCCTTTGGCACTTCGTGCGACTTTTGCACAATGATATCCACTTTGTGGATGATATCCTCGCCGTTGCTCGGTTGATATCCTTCTCTTCATTCGGATGATATCCTCGTTTCACTCGGGTTGCGGAATATTTACACTTTATTCGCTTTTGCCGTCGTGCAAGACGTTATCAACATCTTTCGCAATTCACCGCAGTCGTGATTGAGTTTTTTGTATTGTGTTTCGTCCAAATAACCTATTTCGTTCAGTAGTTCAAGCCAGTAGTCGCTTTCATAACATTCTTTCAATGCAATTTCGAGTTTTGATATAAAATCCGCTCTGCCTTGCGCATAATTTGCTTCATGTATATTTGCACCGATACTGGTGCCCGACCTCAACAGTTGGTCTGTAAGAGCATACTCCTTGCGAGTTTTTTGTATCTCTTTTGTCGTAAAGACAATCTCTTTGGCAAACTGTTTTGACTTTTCAACCAAAATATTACCTTTCATTTGCCTCTCCTATCATTTCAGATATTCCGCAACCCAAACAACGTTTGGATATCATCGTGCCGTCTGGCGCGATATCATCACGAAGTGATATCATCGCCTCTGGCGATATCATTGCATAGCCTCTGGCGATATCATTGCATAGCCTCTGGCGATATCATTGCATTAATGCCTTGCGCTTATGTACGCACTATTTATATATTTTATATTATATATACAATCCACGCAATCGTTTTATTGGACGATTTGCAAATTTTTTCAAAAATTTTCCATATGCGCACAAAGTGCGCTTCACCAAGCAGATAATTTGGCGAAATTGTGGCTTAAGTTTTTGTCAGTGCTTGAACGAATAGCACAAATTCTCTGCGCGGTAGTAGCGCAAAAATCAAGCAAGGCTCTCGGCAATACGCAAACTTGCGTGTTGCCGTTGCCTCGACGATGATTTTTGCGCCCGTCATTCCGAGGAGCGAAGCGACGTAGGAATCCAGCGTAGCGAATACAAATCGGGTGCGGGCGTTCCCGCCCCCCCCCTCTTCATTCCGAGGAAATAAAGATTTGAACAACTTGTATAGCGTTTGTATAGCATTTGTATTAATATTGCCTTATTTGTGTCAAAATGTATTGACATTGTATGCATAATGTGATACATTTTGCGTAGAATATAGAAGGAGGAAGGCTTATGGCGAACAAATCTATCTGCATAAGAACCGATGAGGAAGTGAAAAAAGATGCCGAAGTGCTTTTTGACAGTATGGGTATGTCGTTGTCCACTGCCGTCAACGTCTTTTTGAAACAGGCTATTCGCGTCAACGGTATGCCTTTTGAATTGAAAGGATATACCCCCAACGACACCACGAGAGCGGCAATAAAAGAAAGCGACGAAAAAGTCCTTTCGGGCAAAAGCAAAGGGTATAACGATATTGATAGTCTTAGGTCTGCTTTGGAAGCATGAGATACAATATCGACTTTACCACGCAGTTCAAAAAGGATATAAAACTTGCAAAAAAGCAAGGCAAAGACACTGAGAAAATATTCGAAGTCGTCGAAAAACTTGCAAACGACGAAGTTTTGGAAGCAAAATACAAAGACCATTGTCTGACTGGTGATTACAAAGATTGCAGAGAATGTCATATCGAGCCGGATTGGCTTTTGATATACAAGAAGTATGAATCCGAACTTATATTGATGCTTGTAAGAACTGGCAGTCATTCGGATTTGTTTTAATATGCAAACATAAAACAAATCACGTTTTGAGCGAGGTGTGAAAAACATCTCGCTTTTTTTGCAAATTTTTTCAAAATTTATTTTGACGTATTGCCAATTTCTTCCAAAATTATCTTGATTTTTTATATTTATCGCCGCATAATAGAATAGAAAAGTGGCAAAAATGCCAGAAATCTATTCTAAACAGAGGTTGAGAATATGGAAATTAAGCGAGATTTATATTTAAATCAACTGATAGAACGCAAGCAGAACGGATTGATCAAAGTGATAACAGGTATCCGCCGTTGCGGAAAATCGTATTTGTTGAATACGCTTTTTTACAATTATCTAAGAAGTTTAGGCATCGAAGAAAATCATATCATAAAGTTTGCATTCGATTCAAATGCCGACCTCAACAAAATCGGCGAAAGCATTGTTACACTCGAAAAGGAGAAACGAAAAGTCGATCCCGACAAGTTTATGCAATACGTTCAAAGCCAGATGTCGGACAACGGGATCTATTATCTCTTGCTTGACGAAGTACAACTGTTGGACTGTTTCGAATCGGTGTTGAACAGTTATTTGCATATGGACAACGTGGACGTATATGTGACAGGAAGCAATGCAAAATTCTTGTCAAAAGACATCATCACCGAGTTTGCAGGACGCGGCGACGAAGTTCATATGCAGCCGCTCAGTTTTGCCGAATTTATGTCTGTCTACAAAGGCGACAAATACGACGGACTGACGGAGTATATGCTCTATGGCGGTATTCCTATGGTGGTGCTCAGAGAGGGTTCGGAAAATAAAGCGTTGATGTTGAAACGCCTTTTCGACGAGATTTATATAAAAGACATAGAAATTCGCCACAAGGTCAAAAACAAAGCGGATTTGGAGGATTTGTTGAATATTTTGTCTTCCTCAATCGGCTCTTTTACAAATCCGGAGAAATTGAAAAACACCTTCCATTCCATCAAAAAGTCAAACATAACTTCGCAAACAGTGAAAAAATATCTCGAATATTTTTCAGATTGTTTTTTGGTGGATGCCGCAACGAGATATGATATAAAGGGAAAGGCGTATATAGACTCACCGCTCAAATACTATTTTTCCGATCTCGGTCTTCGCAATGCAAGAATAAATTTCAGACAGTTCGAGCAACCTCACTCAATGGAAAACGTCATTTACAATGAGTTGAAACTGCGCGGCTTTTCCGTTGACGTTGGCGTGATTAACACAAGAGAAGACGGCATCCGCAAACAACTTGAAGTCGATTTCGTGTGCAATCTCGGTTCAAAACGCTATTATATTCAGTCTGCGTATTCTATCCCGAGCGAAGAAAAAAGAACACAAGAAATAAGACCTTTTACGAAAATTGACGATTCATTCAAAAAGATAGTGATCACAGGAGATATGTCACCCACCTACTACAACAATGACGGCATATTGTTTATGAATATCTTCGACTTCTTGTTGAAACCCCAAAATTTGAATATGTGATATATCTTCGTCGCAACCACAAAAACGTGACAATCAAAGGAAATAGTATGGAAAAACAAAAATTCAACGTATCGGGAATGTCGTGTTCGGCTTGCTCGGCGAGAGTCGAGAAAGTCGTGGGCGCGCTCGACGGCGTAAAGAGCGTAAGCGTCAGTCTTTTGACCAACTCTATGCTCGTCGAGTACGACTCGCCGCTCACGGCAAAAGACATATGCAAAGCGGTGGCGGAAGCGGGTTACAAAGCCGCCCTATCAAGCGACAAATCCGAAAAGAAAGACAAAATGAATCCCATACTCGTTATGGTGATTCGCCTTGCGATTTCTATCGTGTTGCTCTTGCCGCTTATGTACGTTTCGATGGGCGTGGTTATGTGGGATTGGCCGCTGTCGTTCAAGGACGACCCGATGGCGATTGCAATATACGAACTCGTGCTGTCGCTCGTGATTATGGTTGTCAACGGCAAGTTTTTCGTGAGCGGCACAAAGAGCCTTATCCACCGCGCGCCGAATATGGACACGCTCGTATCGATGGGCAGCGCGATATCCTTCGTATACAGCGTCGCGCTTATGATACAGGCAGGCGTGCACCCCGAGCATCTTCACCACCTCGCGCACAACTTGTACTTCGAGTCGGCGGCGATGATACTCGCGCTCATAACGCTCGGCAAAACTTTGGAAGCGTACAGCAAAGGCAAAACCACTTCGGCAATCAAAGGACTTATGAATCTTGCGCCCAAGACGGTGCGAGTGCTTAAAGACGGAATCGAAACGGAAATCCCAGTATCCGATTTGAACGTCGGCGATCTATTCACGGTGCGACCCGGTGAGAACTTCGCCGCCGACGGCGTGATAGTGAGCGGCGAAACGACGGTCAACGAATCGTCCGTCACGGGCGAGAGTATGCCAGTTGACAAGAGCGAGGGTTCGAGCGTCATTTCGGGCACAACCAACCTCAACGGATTCGTAACCGTAAGAGCGCAAAAAGTGGGCGAAAACACCACCCTTTCGGGCATCGTAAAACTCGTCGAAGACGCGTCCGCTTCGAAAGCACCGATTGCAAAAACGGCAGATAAAGTGTCTGGAATATTCGTACCAACCGTCATTTTGGTTGCTTTGCTCGTTTTCGTGGTTTGGATTTCAATCACCAAAGACGTCGAACAATCCCTCAAACACGCAATCAGCGTTTTGGTCATAAGTTGCCCTTGCGCGCTGGGTCTTGCAACCCCCGTCGCGATTATGGTAGGCAACGGAAAAGGCGCGAAAGCAGGCGTACTTTTCAAGACCGCAACCGCCCTCGAAGAAGCGGGCAAGACGGATATAATCGTGCTTGACAAGACAGGCACAATCACCAAAGGAACGCCCGTCGTAACCGACGTAAAGTCGCTCGGAACGGTCGGACAAAACGACTTGATTTTGCTTGCCGCAAGGCTCGAATCGGGAAGCGAACACCCCATCGCTTCGGCAATCGTCAACCGCGCAAAAGAGATTTCAAACGGCGAAATTCCTGCCGCCGACAACTTCCAAAACTTGTCGGGACACGGCATAAAAGGCACGCTCGACGGACTCGACGCGCTCATCGGCAACGCCTCGTTAATGCGTGAAAATTCCTTGCTTACGGACGAGGCGCAAGACGTTGCAAACGCATTCTCGAAGCAAGGCAAAACGCCCCTTTACTTCGCTCTCGACGGCAAAATCGCAGGCGTAATTGCGGTTGCGGACGAAATAAAACCCGACAGCGCGCAAGCAATTTCCACCCTCAAAAAACAAGGTTTGCGCGTGGTTATGCTCACTGGCGACAACTCGCTCAGCGCAAAAGCCATTGCGGACGAATGCAACGTTGATGCGGTCATTTCCGACGTACTGCCCCAAGACAAAGACCGCGTGGTATCTTCTCTCAAAAAGTACGGCAAAGTCGTTATGGTCGGCGACGGAATCAACGACGCGCCCGCCCTCTCTCGCGCGGACGTCGGCATAGCAATCGGCGCGGGCACGGACATCGCCATAGACAGCGCGGACGTCGTGCTTATGAAGTCGAACCTTGCGGACGTGGCAAAAGCCGTCACGCTTTCGAGGCGCACCCTTCTCAACATAAAAGAAAACTTGTTCTGGGCGTTCATATACAATGTCATTTGCATACCGATTGCGGCAGGCGTGCTGTCTTTCGACCCGATAAACGTCACGCTCAATCCTATGATTGCCGCGGGCGCGATGAGCCTTTCGAGCGTATGCGTGGTGCTCAACGCATTGAGGCTCAACCTCATCAATTTGAACAAGCATACGAAGCGCAAAAAACCGCCCGTAAACTTCGACGTAAACGAGGTTATACACGCGGTAAAATCAACCGAATCCGCGCATAAAGACGGCGAGAAAACTCAAACTATAACCGCCGAAAACACGCAAAATATCGACGTTTCAGGCGTAGAAAACTGCCAAAATCAAACGATAAACGAGGCAAGCGGCAAAGTCGCAAACGAAGATATTGCAAGCGAAAATATTGCAAGCGAAAATATTGCAAACGAGAATATTGCATACGAAAAAATTTCATATAAAAAGCAAGCCGATTCGGCACAAAATAATCAAAAGGAAGGAAACACTATGCAAAAAACGATTTCAATCGAAGGTATGATGTGTATGCACTGCGTAAAGCACGTCAAGGACGCACTTTCAAAGGTAAGCGGCGTAACGGAAGTCGAGGTATCGCTCGACGAAAAAAACGCTGTCGTCACGCTTGCGACGAACGTAGACGATTCCGTCTTGAAGTCTGCCGTCGAGAATGCCGGTTATGATGTAAAAGACATAAAATAACGCGGAATAAAGACGTAAATAAGGCGAAAAATAAGCCTAAAATTCAAATAACCCCTAACTGCGGCAACGCTTCTGTTAGGGGTTATTTATTATTAAGAATATTTGAACTTTCCTCAACTGCGGCAAAGCCGCAATTTCATTGTGACGTGAGTCACAATTTCACTCTCGCAAAGCGAGAATTTCACTGCGGCATTGCCGCAATATCACTGTGTCGAAGACACAAGTTCGCTCTCGCACAGCGAGAATTTCACCGTTGCGAAAGCAACGATATAGTTGATTGCGTGTTTGGCAGAAAATCTCTGCTAAACACGCAATCTTTTTGCTGTTCTTTGGTCGAGGTCATAGACGAAGTTCTTGTCCTCGTCTCCGTGAAAATCGCTTCCGCCCGTAGGCAACAAGCGGTGCTTTTCCATAAGCGCGGCAAAGTTCTTTTTGTCCTGCTCGTTGTGAGAGGGATAGTTGAGTTCCATTCCGTCGAGCCCGAATTGTTTGAGCCCTCCGAGCAACATATCGAGGCGTTTGTCGAGCAAGTATTTTTTCGGATGCGCGACGGAAGCGAAACCGCCGTATTTCTTTATGAGTTTCACCGCCTCGACGGGCGTAAGTCTTCTCGCCTCGCAATACGCTTTTGCGCCCGGTTTGAGATATCTGTCGAAAGCGTCATTGATATCTCTGCAATACCCTTCTTTCACGAGTTGGCGCGCCATATTCATACGTCCGAGTCCGTTTGCCGAAAAGTCAATGTCGACATCGATTCCGAGATCTTTGAGTTTTTGTCCCATGCGGATATTCCTATCCTTGCGCATATCCTGCACTTTTTGCAGTTCTTGCACAAAATCGGGGTTTTTATAGTCGATATTGTATCCTAAAATATGGATTTCGCAAATTGAAAAGGTGCTTAACTCGATTCCGTCGACAAATTTTATGCCTACTTTTTTCGCCTCGTCGCACCCTTCGTCAAGTCCTGCCACGGTGTCGTGGTCGGTGATTGCCATAACATCCAAGCCTTTGTTTTTTGCCCAGCGCACGACTTCTCTCGGTGAGAGAGAACCGTCGCTTTTGTTGGTGTGAATGTGCAAATCAGCCTTCATACGTTCCGTCCTCAAACGTGATTTCGTCATCTGTAGACGACGCTATAAGTTGTTCCATATCGGGTCCTTTCTCGTCGGAAAGACTGTTGACTTTGTTGAGTTTTTTGCCGATGATTCTCGTGCGCTCTTCTGCGTTTTCAAGCGACTTTTTCACGGTGTCCAAACGATCGCCGGTCTGCTTCAAGTACTTTGTGAACAACGCAAAATCGCTCATAAATCCTTGCAAAAGTTTGCCTATCTCGGTGCTTCGTTTTTCGATTGCAACGCTTCTAAATCCCATTTGCAAACTGTTGAGCAACGCCGCTATCGTGGTCGGTCCGCACACCACGATTCTAAACTTGTTTTGAATGTCCTCGACAAGTCCTTCGCGTTTGATAACCTCCGCATACAAGCCTTCGGTTGGAAGATACATAATCGCAAAATCGGTGGTTTTTGGCGGATTGACATACTTGTCTCTTATGCTCATAGCCTCGCCTTTCACGCGAGCCGCAAGAGCCTTGCTTGCCGCTTCAACGCCGTCGGGGTCGCCCTTTTCGGACGCTTCGACAAGGCGCGCATAGTCCTCGACGGGAAACTTTGCGTCAACGGGCAACAGCACTTCTTCGTCTCCTTTCCCGGGCATACGAATGACAAAATCAACCATATCTTCGCTTCCCCTCTTTATGCGCACCTGCTTTTGATATTGTTCGGGAGCGAGAATTTGCGCAAGCAGATTTTCAAGCGACACTTCCCCCCACGTCCCGCGCGTTTTGACATTTTTGAAAATACGGTTGAGGTCGTTGACACCCGTCTGCAAATTTTGAAGCTCGGAAAAAGTCCTGTTGATTTCTTCAAGCCTGTCGTTGACGATTTTGAAGGACTGATTGAATCTCGTTTCGAGGGTCGCGCTGAGTTTTTCATCGACGGTTTCTCGCATTTTTTCGAGTTGCTTTGCGTTGTCCTCTTTCATCTCTTTCATGCTGTTTGCGTTAAGAGCCGTGAGAGTCGCGATGCTTTGCTCGTTTGCCACTCTAAGCGCGGCTATGCTTTGGGCGGTTTGGGTCTTGACTTCTTCCAAACCTCTTTGCGTGATTTGCACGAATCTGTCCATACGCTCGCCAACCGACTTTATATTGTCTGACTGAGCGTTGAGCGTTCCGAGCAGCATAGAGTTGTTGATTTTCATAGCGGTATCGATGTCGTTTTTGAGTTTTTCGCTTTCCTCTTTGACGCTCGCAATTTCGGTATTAGCGGATTTTTCACCGCTCTTTTTGAGCAAAAGCATCGCAATGCAAGCGATTAAGAGCGCGATGCACACCGCAATCATAACGTACAATCCTGTCATATGAGCCTCACTTACCGTTTTATTTTCTTCCTTTTTATCGTTATTATTTTTATCGATTTACTTGCAGATTTATTCTTCTGTCTTATTCTTCTGTTTTATTCTTTTTTCGACGTACGCAAGAGCCTTATCTCTGTCGTTGAGCGCGGGATTCATAACCGTATCGAGCCACAACTGGTTGAGAATCGCAGCGCGCGATTTTTCGTCTACGCCGAGATTTACGAGGTCGTTTCCGTTTATTTTCAACTCTTTCACCGACAGCGGCGAACCGTCATTTTGCATTTCGATAGCGATATTGCGGATTCTGTTTTTCCTGTCGGTTTTTCCCGACGAAGCCAATGCGTCAGCGTCCATAAGGTCGCAAAGGTCGAAAACCATGTCGTAGTTTTGCGCAACGAATCGTCTCAACTTCGCCGTAGACGTATCGCCGTTTATGTCCGTCATATGCAACGCCACGAGTTTGACGATTCTCTTTCTTTGTGCGGTCGGCAATTTGAATCTCTTGCAAATCTCGTCCGCCATCTGCGACCCTATTTGGGCGTGGTCGTGCATATTTCCGTTTTGCCTTATCGCTTCCGCCTTGCCCACGTCGTGCAACAGCGCGGCAAATCTCAATCTCGGCGGCGCGTATTCGCAGGCTTTGAGGGAGTGATTGAAAGCGTCGTAAAGATGATATTTCTTCGGCTGTGCAACGCCTTTGAGCGTTGCAAGTTCGGGCAAAAGCATATCGATGATTCCGAGTTTATCGAGCATTGTTATGCCCCTGATATGCGCGTTTTTCAATCCGAGTTCTTTGTGCTTTGTGTCGGCAACGAGGATTTTTTCAAACTCGTCGCGCACTCTCTCGACCGCCAAGTCTTTGACTCGCCACGCGTTTTTCCTTGCGGTTTCAAATGTGTTTTTTTCCACATCGAATCCGAGTTCGGCAGCAAATCGCACCATACGCAAAACTCTCAGTCCGTCCGCCTCGAACACGACGCTCGGCTCGTCGGCTGCGGATACGATTTTGTTTTTTATGTCATCTATGCCGCCGAGCAAATCGACGATTTCGCCCGTTTCGATGTCCTTATACAAGGCGTTGCATTTGAAGTCCCTGCGCCTTGCGTCAAGGCTCATATCCGTTGTGAAAGCAACGTCTTTGGGGGTATGCTCGCCGCTTGCCGTATCGTAACTGTCCGTGCGAAAAGTCGTGTATTCGCAGACGAATTTTCCGCAAGATATATGCACCGTTCCCATACGCAGGTTTTTGTCCGAAACGACAAAATCTGTGTTTAACAATATCGTTTTGACATCTTCAACCCTAAGTTTCGAGCAAACGTCGATGTCAAACCGTTCTATGCCGAGCAGTTCGTCGCGCACTGCGCCGCCCACTTCGTAAAGCGTCGCATAGGGCTTTATAAGGCTTGCAAGCAGTTTGAGTTTGTCCTCTTTTTCAGCCACCGTAGACCTCAGGGGCAAGCACGCAAACGTCCTTGAAGTTTCTCATCTTTTCGTTGTAATCGAGACCGTATCCCACGACGAATTCGTTTTCGATTTCAAACCCGACATAGTCGCCCTCAAAGTCCACTTTGCGTCTTGACGGCTTGTCAAGGAGAGAGCAGACTTTGAGCGATTTCGGCGAGCGCGCAAGCAAAAGTTTTTTTAGATAGCAAAGCGTGACTCCGGTGTCGATGATGTCCTCGACGATAATCACGTTTTTGTCTTTTATCGGTTCGGACAAGTCCTTTATCATCTTCACTTCGCCGCTCGAACTTGTGCCTGCGCCGTAACTCGAAACCGCGATAAAGTCAATCACGACTTCGCCTTCGATTTCTCTGACGAGGTCGGCAAAAAAGATGCTTGCGCCTCTCAAAGTGCAAACGAGCGTGACGGATTCGCCCTTATAGTCGTTTGAAATTTGCTTTCCGAGTTCGCTCACTCTTTTTGCGATGTCTTGACGTTCGATAAGAACTTTCTTGATTTCCTTGCCGTACATTTTTATATCTCCATAATATTATTTTCTCTGGTGCGTTTTCGCTGCATCCGCTTATTTTTTCGTAAGTTTCAATATATTTTTCGTATCTTCGTCGATTGCGACTTTTTTGGAAATTTCCAAACCGACGACTGCCAAAACCTCGTTGCCGCTCGCAAGCAAAACAAGCGAATCCCTTTTTCGTAGCGGCACTTTTTTGTCCGTAAAAAAGTCTCCGACGCTCTTTGAGCCGCCGCCGAATTTTTCAATAAAATCGCCGTCTTTTCTATATCTCAGCACGGCGTTTTTAGGCACTTTGTCGCCGTCTATAAAAAGCGCGCCCTTGCCCTTTTGCGCCTCGTATTCTTTTCTGTCCGAGCGCTTAACCGACACGCCGAATTCGTCGAAATCTCGCACTTCGAACGCTGTTTGAGGCATATAGATTGCATTGTCGCAAGTGCCGTTTTGCCTTGAAAAAACGAGGTTTTCGCCCTCTTTATGCACGCAAATTCCGTGCGTAAGTTCGATTCTTTTTCCGTTTTGGGCTTTTGCAAGGTCGAACACGAGCGGAAAATGGCGTTGCTCTATGTCCTGACGAACGCCGAGAAGTTTTGCCGCTTTAAGCACGAGTTCCTTGCCTTCGAGCGAGCCGTCCGTATACTTGACGTTCACAGCAACTTCGCCGTTTTCGAGTTTCAAACTCGGCGTGTTTTGGTCGATATAGTCGCAAACTTCGTTTGCGTTTTGGCAAAGCCTCGACACCGACGTGCAAAGATACGGGAATTTTTCCTTTATTCTTGAAAGTTCTGCACGGATAAAATTGCGAGTGTACGCCGTGTCGGAGTTGGTTTCGTCCTCGACAAACGGAAGCGAGTTTTGCTCGACGAAAGCGTTTATATCCTCTCTCGTGCAGTTGAGAAGGGGGCGAATATAGCGGCCGCTCACCTCTTTCATACCGCAAAGACCTCTAACGCCCGTGCCGCGAATTATGCGCATAAAAATCGTTTCCGCTTGGTCATCGGCGTGGTGCGCAAGCGCGATATAGTCGCATTTGCCCTCGTCAAGAACCTTGTCGAAAATCTCGTATCGCAAAATGCGCGCGCCTTGCTCTATCGTGTAACCGTTTTCCTCGCAAAACGACGGCACGTCGAGCGAAAAACTCAACAGCGGAACGTCGTATTTTTTGCAAAAATCTTTGGCGAATCTGCTGTCTTTGAGACTGTTTTCGCCTCTTATTCCGTGTTCGACGTTGATTGCAATCAAAGGAATATCCGCCGTTTTGAGCGCATAGGCAAGCGCGACGGAATCTCTGCCGCCGCTGAGCGCAACGCCTATTCTCTTGCACGAAAAAGACGGATTTTCAAAAAACTTATTCAAATTTATTTGAATATCGTTTGCCATACGGCAATTATACAGCAAACGAGCAAAAAACACAACACATTATGTCACGCGAATTGAGATTGCCCTTTATCACATAAAGCAATGATATCGCATAGCGATGATATCACTTCGTGATGATATCGTGCAAAAATGCACGATGATATCCAAACTTCGTTTGGGTTGCGGAAGATTGAAATCCACCATCGGCGTGCAATGCACGCATTTACCAAGCAGATAATTTGGCGAAATTGTGGTTTGAATTTTTATCCGTGTTTGAACTGATAGCGCAAATTCTCTGCGCGGTTAGAGATTGCGAGAACAAGTGCGG
>CAVBBF010000009.1:0-42257 GCA_963593735.1 Phascolarctobacterium succinatutens
GCCTCAGCGACGATTTTTGTGCTCGTCATTCAGAGGAGCAACATCGTTGCGACGTGCCAATCAAGGCGAAGCCGCATTTCGCTACGCTTGATTCTCACGGTCACTCCGTTCCCTCAGAATGACATATGGAAGATTCAAATTCTCCGCTTGCGTGCGTAGCACGCACCCACCAAGCAGATAATTTGGCGAAACTGCGGCAGGAGTTCTTATCCGTGCTTGAACGGATAGCACAAATTCTCTGCGCGGTAGTAGCGCAATAAATCGAGCAGGGCTCTCGGCTATACGCACACTTGCGTGTTGCCGTTGCCTCAGCGACGATTTTTGTGCTCGTCATTCAGAGGAGCAACATCGTTGCGACGTGCCAATCAAGGCGAAGCCGCATTTCGCTACGCTTGATTCTCACGGTCACTCCGTTCCCTCAGAATGACATATGGAAGATTCAAAACTTCCGTTTTCCATCTGCGAACGAGTTAGTGTAAAACTGCATAAAATCGATGCTTAACACATTACTCTCAACCGCAATATTGAGGTGAAGAACGAAACATATTATTAAACGTAAAACTGCGCTATTTGAGCGTCAGACAAGGAAGCGCACCTCGAACAGCAACCCTAATTTACAAAGCGTAAATGAGTTGATGGACGAGGTGCGCTGACGAAGTATCACGCCAAATAGCGCAGTTTTACTTGTAGCCGCGAAGGGAGACGAAATTAACCTTATCGACAAAATACTCCTTGTAACCTTCTGCATCGGCTTTGGGTACGGGGGTGTAGCCGTGCGCAATGCAACCGTCGTTGTCGTTGTATTTTTGCATAAAATAGCGTGGCGCGCCACTGACGAGATAGGCGATTTTTTGAACGTCGTCGGCGGTGTGAAACTCTTTTATCAAGGTTGTGCGAAACTCGAAATCTATGCCGCTGTCTTTGAGAAGTTGAATGCTGCTGAGGATTTTTCCCATATCGACGTTCTGTACGCCGACGGTTTGCGCGTATTTTTCGGGGCTGTTTTTCACGTCCATTGCGACGTAATCGACGAGTTTGTCGTCAAGCACGGCTTTAAGCACGTCGGGGCGAAGTCCGTTGGTGTCGAGTTTGGTTGCGTAACCCATACTTCTCACCTTTGCCAAAAAATCGCAGAGGTCGGGTTGAAGCGTAGGTTCGCCGCCCGTCACGCAAACGGCGTCCACGAGTCCTTTGCGCTTTTGAAGATAATCGAAAACCTCGTTTTCGTCGATTTGTTGCGATTTGAGGTTGCCGACGACAAGCGGCGCGTTGTGGCAGAACGGACAGCGGAAATTGCACCCGCCCGTAAACACGGTGCAGGCGATTCTGCCGTCGAAATCGACCATTGAAAATTTTTCGTATCCGCAAAGTATCATATTTTTATTTTAGCACGAGTTTCCTTTTTGGCAAATGTTTTGAGCGCACTTTATCGCCGCTCGGCGATATCTTTATCCCGATTAATTGCTCTACGGTGCGTCCGTTTTTTGTCGCTTTGCGTTTCGCATCTCGCATCGATTGCTTGCATATCCGCCGAAAAAACACAAATTTGGTCGGTATTGAGTATTTACAATCCAACTTTTTTACACTATAATATATTTATCTGTATTATCGTGCGCGTGCGTACGCGTAATTTATGGATATTCTGTTGTAGGAGATTATTATGAGTAAAAAGGAAAAACCCGCACCAGTGCTCGACGAGAAAGGCAGACCGCCTCTCAAACTCGACTATCCGCAGACCTTCAAGGTCGGCTTTGCGTTTGCAATCATTATGCTGTTTTGGACGGCATACGACTTTGTTGTGCCTCTCCTCTTGGAAAACGCATACGGCTTGCCGAGTTGGGCGCGCGGTATCATCATGGGTCTTGACAACCTCCTGTCTCTGTTTATGTTGCCGCTTTTTGGCAAACTCAGCGACAACGCTCACGGCAAACTCGTCAAAAAATGGGGTCGCCGTACGCCGTTTATCGTCGTCGGCACGATTTGCGCGGTCGTGCTTATGGTGTTCGTTCCCGTTGCCACCCTCAAACAACAGGCAAAAGCGGAAGAACTCACCACTCAAATCGAAGCAAAACTCGACAGCGATACGTTTATGCAACCGCTCCTCGAAGAATGGTATGACAATGCGGTCGCAGGCAAGGAAGGCAGCGCAAACTATTGCGACCTCACCTATCTCAATAACAATAAAGTTTCAAGAGATGACTTCGTGTCATTGCGCTACTACGGCAAGATGACTTCCAAAAAAGCCGTCCTCAATATGCTCGGCGCAACGACATACTACTATGACGGAAACATCGTCGACGATTTGTCCGTGCAATCGCCCGTCGAAGGCAAGACGTATCAAGACCTCGTCGACAGCAACTCCGCCTACAAAAAATACGTTGCGGCAGGTATGAACAACTACATAAGCAACGAGGTCCACGAAAAATGCACCAAGACCGACGCAGGCATCAAGAGCCTCGTCGTATATATGGTCATTCTTCTTTTGGTGCTTATCGCAATGGCGACCTTCCGCTCCCCCGCAGTCGCGCTTATGCCCGACGTCACGCCGAAGCCTTTGCGCTCGCAAGCAAACGCTATCATCAACCTTTGCGGCGGTATCGGCGGCGCAATAGCGTTCTTGATTTACACGGTGGTTTTGTTCGGTCAACGCCTTGAAAACTACGTCATCATCTTCGGTTCGGTTGCGGCAGGTATGCTCTTGCTTTTGGCAGGATTCCTCGCTCTCGTCAACGAGCGTAAACTGGTTGCAAAATGCCAAGAAATCTGCAAAGAATACGAAATCGACGACTTTGCGGAAGGCGAAAATCCCGAAGCGGAAAAATTTGCCGAAGAACTCATTTACGAAGGCGACGCAGAATACAATCTCGACAGCAAGCCCGACGGCTCAGCGCAAGAAATCGTCAACGGCACGGCAAAAGAAGAAGTCGCGCCCGAAACTCTCGATTTTGCAAAGCAAGTTGTTGAAAACACGAAGAAAAAGCATCAATCCCCCAAAGAATGGTGGGGCTCGAAAAACGACCTCGAAAAAGGCAGACTCAAATCGTTTGCGCTCATTCTCGCTTCCATCTTTATGTGGTTTATGGGTTACAACGCGGTTTCGTCCAACCTTTCCATTTACACGACGAAAGCGCTCAACCTCTCCGCAGGCGTTGCGTCCATCATTTCGGGCGTTTCGATGGGCATAAGCGCAATCGCATTTATCCCCGTCGGATATATGGCGGCAAAAATCGGCAGAAGAAAATCCATTATGATCGGATTTGCCCTTGCGGTCATTTCCTTCTTGCTCATCTGCTTTGCCGTTCAACCCAACGACGTTGCTGCTATTCCTGCGGTGCTGTTCGCTCTGTTCTATCTCATCGCAGGTTTCGGCCTTATCATAGCAAACGTCAACACGTTCCCGATGGTCACCGAACTCTCTACGGCGGAAACGGTCGGTCAATACACAGGTTACTACTATGTTGCAACTATGTCCGCGCAAGCAATCACCCCCGCAATCGGCGGCGCGATTATGGACGCAGGCGGCAACAAGTATTTGTTCCTTTACAGCGCAATCTGCATCGTCATCGCAATCGTGTTGATGTTATTTGTCAAACACGGCGACAGCAAGCAACTCACCAAAGGCAGAAAACTCACCAAAGAGGAAAAGAAACAAATCAGATTGGATGCACTCGATGCCGATTAAAAAAGCGATATGCTTACAGGAAGCACGCAAATGCGTGCTTTCTTTTTATATATCGCTTTTTTAATCTCAATCTTTCCAAATTTTAATTAAACTTTTTTCCAAAACTCACGGGGAATGTTCTTCCTCTACAAAAGTTTGACGGCGTGAACTCTAAATAAAAGCGCCCCCTCTTTCCCTCTCGGGTATTTCTCCCACCACTCAGTTAGGGGCATTTCTCTACACAGGCAATCGTCGTTCGTGGGGGCGACAATCGGCACTCACATAAAAAAGTATCGTCCCCTTGTTATGCCACTCGTTCACGGGCGAAAAAACCACACTCGCCCGTTCACTTGTACTAATCGTCAAGTTCGGCGCTCATAGGCTCGCCGCCTTGCGGCTCGAGTTACGTCTTCGAATAAGCACATAACGTTAATTAGTACGCTTTGAATTGGTGAACGCGTGCCTTGCACGCTGACGGATAATTCAAATCTACAATATGTCATTGTGAGGTACAACAAATGTTGTGCCGTGACAATCAAGCGAAGCGAAATGCGCCTACGGCTGGATTCCCACGCTTACGCTCCACAGTGATTGTGCGCATTAGCGCAAGCCTACGGCTTTAATTGCACAAGTGCAAATGCAATCACTCCAAAAATATCATCGTTCGGAAACCCTTGCAAGCAAGTTTCCTCACTCGACATTGACGGAATGACATACGGAATATTCAAATCTTACGCCTTGCGGCTCGTGTTCTATCTGCGAAATTACAAATACCGTTAATAATTATGCTTTGAATAAGTGTTCGTTTAACCGCTTGCGTGCACCGCACGCCCTCACCAAGCAAGCACTCGCATGGAATTGAGGTTTGAGTCCTTACCCGTCTTATTTTGAGAGTAAAGAGGGCTTGCGCGGTTAGTGATTGCGAGAACAAGTGCGGCTTTTGACAATCGCCCCAAAGATTTTCATTTCTATTTAGGGGATTCCCACGCTTCGCTCTGAATGACGACGTGGGCGATTGACATTGCCGCAACGCCGTTTGAGCAATGGTGCGCGGTTAGTGATTGCGAGAACAAGTGCGGTTTTTGTCAATCGTCCAAAATAGATTCATTTCTATTTATGGGATTCCCACGCTTGCGCACGGAGTGCGCATTCACCAAGCAGATAATTTGGCGAAACTGCGACAGGATTTTTTACCCGTGCTTGAACGGATAGCACAAATTCTCTGCGCGGTAGTAACGCAATAAATCGAGCAAGGCTCTCGGCGAGACGCACATTTGCGTGTTGCCGTTGCCTTAGCGACGATTTTTGTGTTTGCAACGCCGTTTGAGCAATCGGATAAGGCTTCGCCTTCCGCAATTATTAATTATTCATTATTAATTATTAATTTCAAGTTGTACTTTTCCGTTTACGCTTATCGAAAGCCACAAGCCTTGCGATTCTACTCGCAATACGCCGCCTACGCAAACACGCTCGAAAATAAGTTTGTCGGGGTCGGGTACGAAATGCGTTTCACCTTGCAAATACGGTGCGAAAGTGCGGCGCAATTCGCCGAGTTTTCGATAATGCGCAAGCAAATCGGTATCCTCTCTACCCCACGGATACGTTCCGCGATTGAGCGGGTCTTCATAGCCTTGTTTGCCAACCTCGTCGCCGTAAAACACGCACGGGACACCCGGCAATGTATACTGCAACGCGCTTGCAAGTTTAAGTCTGCGTTTTGCAAGGTCGTACTGCTCAGGGGAGAGCGTAAAGTCCGCTCTGTCATTCTTTGAATAAGGCGGTTTTACGCCCGAAAGGACGGTTATCGCGCGAGCGGTGTCGTGACTGTCCACAAGATTCATAAGCACGTCGAGAGATTGTTTGGGATAATGCTCTAATATGGTCGTAACGTCGGATATGAACGCGTTTTTGTCGCCCGTGAGCGAGTATGCCAAAATCGCTTCCTTGAAAGGATAGTTCATAACCGAATCGAGTTGCTCGCCCATAAAATAGGGTCGCCACTGACTGTACGCAATCTTTATCGAAGCGTCTTCCCACACCTCGCCGACGACGAGCATATCCTCGCCCTCGCTCTTGATACGCGAGCAAAGTTTGTTTGTAAAATCGACGGGCAATTCGTCCACTACGTCGAGTCGCCAGCCGTTTACGCCCGCTTTCGACCACTTGTCGATAACGCCGTTTTCGCCCAAAATCAAATCGCAAAATCCTTGCGCGCTCTTGTTGACGGTCGGCACGACGGTGCTACCCCACCAGCACGCGTATTCGTCGGGGTATTTTGTGAAATAGTACCAGTCAAAGTACGGCGATTGCTTGCTTTGGTATGCGCCCAAATCGGGATATGTTCCCTCTTTGTTGAAATATTTGCTGTCCGAACCGGTGTGATTAAACACGCCGTCGAGCATAATTTTTATGCCCTTTTCATCGGCTTTTTTTACGAGATTTTCAAATTCTTCTTCCGTGCCGAACAGCGGGTCGATTTTCAAATAATCCCCCGTATCGTAACGGTGATTCGAGCAAGACTCGAACACGGGCGAGAGATAAATCAAACTTACGCCGAGCGATTGAAGATAATCGAGTTTCGTGATTATGCCCTCGATATTGCCGCCGAAAAAGTCGTCCGCGCGGTAATCTCTGCCGTCTTCTGCGATGTCTGGGCGTTCGTACCAATCGGCATGCAATCTGCCTCTTTTTGTGAACGGCTTGTCCCCGACCTTGCAAAATCTGTCGGCAAATATTTGATATGTTACGCCTTGTTTTGCCCAATTCGGCGTTTTATAGTCACATTTAGTTACGGTTAACTGCCATTCAGGTAACCAATCGCCGCGAACCGCCGTCCCGTCAAGTCCTCTGCCGAAGAATGCCAAATCGCCGTTTGCAAACTCGCCCTCGAAGCGATACTGCCAAATGCCCCACTCCGAAAGCGCAAAAGCACCGTCGAAAAAGTCTTGCCCGTTTTCGCTGTGCGACAAGGGCAATTCATAGCGAAGCGGTTCGCCTGCGACTTCGCCGCCCTCGCCGAAAACTTGGCGCAATACGACAAAAACTCGCTTTATGCCAAGCGAGTTTTGGGCGGGGAAAGTTATGCGCGTTTCTTGATTCATAACGCTTGCCCCGTACGGCTTTTTGTGAAGCAAAGGATTGTACATACGGTTAATTGATAATGGATAATTAATAATTAATAATTGAGGGCGGGGTTTTACCCCGCACCCATAAACTAATTATTACGCACGGCGCGCACGTTCGCCGAAATCGGATACGTCCGTTTTTGCTTTTTATGTGCGCGTTGCGTGATTTGCTTTTATTTTCAAAAAGTGCGTCATTGAGATGAATAATGAGGAAGCGACGTTCGAACGGCAACCCTAATTTACTATGTGTAAATGAGTTGACGTTCGGGCGTTGCTGACGAAATTAGTCGCTCAATGACGAACTTTTTGCAAGTTCCAAATGCGAGTTGCGTATTCCTCGACGGATCTGTCTGCCGCAAAGAATCCCGCTTTTGCGATGTTGACGAGCGACATGCGATTCCACGTTTCTTTGTCGAGATAGGTGTCGTTTACGCGACGTTGCGCCGCCGAGTAACTGTCGAAGTCCGCAAGAACCATATAACTGTCGGGTTGACCGCCGCGACCCGTCGTGAGCGAGTCTGCGATTTCGCCGAAAGATATGTTGTTGATTCCTTGACGAAGTGTGTCGATGAGGCGTTTGATGCGCGGATTGGTTTGATAGTAGTGCGAGGGATTGTAACCTCTGCGCCACAAATCCTCGACTTCGTTTGCGAGCATACCGAAAAGGAAGATGTTGCCGTCGCCCACTTCGGAATGGATTTCGACGTTTGCGCCGTCGAGTGTACCGATTGTGAGCGCGCCGTTTATCATAAACTTCATATTGCCCGTGCCGCTCGCCTCTTTGCCCGCAAGAGAGATTTGCTCGCTCACTTCCGCTGCCGGCATAATGATTTCGGCAAGAGATACGCGGTAGTTTTCAAGGAACACGACTTTGAGTCTGCCTTTGACGTCGGGATCGTTGTTGACGAGATCGCCGAGCGCGCATATAAAGCGAATGATTTGCTTTGCCATATAATACGCGCTTGCCGCTTTCGCGCCGAAAATGAACGTGCGCGGATGAATGTCGAGGTTCGGATTCTCTTTGATTTGCAGATAGAGGTCGAGAATGTTGAGCGCGTTGAGCAGTTGACGTTTGTACTCGTGCAATCTCTTGACCTGCACGTCGAAAATGCTGCTCGGATCGACTTCTATGTTGTTGTGTTCGAGGATATATTTTGCAAGGTCTTGCTTGTTTTGAAGTTTGATTTCGGCGAGGCGGTCGAGCACTTGTCTGTCGCCCATATACTTTTGCAAGTCTTGCAATTTGTCCGCGTCTTTGAGCCAGCCGTCGCCGATGAGTTCGTTTAATAAACTCGCAAGGCGCGGATTTGCCTGCGCAACCCAACGTCTGTGCGTAATGCCGTTAGTGACGTTGGTGAATTTTTCGGGGTGCATACGGTAGTAATCCGCAAAAACGTCGTTTTTGAGGATGTCGCTATGCAATGCGCTGACGCCGTTTATCGTGTGCGAAGTCGCAAGGCAGAGATTTGCCATTTTGACTTGACCGTTTGCGAGAATGGCGTTGCGGTTGACAACATCCCAGTTGTTGGGATAGTACGCCCACAACTCGCCGCAGAAACGTTGATTGATTTCTTGCACGATTTGGTAGATACGAGGAAGCAGACTTTGGAAAAGGCTTTGAGGCCACTTTTCGAGTGCTTCCGCCATAACGGTGTGGTTGGTGTAGGAAATGACGTGCGTGGTGATGTCCCAAGCCTGATCCCAACCGTAGCCGTATTCGTCGAGAAGAAGGCGCATAAGTTCGGGTATGCAAAGCGTGGGGTGCGTGTCGTTGATGTGGATTGCCACTCTGTCGGCAAGATTGTCGAGGCTAGGGTTGAACTTCAAGTGACGGCGCAAAATGGATTGAATGGAAGCCGAAACGAAGAAGTATTGTTGTTTGAGACGCAAGGATTTGCCTTCGATGTGGTCGTCGGCGGGATAAAGCACTTTGTTGATGGACTCTGCCATAGCCTTTGCCGCACTCGCCTTGATATATTCGCCCTTGCTGAACATATCCATATCGAAGTCTTGCGGCGCTTGCGACTTCCAAAGTCTCAAACGGTTGACCGCGCTCGTGTCGTAACCCGATACGTTCATATCATAAGGCACTGCGTTGACGACGGTGCAATCTCTTTGGGTTACGGTGAGTTTGCCGTCTTGCCAGTTTTGGTCGACCACGCCGCCGAACTTGACCTGATAGGTTTCTTCAAGACGAGGATTGAGCCAAACGTCGCCCATTTTGAGCCAATCGTCGGGCTGTTCGAGTTGCCAGCCGTCAACGATGACTTGCTTGAAAATGCCGTAGTCGTAAAGAATGCAGAATCCGTTTGCCGGATAATCGCAGGACGTGAGCGCGTCCATATACGCGGCGGCAAGTCTGCCAAGTCCGCCGTTTCCGAGACCCGCGTCTGGCTCGAAAGCGTAGATTTCGTCCATCTTTACGCCGAAACTTTCAACGGCTTTGGTCACCTCGTCGGTGATGCCCATATTGAAAAGATGGTTGCGAAGCGACCTGCCGAGCAAAAATTCCATCGACATATAGTAGACTTGTTTTGCGTTTTGCGCGCGGCACTCTTTTTTGAAGTTTACGCGTTCGCTGGTGAGCAAATCGCGAATGACCATACAAGTTGCGCGATAGATTTGCGCTTTGCTTGCGTCTTCGGGTTTTACGCCGAAATAACTCGTTAGCACGCCGGAAATGCTGTTTGTGATTTCCTTTTGCGTAATGTTGAATTTCATATCCTTTCCTTCCTTCCGCTTTCCCCCGGACGAAAGATAATTAGTTTTTATTTTCACAGCCTTGCGGTATCGCCGCAAAGCGACTTTTTACAGATTTTGATAGATGTCGGCGTACTTTTTGGCACTGACTTCCCAACTGAAATCGGATTTCATATCGTTTTTGACGATCTTGTCCCAGTTGTCCTTGTCGTTGTAGGTTGCATATGCGCGCCAGATTGCGTCGAGCATATCGTATGCGTTGTAGGTCTTGAACGTGAAACCTTTGCCCTCGCCCGTTTCGGGATTGTACGCAGGAACGGTGTCTTTTAGTCCGCCCGTTTCGCGAACGACGGGAACGGAACCGTAACGCATTGCAATGAGTTGCGAAAGTCCGCACGGCTCAAATTTGGACGGCATGAGGAACATGTCGCTCGCCCCGTAAATCTTGCTTGCCAAATCACTCGAAAACGCAAGAATGGCTCTAAACTTGTTGGGGTGACGCTCCTCTACGGACTTAATCATATTCTCGTACTTCCAGTCGCCCGTGCCGAGAACAACCACTTGAACGTCCGCACGCATAATATCGTCGATGACTGCGCCCACGAGGTCGAGCCCCTTTTGTTCGGTGAGCCTTGTGACCATTGCGATGAGCGGACGATTTTCGTCAAACGGCAAGTTTATCATCTCGCAAAGAGCCTTCTTGTTTTCCGCCTTCTTGACAGCATAGTTTTTTACGGTGTAGTCCGCAAAGAGTTTCTTGTCGGTCTTGGGGTCGTAAAGCACTTGGTCTATGCCGTTGACAACGCCGTGAAGTTTGTATCTGCGGTTTGAAAGTATGCCGTTAAGTCCGTAGGAATAGAACGGGTCGAGAATCTCTTGCGCATACGTTTCGCTGACGGTGGTTACGGCATTTGAGGATTCTATGCCGCCCTTCATATAGTTTACGCAGTCGCCGTTCATAACGAGGGGGCGCGCCCATTCGGGCAATCCGAGAATGTCGCCTATGAGGCTGTCGCCGTACTTGCCTTGGAACTCGATATTGTGGATTGTGAACACGGTTTTTATGCGTTGATAATCCTCGCTTGCGCGATAGAACACGTCGAGAAATACCGGCGTAAGTGCGGTGTGCCAGTCGTTTGCGTGCAACACGTCGGGATAGAAGTCGATGAGCGGCAATGCTTCGAGGACGGCTTTTGAGAAGAACGCAAAGCGTTCGCCGTCGTCAAAGTGACCGTAAAGTCCTTTGCGCTTGAAGTAGTACTCGTTGTCCACGAAGTAGTAAGTTACGCCGTCGTAAACTGCCTCGTAAACGCCGCAGTATTGACGACGCCAACTCAAATCAACGAACGTCGAAGCGACGAACTTGAACGAATCGCGATAAGTCTCCTTGATTTCCTCCTTGTAGAAAGGAATGATAACTCTGCAATCGTGGCCGAGCGCATTGAGAGCCTTCGGAAGCGCGCCTGCCACGTCGCCCAAGCCGCCCGACCTGACGAACGGCATTGCTTCTGATGCAACAAATAGAATTTTCATAAATATGCCTCTTTTTATATTAGAGTTTGAGATAAACTTTGAATTAAAGTTTCCCCCTTCCTCACGTGTTTGGACTTCGGCGTTTGCGAGGCAATCCGCCTCGTTCGCTTTGGCTACAACACATTCACTGGATGTGTTGTTTAACGCGTCGCGCCCAACCGCCGTTCAAATTTTCCGCTTGCGCACGAAGTGCGTTGCACCAAGCAGATAATTTGGCGAAATTGCGGCGTGAGGTTTTATCCGTGTTTGTACTGATAGCACAAATTCTCTGCGCGGCTAGTGATTGCGAGAACAAGTGCGGTTTTTGACAATCGTCCCAAACGGATTTGTTCCTATTTAGGGGATTCCCACGCTACGCTCTGAATGACGACTGGGCGATTGACATTGCCGCAACGCCGTTTGAGCAATGGCTCGCCGCTTTGCGGCTCGTGTTCCGTCTGCGAATTGACACATTTCATTTACGAGTACGCCTTGAACGAGTATTCGTTATTTAAGCGCGCCTTTTAAGTACGATTATCCGCTATGTTTAAGCGTGATATTTGAGCGTCAGACAAGGAAGCGTTCCTCGAACGGCAATCCTAACGTACTAAAACGTACGTGAATTGACGAGCGAGGTGCGCTGACGCAGTATCACGCCAAATAGCGCGCTTAAATTACTTTGCCCTTTACCACTACCATTGGATAAGTCTCATACCCGCTCAACACACGCCCCGGCTGAATGATAACGTCCTTGTCGGTGATGGTGTAATCGAGGGAGGCGTTTTCCATGACGATGGTGTCTTCCATGACGATGGAATTGCGGATGACTGCGCCCTTGCCGACCTTGACGGAACGGAACAAAATGGAGTTTTCGACAGTGCCGTCGATGACGCAACCGTCGGCGATGATTGAATTTTTGACGTTTGCGCCGCCTTTATACCTTGCGGGAACGCTGTCCTTGACCTTGGTGAGAATGGTGGAATGTTTGTAGAACAAAGCATCTCTCACTTCGGGTTTGAGCAAATCCATACTGCGTTTGAAATAGGTCGGGATACGGTCGATGACGGCGACGTATTCCTTGACCTCGTAGTTCATAATGTAGAGTTCGGAAAGGTTTTCTTGGAGAATGTCCTTTTCGAAGTCGTAGCAGCCGTGCGCATATGCGTTGTCAACGAGGGAGATGAGCAAGTCCTTCTTGATGAAGTATATATTGAGGTTGCATTGTTGCTTGCCCGTGTCGCTTGCCACTGCGTAGCGCATATCGGTGATACGGTGATTTTTGTCCGAAGAAATTATGAGTTTTCTCGGAGTGATATCGTCGGTATTGTATGTGAGGACGGTTATATCCGCGCCCTTTTCGATGTGGAAGGATTCTATTTCGTCAAAATCGATGTTGCAGGCGATATTCGTGTTGGATATGACGACGTATTCCTCGTTGTTGTTCAAAAGATAGCCGCGCAGATTGAACAACGCTTCGATTTTGCCCTTGTACATCTTATGCTCGCTGTTGAACGCAAAAGGCGGGAAAAGCGTAAGACCGCTGTTTTTTCTGTTCAAGTCCCAGTCGCGGCCCATGCGGAGATGGTCCATAAGGGAATTGTAGTTGTTGCGCGTGACAATGCCTATCGTGGTGATGTTCGAGTGCACGAGGTTTGACAGCGTGAAGTCGATAAGACGATATCTTCCCGCAAACGGCAAGGAAGCCGTGGTGCGATGGATTGTCAAATCGTTGAGATGGCTGTCGGGGTCGGACGCGAACAAAACGCCCATCGTATTGTTTTTCATATTCTTCCCTCCTTAACCTATCATTTCGTTTGCGCCGACAACCGAGTTCGGTGCAAGAGTGTAGTTGGGGGCGATGACGCTGATTTTCCACTCGCCCGGGTTGCAATGTTCGAGCGTTTCGCCGACCATACTGTTTTTGCCCACGACCGCATTCCAGCCGACAATGGAATATCTCACGTCCGCGCCGTCCTCGATAACCGCGCCGGGCATAATGACGGATTCTTCAACGTATGCGTCTTTGCCGATTTTGACGGAGTTGGACACAATGCTGTTTTTGACCGTGCCGTTGATGACGGTGCCTTCGCTGACGAGGCAGTTTATGACGTTGCCCGTCGGCGCGACGTAGTGCGGCGGCTCGGCGTTGTTGCGCGCGTAAATCTTCCACTTGTCGTCGTCGAGGTTGAACTCGTCGCCCTTGAGAATGTCCATATTCGCTTCCCACAAGGACGAAATGGTGCCGACGTCTTTCCAGTAGCCGTCAAATTGATAGGCGTACATTCTCTGTCCGTCCGCGAGCATTTTGGGAATGATGTTTTTGCCGAAATCGTTTTCGCTGTCCTTGTCGTTTTCGTCCTCGACGAGGTACTTGCGAAGTTTTTCCCAAGTGAAGATATAAATGCCCATAGAAGCCTTCGTGCTCCTGGGATTCTTCGGCTTTTCCTCGAATTCCTCGATTTGTTTGCTGTTCTTTTTGAGGTTGAGAATTCCGAAGCGGCTCGCTTCCTCGATGGGCACGTCGCGCACGGCAATGGTGCAGTCCGCGCCGTTGCGTTTATGCTCTTTGAGCATATCGTGATAATCCATCTTGTAGATGTGGTCGCCGCTCAGAATCACGACGTAATCGGGGCTGTAATTGTCGATAAAGTCTATATTTTGGTAGATTGCGTTCGCCGTGCCTTTGTACCACTCTCCCGACTTTGCGCCCATATACGGAGGCAAAACGTAGATGCCGCCGCTGAGCCTGTCGAGATCCCACGGCTGACCGTTGCCTATGTATTGATGCAACTCGAAGGGACGATATTGCGTGAGAACGCCTATCGTGTCGATGCCGCTGTTGATGCTGTTGGAAAGCGGAAAGTCGATGATGCGATACTTTGCGCCGAACGGCACTGCGGGTTTTGCAACCGACGAGGTAAGCACGCCCAGTCTTGTGCCCTGACCGCCCGCAAGAAGCATTGCGATACATTCCTTTTTGGAAATTTTGCTCATTTATTTTTCCTCCTTATATTCCGGCTTCAAAAACATAACAGAGTTTTTGGGAATATTGACTTTTATTGAATACGGAAAACCGTGCGAGGGTTTTGCGCTCGCTCTGAACGAGGGTCGTCTTTCCTCCTCGCCGCCGTACTTTTTGAGCGCGGAATACAAATCCGCTCTGTACGTCACGCCCTCGGGTACGCCCATAACGTATTTGAGTCTTTCCACTGGCGAGAAGTTGACAACGCATATGACGTACTCGCCGTCCGCCGCCTTGCGAATGAAGGATACGACGTTTTGCGAATTGTCGTCCACCACTATCCACTTGAACCCGTCGTAGGTGCAATCGAGTTGCCACATCGCCTTGTTTTCGAGATAGAAAGCGTTGAGGTCTTTCATAAACTTTTGGAAGGTGCGGTGGCGCGGATAATCGAGCAAGAACCAGTCGAGTTGTTGGGCGTAATTCCATTCGATAAACTGTGCGAATTCGTTGCCCATAAAGTTGAGTTTCTTGCCGGGATGTCCCATCATAAAGCCGTAAAACGCTTTGAGCCCCTCGAATTTTTGATCGTAGTCGCCGGGCACTTTGTTTATCATACTGCACTTGCCGTGTACGACTTCGTCGTGGGAGATGGGAAGAATGTAATTTTCGCTGTATGCGTAAGTTATCGCAAAAGTAAGGTTGTTGTGATTGTCTTTTCTGAAAAACGGGTCGAGAGACAGATAATGCAAACTGTCGTTCATCCAGCCCATATTCCACTTGAAATTGAATCCGAGTCCGCCGTCGTAGGCAGGCTTTGTTATCATAGGATAAGCGGTGCTTTCCTCTGCAATGGTGAGCGCGCCGTGATACTTTGAAAGTATTGCGGTATTCATCTGTTTGATGAAGTCCTTCGCCTCGAGATTGTAGTTGCCGCCGTATTGATTGGGCGCCCACTCGCCGTCCTTTCTGCCGTAGTCGAGATAGAGCATGCTCGCAACCGCGTCGCAACGGATTCCGTCGATGTGGTATACGTCAAACCAGAACATCGCTGCGGATATGAGGAAGGATTTAACCTCGTTTTTGCCGAAGTCGTAAACCATTGTGCCCCACTCTTTATGCTCGCCTTTGCGAGGGTCGGCGTATTCGTAAAGGGGCGTGCCGTCAAAAAGGCGCAGACCTTGCTCGTCGCGCGGGAAGTGCGCAAGCACCCAGTCGAGGATAATTCCTATGCCCGCTCTGTGGCAACGGTCGATAAATTCCATAAGGTCTTTGGGTGTGCCGTAGCGAGAAGTCGGCGCAAACATACCCGTCGTCTGATATCCCCAACTTCCGTCGTAAGGATACTCTGTGAGCGGCATGACCTCGATGTGCGTGTAACCCATCTTTTTGACGTAAGGAATGAGTTCGTCCGCCATCGCGCTGTAATTGATGTAGTTGCCGTCGGCGTACTTTTTCCACGAGCCGAAATGAATCTCGTAGATGTTGACGGGCGAGCCGTAGGGATTGAAATTTTCCCTGTCTCTCATCCACTTTTTGTCTTTCCAGCGGTAGCCCGAGATGTCGTAAAGTTTGGAAGCGTTTGCAGGCGCAGTCTCGAAATGCAATCCGTAGGGGTCGCACTTAAAGACGGTTTCTCCGCTTTCGGACGTTATCGCGTATTTGTACGCCTGAAACTGCACCGCGCCTCCGACGAAAGCAGTCCATACGCCGTCGTCCTGTTTCTGCATACGGTTTGCGTCGACGTTCCAATCGTTAAAATCGCCCACAACCGAAACGGACGCGGCGTTGGGTGCCCATACGGAGAAATCCCAACCGTCTATGCCGCCCTCCGAATGCGGAACGGGCGAGAACATCTTATGCGCTTGATAATTCGTTCCTTCGTGGAACAAATAACTTGCATAACTGTCTTTTTGTTTTGCCATTACTTTCTCCAAAAGCAAATCCCTTTATCGAACAAGGATACACTTCAATATTATTTACGTTTATTGTAACAAAAAACACGCGCGCATACAAGAGTTAAAGTGTAAATTTTTTGCAAAAATGCACAATTTGCAAAAATCATTTTTCAAAAAATGTTAAAAAACAAACTTTATTTCGTACTTTTGTAAGATTTTTATTTCACGAATCCTGAAATTGCAAAAACCGCGCTTCCGCTTCCCGACATAAAAATTTTGTCGAACCCTCTTTCTTTCAAATCGTCAACGGCGGCTTTTATTTGGGGATTGAGAATGCAGGCAGGCTCGAAAAGGTCGTTTCTCGCCGCCTCGATTGCCTCGGCAACCGTCGAGGGAATGTTTGCGAGGTCAAATTTTTCACCGCGCGATTCGTCGAGACGTTTATAGCATTTTCCGCTGTCGCTTCCGCCCTTTGCGACAATCTCGCACACCTCGATTCTACCTTCGCTTTCCAATTCCTCTATGACTTCGCCTACGCCAGAAACGCGGCATACGCCGCCGTGGACCATATACGGCACGTCGCTGCCGAGAGATAGCAAAAACTCGACATCTAACGCCATATTTTGACCTTTTTCGCGCAAATATTCGACTGCGGCTTTATACACGCACGCTATTGCCGCAGACGAGCCTCCGAGCCCTGCTCCGAGCGGTACGCCTTTGAATATTTCGATTTTTCCGCCCACTTGCAAACGCTTTGCTATTGCCTCGAATTTGTCGCGCGCAAATGCTAAAAATCTTTCCTTGTCCAAGCCGTCGAATCCGCCCTTTACAAACACATCGAAACCGACTTTTCCGTCGACGGGGAAAAACTCTACAACGTCCGCGTACTTTTCATACGGATACACAATCATATCGAGGGTGTGCATATTCCCTCTTTTGCCCGTTACGGCAAGCGACAGATTGAGTTTTGCAGGCACTGTTGCGGTTATCATTTTTGCGCGTCCTCGCTCAAATCGAGCGCAATATCGAACTCGGTGTTGTAGCCCTCAATCGGCTCTTTTGCAAGTTCGATGCTTCCGCCGTGCATATTGACAATCTTTTTGCAAACGGCAAGTCCGAGCCCGGAGCCTTGATTGTTGCGGGATTTTTCGCCCACAACAAACGCCTCGAACACGTCCTTTTTCGATTCCTCGTTTATGCCGAGTCCGTTATCCGCGATTGCGAATTTCGCCTTGCTCCCTTCCTTTTTCACGCTGAAAAGCAGCGTCGAACCCTTCGGCGTATACTTGAAAAAGTTGCCCGTTATGTTCTCGAACACACGCAAAAACTGACCTTTGTCCAAGTCGCAAACGAGGCGTTCTTCGCAAATCTGTGCGTCGAGGTTGTAGCCTCGTATCTCGAACTCGTCGTATATTCCGGCAAGGAAACTTCTTGCAAGTTCCGCAACGTCGCAAGGCTT
This sequence comes from Phascolarctobacterium succinatutens, assembly GCA_963593735.1. Taxonomy (GTDB): domain Bacteria; phylum Bacillota; class Clostridia; order Christensenellales; family CAG-917; genus CAG-475. The sequence goes on from CAVBBF010000009.1 coordinate 17,318, forward strand.
TTTGTCAAGCGCGAAATCGGGATGTTCGAGTTTGTTGTACTCGTAAAATTGATTGATGAGCGCAACCATTTGGTCGGATTTTGTGAGGATTATCTGCAAATACTTTTGCTTATCCTCATCGCTCACCAATCCGTCCTTTATCGCCTTTGTGAAACCTTGAATTATGGTGACGGGGGTTTTGAGGTCGTGCGACAAGCCTGCAAGCATACGTTGTTTGTCCGCTTCGAGCGCAAGACGTTGCTGCTCGCTCGCGTCGAGAAGGTCAACCATCTCGTTGAAACTGTCGTAGAGATGTTCAAACTCTTTGGATCCTTTGTAGTTTAGATGCTCGTGTTTTTCTTTCGACGGGAACGTCGTCATGGCGTAGGCCAACACCGCAAGCGGTTTTTGAACGTGCTTGTTGATGTAGCGAACGTAAAACACCATAACCGTCGCAAACAACGCGAGAATGCAAAGCACAATCACAACAAAAAACAAATACGCCACAGCGGTGCTATCTTCGTTTTCGGTCAGAAAAACGGCATAATAATCCACTCCGTCCGAGCCTTTGAAGGACAGGCGATACATTCTCTGCTCGGAATGAGCGGCGTTGTAGGTGAGGTATTCGTACTCTTGCTGTGTGAAACTCGTTTTTGTTGTGGAGATAGAGGAAGAAACGATGCGATACAATCCGTCCTCGCCCTTGCTCAAAAGGTAGTAACGCTCTTGGGGGTTGCCATCGCTGTCGCTGTAACTTATGGTGACGAGATAGTTGTATTTGTCGGTTGCGAGTTTGAAATTGTGCACTTCCCTCGTTTCGCCGACGTTGTAGCGGACCACGCAATCGAGTTCGCCTTGCGTATAAACGCCGCTTTCGGCGCGAGTGGAATACACGGTGTTTCCGTCCGCCGTGACAACTTCGAGCCATCCGTTGTCTCCGAGAATCTGCCGAGCGGGAATCTTTTGATAATTGCCGCTTTCAAACTCCGACTTGTAGTCGGAAATATTCTTTTGCCTGATATTTATGCCGTTTGGCGAAAATGCCCAATTCGCAAAAATAAATATGGCAACCACGCCCAAAATTATAATCAGCGAAAAGGAAACAAAACTGCGAATAAGCAACGCAAGGAAACTTGCGTTGTCGATGTGCGGTGCGTTTTTCATTCTTTTATTGCACGCACGATTTTTGCGATTATTGTCGCAATCGACGCTTAAAGCACCGTTTTGCAACGTATAATCTTCGGTTTTGTGCAGTTTATTGTTTTTCAATCTTATATCCGAGACCCCTCAACGTCTTTATGTAACGCGGATTTTTCGGGTCGTCCTCGATTTTGTCGCGAATGTTGGAGATATGCACCATCATCGTGTTGTCGTCGTTTGCATAGTAGTCGCCGTTGACCTCTTCGTATATCTGCATTTTGGTGAACACCCGCCCCGGCGACTTCATAAGCATAAGCAAAATCTTATACTCGGTTGCCGTGAGGTTGACGGGAACGCCTTTCTTTTCAAGCGTGAGCGTGTTTGTGTCGAGGGTCAGTTCCCCTATGGCGATTTTGCCGTCGTCCTCTTCCTGAGCGTTGCCCAATTTGTAAAATCTGCGCAAGTTTGCGTTTATGCGCGCAATGAGTTCGAGGGGATTGAACGGCTTTACCATATAGTCGTCCGCGCCGAGATTGAGCCCCAAGATTTTGTCGCTGTCAAGTTGCGCCGCCGATAGAATAATGATGGGAATATTGCTCTTTTGACGGATATATTTCGTCAACTCATACCCGTTCATTTCGGGCATCATAATATCCACGAGTGCGAGGTCGATTTTTTCCTTGTCGAAAATCTCGCATGCGTCAACGCCGTCCTTTGCGCGGAACGTAACGAATCCCTCGTTTTCAAGATAGAGTTTAAGCAGTTTGACTATATCTTCGTCGTCTTCTGCGAGCAAGATATTGAAACTCATCGTTCACCTCAAATATATTTATGGATAGATTATAACATAGATATAATGATTTTCAACTTAAAAAAATATAAAGAAAAGATAGGAAGAAATTAATAATTAATAATGAATAATTAATAATCGCGGAAGGCGAAGCCTTAATCCGAAAACTTATTCGAAGGCTACTCTGACACGGAATGTGCTAATTTAAAAACGGAATAAAAACCGCCGTCCGCGAACTTGCAGAGCGGACTTTCTAACGCACACTTATTTGAAGCGTACTTATTAACGGTATGTGTTTATTCGCAGACGGAACACGAGCCGCAACGGCGGCGAGCCATTGCGCAAACAGCGTTGCGGCAAAGTCAATCGCCCAGTCGTCATTCAGAGCGCAAGCGTGGGAATCCCCTAAATAGAAACGAAAACATTTGGGCGATTGCCTAAAACCGCACTTGTTCTCGCAATCACTAACCGCGCAGAAAATTTGTGCTATCAGTTCAAACACGGATAAAAGCTCACACCGCAGTTTCGCCAAATTATCTGCTTGGTAAAAGCGTGCTATGCACGCAAGCGGAAAATTTGAACGGCGGTACGGGCGCGACGCGTTAAACAACACATCCTGTGAATGTGTTGTAGCCAAAGCGAACGAGGCGGATTGCCTCGCAAACGCCGAAGCTCAAACACCTGAGGAAAGGGGAAATTTTAATTTAAGAGTTCACGCGATACACTCTTGTAGAGGAAGAAAAAAACGCCCCCTATTTTTTTTCGAGAGGGGCGCTGCCGCAGTTAGTCGCGATTTAGCGCGGTCTTATTTTTTAATCTCAAATGATGATTGAGATGAAGCACAAGGAAACGCCCTTTTGTGAACCCGCCCAACGTACTAATCGTACGTGACGGGTGAACAAAAGGGCGTTGCAAGGAACGAAGTGACGGAATAGCGATTGTTACGCTTTGCGTCAATCGCGTCCACAGTTATTCGCTCAATCATCATTTGAGCGGTTTCATTGTGGGGAACAAGAGAACATCTCGTATAGACGCACTGTCCGTGAGGAACATAACCATACGGTCGATGCCGATGCCGAGTCCGCCGGTTGGCGGCATACCGTATTCGAGCGCGGTGCAGAAATCCTCGTCGTAGGGTTGGGCTTCTTCGTCACCTTTGGCTTTAGCGAGCATTTGTTGCTCGAAACGCGAACGTTGATCGAGAGGATCGTTGAGTTCGCTGAAAGCGTTGCCGCCCTCGCTTGCGCAGATGAAGAACTCGAATCTCTCGGTAAGGCGAGGATCGGACGGTTTCTTCTTGGCGAGAGGGCTGACCTCGACGGGATAGTCGGTGATGAACACGGGTCCCGTGAGTTTTTCCTCGACGAATGCGTCGAAGATGTTGTAAAGCGCATGTCCCCACGAGGTATCGGGTGCCATTTCGAGCCCCATCTTGTTGCCTGCGGCGATGAGGTCGCAAAGAGGTTGATTGTCGAAATCGAGTCCCGTATACTTCCTCACTGCCTCGACCATCGTAAGGCGTTCCCACGGCGTTTTGAGAGAGAGAGGCGTGCCTTGATACACGATGTCCAAACCTCCGCAAACGCGCTCTGCCGCCGTCGTGTAAAGTTCTTCGGTTATGCGCATCATCTCGTTGTAATCGACGTACGCCTGGTAGAGTTCGATGGTGGTAAATTCGGGATTATGCTTGGTGTCCATACCCTCGTTGCGGAACTGACGACCGATTTCGTACACCTTTTCGAATCCGCCGACTATGCAGCGTTTGAGGTGCAACTCGGTTGCAATACGCATATACATATCGATGCCGAGGGTGTTGTGGTGCGTGATGAAAGGACGAGCGTTCGCGCCGCCTGCGAGCGTGTTGAGCACGGGGGTTTCGACCTCGATAAAGCCTTTTTTGTCAAGCACTTCGCGGATTGTGGAAATAATCTTGCTGCGCTTTATAAACACTTCTTTGACTTCGGGATTTGCGATAAGGTCGACATAGCGTTGACGGAAGCGAAGTTCGGGGTCGCGAAGTCCGTGATATTTTTCGGGCAACGGAAGCAAGGATTTCGAGAGCAAAGTCGCGCTCTTGACGTGCACGGAGATTTCACCCGTTTTGGTCTTGAACACAAAGCCTTTGATGCCGATAATGTCGCCAACGTCCGTCTTTTTGAACGCCTGATATTCGTCGACGCCCATATCGTCGCGGCTGAAATAGCCTTGCATTTTGCCGTCGCTGTCCATAATATGACCGAAACTCGCTTTGCCCATAATGCGTTTTGACATAAGCCTGCCCGCGATGCTGACTTCCTTGCCCTCGTACTCGTCGTAATTTGCAAGGATTTGTCCGGCGGTTGCGGTGCGCTCGTAGGACGTGATTTCAAAAGGATTTTCGCCCTTTTGGACAAGTTCGTCGAGTTTTGCGATTCTGACCTTGCGCACCTCGTTTACGTCAACTTCTTTTTCCTGTTCGGGTGCGTTGTTGCGGATTTCTTCACTCATTGTAATTTCTCTCTATAAAAAAGCAATACGCTTGCCCAAAAAGGCAGGCGCAAGCGCATTTGTCTACGGTTGTTATTTGATGCTTACCACCTTGTATTCTTCGGTGCCGTGAGCGGTTGTGAATCTTACGATTTCGCCGTTCTTTTTGCCGACCAAAGACTTGCCCAAAGGCGATTCGTTGCTGATTTTGCCTTTTGCAAAGTCCGCTTCGGTTTCGCCGACGAGTTGCACGGTCATAACGCGGTCCTCTTCGTCGTCGAGGTCGCCGAGATATTCGACGGTGACGGTGTTGCCGATTGACACTTTGTGCGTGCCGCTCTTTTCGATGATGACGGCGTTTTTAATGCGCTCTTCAAGATCCTTGATTTCGGAAGCGACTTGGCTTTCCTCTTGTTTTGCCGCGTCGTATTCGGCGTTTTCGGACAAGTCGCCGAGTTCTCTTGCGTGTTGCAATTTCTTTGCAACGTCTTCACGCAAATATACGATGAGATAGTCAAGTCTTTGTTTAAGTTCTTCAAGACCTTCTTGGGTAAGATAAACTTCTTTCATTATTTCCTCCTGACGCAGATTGCGTCATACGTTATTCTTTTTTGATTATTCCGCTTTTTCGTCGCTGTCGGTTTGCGCGTCTGCCGATTCGGCAGATTCGACGTTCTCCTCGCCGTTTTCGTTTTCGCCTTCGATTGATTCGTCTTGTGCGGTTTCTTGCGCCTCGTCTTTCACTTCTTCGAGTTCGCTTTCGACGATCTCGGATTCTTCCGCTTCTTGGGTGACTTCTTCTTGCGCTTGCTCTGCGCTTTCTGCGTTTTCGACGGATTCGACGTTTTCTTCGGATTGCTCTTTTTGAGCGTTCTTTTCGTCTTGCGCTTTCATTTGGGCAAGTCTCTTTTCCACCTTGGCCTGAACGTCGGCTTGGTCTGCCTTGTAGTTGGGCGTAAGAGCCATAACCTTGATTTCGATGGAACTGAACTTAAATCCGAACTCACCGAGGAACACGTCTTCGAGCAAAGTGCGCAAATAAGTTTCCGCTTCGAGAACGTCCTTGTCCACAACTTTCACGCTGAGTTTGAGGCGCACGCCGTACTCGTCGCTGACAAGAGCGACCTTTTGACACTTGACTCCCTCCACTTGCTTGCAGGTTGTCTTGACAAACTTGGTGATGACGTTGGACGTAACTCTCACGCTGCCGCCCTTTTCTTGACGAAGGGTGATTTCTTTGACGATGTCGCTGTTGACAAAGATAAGCACGAGCGAGATTATCGAGAGGACGAGATAGAGAATTGCGAGCGTGATAATCAAGCCTCTTACGAGTTTGCTGTCAAATTCGTCTGCGTCGATACCGCCGAACGCCGTGACGACAAGCACCATAATGAGAATGATTGCCACGACAATCGAGCAGGAAGCGAATATTTTTTCGAGATTCTTTTTCATAGATTCACCTCACGCGGCGCATCGTTAAAACGATTGCCGTTTATATAATATAAACTAAGATTGATAAATAGTCAATCGTGCGCAAAAAAATTGCTTATCTATTATCCGTAATTTTGGCAACATCTATGCGCGTTTCTATAATAAACCGCGCACAACGGCAGTTATCCGTACAAATAAAAAACAGTTCCTCAAAAAAGAAACTGCTTTTCGAATCATTCGATAGGAACGAGAACTTCTTGATGTTTGACAAAAGTGCTTAAATGCGTGAAGCCTATCTCTTTCAACATCTTGCACGCCTCGTCGAAGTTTTTGCAAATATCGCCGCGATGCGCGTCCGAGCCATAACTTATCTTGCGACCGCCGAGTTCAAAGTACCTTTCGATAATATCTCGTTGCGGTGCCATCTCGTGATGGAAGTTGACCTCGAGCGCTTTGCCCCTTGCGATTATGCCGTTGAGTATTGCGTCGATCTCTTTTGGAAAATCCTTGTATCTCAACAACTTATCGCGATAAGGCGCGCCGTGCGCGATGTAGCCGATGTGCGCAACCGTGTCGTATTGATAGGGTGCGTCGAGGCTTTCCAAAATGGTTTCGAGGTATCTTCTGTACACTCTCTTTTTGGTTTTGAAAAGGAACGCGAGTTTGAAGTACACGTCGTAACCGTCCACGCAATGCACCGAATTTATAACGATGTCGAACGGATATTTTTCAATGGCTTTTTTGTACGCTTCCTTTGCCGCTTGGCTCGAATCATAACTTGCCTCAATGCCGAAACAAAGGTTTAACGTGTTGTTTTTGTCTGCGTCAAGTGCCGATTTTGCATTTTTCCAGTTCTCGTAATATTTTTCCAAGTCGAGATTCGGCCACCTTACGGGCGCGCGATTTTTGCCGTATTCGAAGTCGTAATCGAGATGTTCGGTGGTTGCCAAATAGCAAAGACCTTGCGCCTTTGCTATTTCCACGACTTGCGCAAGCGGCACTTTGCCGTCGTGCGAATTGTTGGTGTGGACGTGGGTGTCACATTTCATAATTTCATTCCAAAACCGCTTTGATACGTCTCACGCCTGCCGAAGAAGATTGCTCCTTGACAATGCGGAATTTGCCGAGTTCGCCCGTGCGTTTTGCGTGAGGACCGCCGCAGATTTCTTTGGAGATACCGATTGTATACACCTTTACGACGTCGCCGTAGCGATTGTCGAACACGCCGATTGCGCCTGCTTTCTTTGCTTGCTCGACCGACATCTCCTCGAGTTTGACTTCGCTGTCTTTTGCGATTTCGTCATTGACGACCTTTTCGACCTCCGCGATTTCCTCTTGTGTCAACGGGCGCGGGAAGTTGAAGTCGAAACGCAATCTTTCGGACGTGATGTTGCTGCCCTTTTGTTGAATGGAATCGTCGTGAAGCACGATTTTGAGCGCGGCGTTGAGAAGGTGCGTTGCGCTATGCAATCTTGCGGTGAGTTCGCCGCCGTCTGCAAGTCCGCCCTTAAACTTTTGTTCCGCGCCGGCTTTGGAGAGTGCCTGATGGTCTGCAAACGCTTTGTCGTAGCCCTCTTTGTCGAGAGCGTAGCCCTTTTCTTTTGCGAGTTCCGCCGTCATCTCGATAGGGAAACCGTATGTGTCGTAAAGCCTGAATGCGGTCTTGCCGGGGAACACCGTCATGTTTTCGGGAAGGTGCGCCACGATTTTGTCAAACTCTTTCAAGCCTTGTTCGATGGTCTTTGCAAACTTGTCTTTTTCCGCTTCGAGTTCGCTCACGATTCTGCCCTCGTTCTCTTTGATGTAGGGATACGCTTCCTCGTATTTTGCGACGTAGAGTTTTGCAAGTTCGACAAGCGCGCTGTCGTCGATTCCGAGCGTTCTGCAATATCTCATCGCTCTGCGGATAAGGCGGCGCAAAACGTAGCCTTGATCGACGTTCGAGGGCGACACGCCTTTGGGATCGCCCAAAAGGAAAGTTGCCGTACGCGTGTGGTCTGCGACTATACGCATTGCGACGGTCATCGTTTCGTCTTCGCCGTAGGTCTTGCCCGAAAGTTCCTCGAGTTTCTTGATTGCAAACGCAAAAAGGTCTGTTTCGTACACGGATTTGTAACCGTTGAGAATGCAAAGCATTCTTTCAAGTCCCATACCCTCGTCCACGTTCTTTTGTTTGAGGGGCGAGAACGTGCCGTCTGCGTTCTTGAAGTATTGCATAAACACGTCGTTGCCGATTTCGACGTACTTGCCGCAATCGCACGCAGGCGAGCAATCGTCCGAGCATTTGGGTTTGCCGGTGTCGATAAACATTTCTGTGTCGGGACCGCAAGGACCGGTTATGCCGGCAGGACCCCACCAGTTGTGCTTTTTATTGCAATAGAAGATGTGATCTTCGGGGATTCCTTGCGCTTTCCAATACGACGCGCTTTCCTCGTCGCGAGGACAATCCTCGTCGCCTGCAAACACCGTAACCGCAAATTTATCCTTGTCGAATTCGAGTTGGTTGAGAAGGAAATCGTAAGAGCAAGCGATTGCATACTCTTTGAAATAGTCGCCCAGCGACCATCTGCCGAGCATCTCGAAAAACGTGCAGTGAGTTGCGTCGCCCACTTCGTCGATGTCGCCCGTGCGCACGCACACCTGAACGTCCGTCAAACGATTGCCCGCAGGATGCTTTTCGCCCAACAGATACGGCACGAGGGGGTGCATACCCGCAGTCGTAAACAACACGGTCGGGTCGTTTTCGGGAATGAGGGACGCAGAGCCGATTACGGCGTGTCCCTTTGACTTGTAGTAATCGAGATAAAGTTTGCGAAGTTCGCTTGAATTGAGTTGTTTCATATATACCTCTGATGGTGAATATTTCGTTTTGTTTTTTTGCGGTTTTGCTGCATTATTTTTGCGGTTTTGCCGCATGTTTTTGCGGTTTTGCCGCATGTTTTTGCGGTTTTTCGGCGTTTTTGTTGCCGATGTTTAGTTGCTTTTTTCGTCGCTTTTCAATCGAAAAAGACCGTCATCTTTGCACTGCTATACCCTCTTTTTCGAGTTCGGCAAAGAACTCGTCGGGGAGGGTCTTTTCCTTTATCGCCCTCGTAAACGCGAGTGTGGTTTTTCCGTTGGTTGTGATTGCGCCGAGGTTTTGCGTGTTGTTCTTGGACACGTTCATATTGAGCGCGTATCTGTCAACGCCCATGCTTTCGGGGGATACGACGTTGCCGAGATTGCTGAATATAATGGTTTGGCGCGAGCGCATAAACACTCTGCCGAGCCGCAATATCGCGGTTTTGAGAAAGAGCGGCACGATTTTCAAAATCCAGTTCTTTTGCGCCTTCACCGTCGTTGAGATAAACGCGTCGAGTTTGTCCTTTGCGGTTTGGATTTTGAGTTGTCTTTGCGTTTCCTTTGCGCACGCCTCTATACTCTTGAACTCGGACGGCGCAAGAATGATTCTTACAAACGTCACGAAGTTGCGCATGGTTCTTGACGGATAGAGCGCGCGAAGATTGACGGGAATCATCACCGCAATCGGCACTTTGTTTGCGCAGGTTTTCTCAATCGAGTACGCAAGCGCGCCCGCAACGTACGCCGTGAACGACACGCCTATTTCCTTTGCTCGTTTCAGCACGTCTTCAGACTCGACAACGCCTTCGCTCACTTCGTAGCCGTCTTTTGACAGCGTGCCCTTTATGCGATGAGGCACTTTGCCCGCAAGCGCTTTGAGATTCATTTGTCCGAGGGATATGGGCTTGTAATTCTTCTCGAATCCGTCCTCCGTTTCTTCCGAAACGGGTTCGCTTTGCCAGTCTATAACGCCCTCGTCGTCGACGGTGAATCCGCACACTTCGCGGTATCTTTTCACAATGCTTTTCAAAAACGCGAGCGCGCCGTTGCCGTCCGCGAGCGCGTGGAAGATTTCGAGAATGATTTTGCTTTGTGCCGCCGACACTCTAAACCAATATCCGTTCGTTTCGTCGGGGTCGATGGGTTTTAGAAGCGCGCCTTCGTCAAACACTTTGCACGGCGCGTCGTTATGCTCGAAAAAGTGCCAAGCATACCCCTTTTTGAGCCGAACGCTGTACGCCTCGAATCTCGGCAGCACTTCGTTGAGGGCGATTTGCAAATTGTCCCTGTCAACGGTCTCTTCCATCAAAGCGTAAATTCTGAAAAGGCTCTGCGCCTTTTTTGTGGACATAATGGGATAAAACTTCGCAGAATGGTCAAGTTGAAAGCGCAATTTTTTGCACTTTTTCCCACCGTTTTTGGCTGCGTTTTTGCTTTCGTCTGACAACCGTTGTCACCGCCTTGCTCAAAATAATGCATATATTTTATTCTTTTTTAATATTATTGTCAATGAAATGTGCCACGCACGAAAGGGGTAATATGGATTTTTCAAAAACATCGAACCAAAAGACAATAGACCAAGCCGCAAAAACAACGCAGAAAACGAGTCACAAAGTCGAACTCGATCACTTGCGCGCAATGGGCGTGACGGGAGTTGAGGACGTGCCGACTTTCACCGACAAAACCATTGTGATTCGTCTAAAAGACGAAACTCTCACCGTGAGCGGTCAGAATCTGAGCGTAAAAAACCTTGACGTAGCCGAGGGCAAACTGCAAATCGAGGGTCGGGTCAACGTCCTCAAATACTCGCCTTCGAGCGCGCCTGCATCGTTTGCAAAACGCATTTTCAAATGATGTCTTTGTATCTCGGCGCAAACGCGAAAGCGCAAGCGATTTGCTTTGCGCTTTGCCTCGCGGCAGGCTTCGGCGCAGGCGTTTTTGCGTTGCTTTATTTCAAAAAAGGCGGTTTTTTCGAGAGAGTCCTCGTGGATTTTTTCGCAACATGCGCAATCTTTGCGGGTTTTATACTTTGCATAGAATTTTTTATGCAGGGCTTTCCGACGCTGTACGGCGCTACGGCGTATGCGCTCGGTGCGTGCGTGTTGCCGCTTATCCGCTCGAAAATCGTCAGAAGAAAAAGGAAGAATCGAAGCGAATAGTGCCGAATCCTGTCTTGTTTTGCCCTGCGACTTTCTTTTTGCTCGACTTGTGCTAACATAGGTCGAGGAGGCGGATATGAGCAACGTAAAACACAAAAACTGCGCATTGCGCGAACTTGCCAAAAGTGCGAAATCGAGGCTTTGCGACAACAAATACGACAGCGAAAAGAGCGTGCCGCAAGGCGCAACGCCCGAGCAAAAGGCGATATTTTTGAAACTGTGTCAAATGCAAAAAGAGGGCGAAACCGTCGTCAATCCCGTTGCGTGCTTTGCCGATCAAGAAAAGATGCAAACCCTATCTCACGAGGAAAGACAACGCTACATACTCACCGTCTGCGCCGATTATGTCAGTATGAAACGTCTTGTCGAAAATAAAACGAGAAAAACGGGCTGATTTTTTCGTTTTTTACAAAAAAATAGTCCTACGCTTTTCGACACATCACAGCGTTTATCAACCAAAAACGGTATTATAAAGTGCGCCTTGCGTAAAAAATCGGCGATTTTTGACGTTCTCACGCGCGTTTTCGCTCGAAATTTGTGCAAATTTTTGTCTTTCTATCATTGACTTTATCTTGCAAAAATAATATAATATCGCATAGAATAGTTTTTAAGGAGATGAACTATGTATACAAGATGTCCCAGTTGCAGAGCCGAAATCAGTTTCGAGCCGCCTGCGAATATGGAATCGCTTCCCGACGGCTATAAGCATCGTATCAAATGCCCCAGTTGCGGAGTGACCATCGGCGTTAAAATCAACAAAATAGACACAACTCCCGCCACGCTCGTTCAACAAGCGCCGGCATATACTCAGCCCCAAACGAACTTCGAGCCCGTTTACGCAAACGAGGAAGCCGCAGCAGTACCTCAAACAAAAGTCAAGGCAAAACACAGCGGCGTAGGAAGAAACATCACGATGATGATTATGTCGCTTCTCTTTATCGCGTTGTCGGTTGTCGGATATCTCGTCAATGAGGGCAAAATCACCAACGACTTGTACGGCATCTCTTGGTTTGACGGTATCACTTATTGGGATATACTCATTCAAGACGCAGATGTATTCTCGCTCGTGTTTGCCGGCGCAGATGGCAAACTTGACATTCTCGGCGGTATCGTGACAATCATTCCTATGATTTTGTTCACGCTTGCAGGCATCAACTTTGTCGTCGCACTCGTGTCCGCTTGCGGCAAGAAGTACGGCAGAGCGTACAACCTCATTATGAGCGTCATTTTGGCAGGATTGTCCATATTCATGGCATTCTACCCCTTTGTTTGCTTCAATACGGAAGGCGAAAAATTGTTGCCGTACTTGCAGGGAATTGTTACAAAAGAAGAATTTGCACTGTTTGTGTCGGTAGGACTCGGCTTGTTGCAACTTATCTTCGGTCTTTGCTTCTGCAAGTCCTTGAAGAGAAAGGAAAAGAAAATCAAATAATCGAGAACACACAAACGCAAAGTCCATCGGCAACAGCCGATGGATTTTTTTACGCTCTTTCTTGCGCAATTTCTTTCTCTACAATAGCGTAGTGGCGTGAACTCTAAATTAAAACTTCCCCCTTCCTCACGTGTTTCCCCTACCGCCGTTCCCCCTCTGCATAAATTTGAGGGAACCCACGGCGTCCGCTTCGCGTGGGGCAACACTCAGCACTCGCATAGATAGAGACATTTCCCTCATTATGCCACTGCGCTTTGTGCGCCAGCTTCGCACCCAAACGGCGCAGTCGCTTGTACTAATCGTCAAGCTCGGCGTTCGCTTCCTCGCCGCCTTGCGGCTCGCGTTCCGTCTACAAATAAGTATATAAAACCGCGATATTTGGATGAAGAACGCGAAAGGCGCGGCTTGAATCAAAACCCAGTGTACATAGGCGTACACGATTTTGAGGCAAGCCGTGCCTGACAAAGTTATTCGCCAAATAGCACGGTTTGTAAAATGCGATATTGAGATGAAGAACAAGGAAGACGCGATTTTTGAACAACGAGCGTACTAATGCGTACGTGACTTGTGAAAAAAAATAGGCGTACACGATTTTGAGGCAAGCCGTGCCTGACAAAGTTATTCGCCAAATAGCACGGTTTGTAAAATGCGATATTGAGATGAAGAACAAGGAAGACGCGATTTTTGAACAACGAGCGTACTAATGCGTACGTGACTTGTGAAAAAAAATAGGCGTACACGATTTTGAGGCAAGCCGTGCCTGACAAAGTTATTCGCCAAATAGCACGGTTTGTAAAATGCGATATTGAGATGAAGAACAAGGAAACGCCCTTTTGCGAACCCGCCCAGCGTACTAAATCGTACGTGACGGGAGAGCAAAAGGGCGTTGACACAGTTATTCGCTCAATAGCGCATTTTAAGCAGTGCGGGAACCGAGAGAATCCTCTATAACATACAAAATATTCACCTCTTCGCCCGTGCGCGCGTCAACATATATATAGTAGGTGCCGTTTTGATGACACTCGAACTCGTAGGCGAGAACCTCGGAAGTTTCGCGAAGAGGAATGAGGGTGAGTCTGCCGTCACGAACGGACGGCAAGGATACGACTTTGGTTGCCGCTTCGAGAGTAATCGAGGGTTGGTCGAGGTTGCGCGGGCAGTGGTTGAAAGCGTAGTGGGTGGAATCGAAGCCGATGACGGCGGTGTCGGACTCACGAACTTTGACCTTGACAAGGTCGGGATAAAGGACGATGTTGTTTTGCATAGGCGCAAGGTTTATGCCGCACTCACCGTCCGACGAAGACGACCATACGACCGCCATATTGTCGAATCCCGCCCCTTTTGCAAATTCGAGGGCGCGTTGCTGACAAGTTTGGCTCGCCTCGACAATAACCGCACTTTGCAAATCCGTTCTTGCGTTAAAAGATATGAGCATACCGCCCTTTCGCGCGATTTGAACGTATGCGGATTCGCCGTTTACTTTGGCGGTGTAATCGAACGTCTTTATGTCGCCGTCCGCTTCGCCTGCATACTCGATGTCGATGGGGTTGAGAGTTGCAAGTTTGGTTTTTACGATTGCCGCGCCCTGTTCTTTGGTTATTTCGTCACCGACAAGCCCTTTCGTTTCCCTGTTTTCCAAAGCGGACGAAAACGGTCCGTCGTAAATCATTTCGGGGTACTCGAAACTCGGCTCGGAAAAGGAAGAAAAGGATTGCACGAACACGTCGAGCGCGCCCTCGTCGGTAAGTTCGAGATTTGCGTCGTCGAGATTCTTTTGCACTCTTTCAAGCGACTTTTGATATACGTCGGCAATTTCACCCATTTTGAAAAGGCGTTGCCTGTCCTCACCGCTCAATTCCTTGCCTTTTGCAATCCCCATTGCGAGCGTATGCGAATAGTCGCCGAGTTGGTTGACGAACTTTTGCGCTTTGAGTACGCCGTCGTCGTTGGACTTGAATGTTGCGAGATTGCTGCTTGCAAGTTCCGCCGCATTGTATACCTCGTAAAGAAGGGCTTGTTGCATGCTCTTTGAGTTGGACACGCTGATTTTGCGCAAATTTATGCCCAAATCGCTTGCGCCGTCGAGCAAATCGTAGTATGCGCGTTGATATATAGCGTCCATCTGTCGTTGGTACGACTCGTGCGTATTCACGCTGGTTTGAGCATAGTACAGCGCGACGGAAAGCCCCACGATAGCGCAGGAAAACAGTCCGAGCACCGTGCCGAGAACGGCGGTTTTCACAACTTTGGAAGTCGGTTTTTTCTTTTTTTCCGCTTGCTTTGTTTCTTGATTGTTATCGTTTTTTTTCATATTCTTCCTCCTTAACAAAAGGCGTGGTTGCCTATCGAGAGTTTAACCGTGCGCGCGAGCATCCATTTGCTCGTAGCGGTGCGCGGATTGTAATAGAACAGGCACCCGTAGGTCGGATCCCAACCGTTGAGAGCGTCCTTTGCGGCGTTGTATGCGGATTGGTTGGGCGTGAGATTGATTTGACCGTCGCTCACGCAATCGAATGCGCCCGACTGATACACAACCCCCGCCACGCTGTTTGGGAAAGACGACGAACGTACTCTGTTGAGCACGACCGCCGCAACGGCAACCTGCCCCGTGTACGGCTCGCCTCTCGCCTCGCCGTACACCACTCTCGCAAGCAAATTGAGGTCGGTCGAGGACGTTGTTGACGACGCGGACGTCGAACTCGAAAGGCTTATGCCCAACGCCTGCGCCGTGCGCGTGCCTATAACGCCGTCGGCGGTAAGTCCGTTTTTCTTTTGGAATGCGATGACGGCGGCTTTCGTCTTTGCGCCGAATATGCCGTCCGCCGTGCCTTTGAGATAGCCCCAGCGTATGAGTTTTTGCTGAACGGTTTTGACCAAATCCCCTTGCGAGCCTTGTTTCAAGGTTGCAGCGTCCGCAACGCTCGGCGTTTGCACGAGGGCAAACGAGAGTATCGTCACGACAGATAACGACAAAACGAGGGCTAACATCAAACACTTTTTGGCTTCCGATTTGCGATTCATATTTCACCTCTTTTGGGATAGTTTTTCTCTCCTTGCGATTTTTATGCAAGTATAAAACGCGCAAAGAGGGGCAATACTCTCGCTATGAAAAAAGCAGTCGTATCAATTTGTATCGTTTTGGTTTTGCTCTCGTGCGCGCTTTTGCTCTTTGCCTGCGACGACGCGCCGAGCAGGCAAGAGATTGCAGAGCAATGCATCCGCATACATATAAGAGCCAATTCAAACAGCGAAACCGACCAAGCCGTAAAACTCAAAGTGCGCGACAAGGTGACCGAATATCTCACCTTAAAACTCGACGGTTGTAAGAGCAAAAACGAGGCGCTTGGTACGCTTGAAAGAGAAAAGACAAATCTCGTCAAAATCGCAAATCAAACGCTTTATGACAGCAATTTTGAATATAAAGCCTCGATTGCGTTGAAAAACGAATATTTTCCCGACAGAAAATACGACGGCTACGACTTCCCCGAGGGAAACTACGACGCGCTTATAATCTATCTCGGCGAGGGCAACGGCGACAACTGGTGGTGCGTGGCTTTTCCGCCCCTTTGCTTCGTTCCCGAAAGTGACAACGGCGAGAAAATCGTGTACAAGTCGTGGGTGAAAGAATGGCTCGACAAACTGTTTTCAAACAAATAATCGAAGCCTCAAAACATCGAATATAGAAGGAGAACCTTATGAAAATTTATAGAGAAATCGTGCGCAACACCGCTATGGGCGCGCAATCCATTGACAACATTGTCGGCTATATCGACTGCGAAAAAATGAAAAATCTCGTGCTTTCGCAAAAAGAAACGATGGAAGAATTCTATCAAAAAGCAAAATCCGAATTGAGCGAAAAGGAACTCGAAGAGGCGCAAACCAATCCTATGCAACGTATGATGCTCAAGGCGGGCGTGAAGATGAACGCAGGCATAAACGGCTCGTGTTCGCACCTTGCGAGTATGCTTATCGACGGCTACAATATGGGCATCGAAAGCGTGCAAAAGTGCATCAACGAACTAAACCGCGACGGCGTTGACGTTCCCGACCTTGCCAAAGACCTTATGAAAGTTTACGACAAAAACATAAAGGCGTTGCGGGCGTACCTTTAATAGCGCATTGCACGCTTTGCGTGCAGTTATATGCACGCAAAGCGTGCGAGAAATTGTGCCTGCGGCACAGTGATATTGCCCGTTCGGGCAGTGATATTGCGGCTTCGCCGCAGTTGCGGAAGACTCAAATCATCCATATGTCATTCAGAGGGAACGAAGTGACCGTAGGAATCCAGCGAAGCGAAATGCGCCTGCGGCTTGATTCCTACGTCGCAACGATGTTGCTCCTCTGAATGACAAGCGGAAGAATCGATTTCAAATGCTCCGCAACTGCGTGCTATGCACGCACCCACCAAGCAGATAATCTTGCGAAACTGCGGTTTGATTATGTATCCGTCTTGTTTTGATAGCAAAGATTCTCTGCGCGGTTAGTAGCGCAATAAATCGAGCGAGGCTCTCGGCGATACGCACACTTGCGTGTTGCCGTTGCCTATGCGATGATTTTTGCGCAATTTCACGCTCGCTTGCGAGCATATCACCGTGCCGTAGGCACAATAAAAACCGTCTCGTTTGAGGCGGTTTTTATATGTTTTTGAAACACTTTACATTGCTTTTAGGTTCTTGCGAATATGACGTACTGATTGCCGACAATAGGCACCGTGGCGTAACCGCTGCCCTTGATTCCCGATGCGATGTAGACGGGCAAAGGTATTCCGCCTTTTTCCTCGCTGTATGCGACAACCACATCGAGTTCCGCACGCGACTCGACGTATAAGTCGAAACTTATGCCGCCCACCCTTATCACCGTCTTTTTGTAGACGTTTACGTCGGTGTTTGCCGTCGGATTGTAGGTCTTTGCGATATGCGTGTCCTTTATATCCTCGTCGGATTTAAGGAAGTAGGCATAATTGAGATATTCGTATACGCCGCCGCTTACGCCCTCATTCTCGGCTCTTGCATCGCCCCAAGTCGTATCGACGACGTACCATTCCTTCACGCCGTTATCATCTGCGTCGATAAGCACCTTGTTCCAAGCGTGACCGCAGGCACGTTGCTCGTCGGGCGTAAGGTTTTTGAGGTTCTGCTTTGCATAGCCGGTTATGCGAATGGCTTTTATGCCTTCCATTCCGCAAAGCAGAGCGAACGCTTTGGATTTGCCGTCACAAACGGCGCGGTGGTCGTTGAACACGCCTTCGAGATAGAACGCGTTATATTTGCTCGCGTCGGCGACTTCCGGGTCCGCAACGGCGTAGTCGTAATCGACGACGTTTACAATCCAGTCGTAAATTGCGGCGACTTTTTCGTAGTCGGACATATCGTCCGAAACGTACGTCGTGAGGATGTCACGCGCTTCGTCGTAAAGTTTTTCGAGTGCGACTCCGTCCGCATCATCCGCAAAAATCGGTTTTTGTCCGCAAGATACGGCGCGGTAAAGATCGTTTGAGTTTGACACTTTCACGCTTTCGATTTTCTCGTCTATGGGCAGTTGGGTGCGCTTTGAAGATTGCTCGGAATATCTCAAATATCCCACTATCTGCTCGCTTTTTTCTTTCGGCTCATATGCGCCTTGCGGAATGCCGAACGTCGTTTTTTCGGCAAACGTAACAGCGCCTATCGAGCCGCTTACGGACGCGCTATACGAAAAGTTTCCCGATTCGTCGCAACCCTCGTCAACCGCTACGGAGCACTTCTTTGAAAACGTGTCGAGATTGCACCAGTCGTTCTTTTCAAGATACATCGTATACTCCTTGTCTGTTTGGTGCAAGGATATGACGTAACCCATGAATGCGTTGAGGTCTGCTTGCGTGGAGATATAACTATCGTAATAGTTGCCAAGCCAAAAGAAGGCTTTTTCGATGTTTTCCTTTATGTCCTTTGGCAAATCGTCATACTCATAGTCGAGCGCATAGACGATGATTTGTCTGCTCTCGACGTTCTGCACTGTTGCCTTGATAACGTTTTTGCCGTATGAGAGAGATATATCCGCACTGCGATTGCTCTTTTCCACAACGCTCGTGCCCGCAGAATTTGTGAGCGTCCACTCGCAAGCCGCGTTTCCGTTTGCGTTCCAAGGCGAAAGCGAAGTCGAAAAAGACTTAACTTTGTCACCGTCGGCGGTCGCTTTGAAATAATAAGTGTTCTGCCCGACTTCCGAAAGCGTGGGATCGGCGTTTATTTTCAACTCCTCGACAAGCGCGAATTTCTCGACAAAAGCAAGCGTAAGTTCCGCACTCGTCGTCTGCTTGCCGTCCGACAAAACGACTTTGACCTTCACTTCGCACTCGTCCGTCACGCCCGACACGTCGAACGTAAACGTCTTGTCTGTTTCCGCTTGTTTTGCGCCGTCAACGTACCAAGCAACCGATATAGTCTTGTCGTCGGGGATTAAATCGGCGTTCCAACTCGCCGTTATCGCAACGTTTTGCGCACCGTCAATCAGGTTTTGTTGGACTATGCCGTCCGTCACGGGGAGATTTGCGCTTATCGTCGGATTTTTAAGAGCGTATTTCACCGTTACGGTGATTTTTGCCGACTCGACGGACTGATTGACAACGACGTAATACTCGAATTTTTTGTCCAAATCGCTTTTGGAAAAACTGCGAGAATACGTCTTGCCGCTCGTGCCTTCGACAATAGAGTCTTTGCCGTCTGCTATCTCGTGCCACTCGACGTCCGCCGAAGATACGCGCTTGTTGTGCCAGTTTACGCCAAGCCGCATAGTATCGCCGAGATATACGATATACTCGCCCTCGATTTGCCCTTTTTCAAGACCGCTCGTCACGACGATATCAACGGCTTTTATCTCTTTTTGCGAATTGAAAAGTCCGCAAGCAACCAGACTTGTCGAAAGCAATATCGCAACGAGCGCCAACAGCGTGACTTTCAATATCTTTTTGTTCATAATTCCTCAATTTGCCTTTTTGAAGATTTGGATAAATCCTCGATGCACGCTATATACGCACTATACGCGTCGCGCGCAAAGGCTGTTTTATAGTTATATTTTATTCTATACGTCTCTTATTGTCAATATCGCAGTGTTTGGCGTTGCGATTTGCAAAATATTGTGCTACAATTCCTTTTATGACAGACAACTCGATTTTTTCGCTCGATACACCCATATCAAAACAGGAAGCGCTTGCGCTTCACCCTATGGCTCTCGCATTCGTCGGCGACGCAGTGCAATCCCTTTACACTCGCACGAGAGTGACAATCGGTTCCACTCAAAAAACCGGCGCGCTTCATCACGAGGTCATAAAGGTGGTAAAAGCCGTATCGCAAGCAGCCGAAGCCGAAAAATTGCTTCCCCTCTTTGACGAGGACGAGCAGGACATCTTCCGCAGAGCGAGAAATTGCAAAATTCAAACTAGTGCGAAACACGCAGAAATGAGTGAGTACAGGCGCGCAAGCGGCTTCGAAGCGGTGCTCGGCTTCTTGTACCTAACGGGCAACACAAAGCGCCTCAACGAGTTTTTGAAGGCGTGTTTCGAGGATAATATAAAGGAATAAAAGCAGGATAAAGATATGTATATTTACGGACGAAACCCCGTCAGAGAAGCCTATCTCGCAGGCAAAACGGTGGACAAAATTTACGTGCAGAAAGGCGAATTCGACCCTATGCTTTCGCGCGTTCTCAAACTCGCAAAAGAGGCGCGCAC
Source organism: Phascolarctobacterium succinatutens (assembly GCA_963593735.1). Taxonomy (GTDB): domain Bacteria; phylum Bacillota; class Clostridia; order Christensenellales; family CAG-917; genus CAG-475. Next base: position 37,264 of record CAVBBF010000009.1, read on the forward strand.
GGTTGTGAGTTACGTTGACAAAAACATGCTCGACAAACTCGCAAACGGCGGCAACCATCAAGGCATAGTCGCGGCGGTCACCGACTTTTCATATTGCGACGTAGAGGACATTTTGAGCCTTGCAAAAGACAAGGGCGAGGACTTGTTGCTTGTCATTCTCGACGGCATAACCGACCCCCACAATCTCGGCGCAATCATAAGAAGCGCGGAATGTTTCGGCGCACACGGAATCGTGATTCCCAAGCACAGAAGCGTGAGCGTCAACGATACCGTCGTCAAGGTCGCTTGCGGCGCAACCGAGCATATGCTCATTTCAAAAGTCACCAATATAAACGACACGATAAGATGGCTCAAAGAGCAGAATGTGTGGGTTTATGCGACGGATTTTGACGGTAAAGCCCCGAAAGACGCAAATTTGACGGGGAACATCGCACTTGTGATAGGCAGCGAGGGCGAGGGTATTCACCGCCTCACCAAAGAACTTTGCGACGACACTCTCACCATTCCACAGTACGGAAAAGTCAACTCGCTCAACGCTTCGGTTGCAGCAGGAATAGTTCTTTACGAAACCATAAGACAAAGATACTAAACCAAAACAATATAAAGCCAATCTGAAAGTATGGATAAAGAGCAAGAATTGCAACTAATAAAAAAGGCGCAGCAAGGCGATTTGGAGGCGGAAAATTCCGTCGCTTTGGCATACCTGAATCTTGCAAAAGCCATTGCTCGCTCTTTCGGCGTTGCCGGCGCATACGACGTTGACGATTTGTCGAGTTTCGGTATGCTTGCGCTCATACGCGCAATCCACACTTACGACGAAAACGGCAAAGCAAGTTTCAAAACATATGCCTCGCGCTGCATACGAAACGCAATCGTGGATGCAGTCCGAAAATCCGAAGCGGCAAACGTCGAAGTCACCCTCGATTCAAGCGAATTGAGATGCGAATTGCAAGGTGCAAACCCCGAAAGCATATTTATCGAAAACGAAACGTCGGCGTTGCTTTTCGACGCGATTTCTTCCCTGCTCACGCCCACCGAACTCGACGTGTTGAAACTGCATCTGGAATGTATGAGTTACGCCGAAATTGCCAACGAGTTGGGTCTCGAACGCAAAAAAGTGGACAACACCATTTATTCCGCAAAGAAGAAAATCCGCAAACTCCTCGACAATAATATTCAATAACACATCTTTGTTTTACACACAAAAGCACGGCTTGCATTGCAAACCGTGCTTTTGATTTCCCTGTCGGGCTAAGTTGTTTTGCTTGTCTTATTTGTTTTCTTCTTCAACCTTTGTGAAGTTGATCACGCCGTTGAGTCCTACGACCGCTTCGTCTTTGTCTGCGTCATAGACTGCTTTGCCTTCGAGGTTTGCCGTTCCTTTGTATTTGCCCAAAATCGGAATTGCGATATTCGTTTCGATGCTACCGGTGATTGCAAATTCGCCTGCGTTGTCTTGGCTGTTTGCGTACACGTTGATGGTTGCGGTGAAATCAATGCTTGCAGAACCGATACCTGCGGGGACGGTGATACCTGCAACACTTGCAAGTTCCGATGCATCCGCGCTGCCTTGTGCGGTTACGACTGCGCCGTATTTGCCGTCTGCGAGTTTGCCGACTTCAACGGAAAGGTTTGCGCTTGCGCCGAGACCTTCGGTAACACTTGCGCCTGCACCCATTTCGATTTTAACGGTGCCTTGTGCGGTTGCGTATGCTTTGACGTTTGCAAATGCGTTTGCTTTGTCTTCATTGCCTGCTTTTGCGCCGAGCGTGAAGATCATTGCGTCTTTTGCGGTGTCAAAGTCTGCACTGCCGCCGAATGCAGCGACTTCTTTTTCTTTGCCGTCTGAGCCTACCCACATAACTTTTGCGTCAAAGGTGTAGTTGGTTTTGCCTTCGATTTCAGCACCTGCGGAAAGTTTGACATAAAGCGCGAGAGAACGAGTGGATTGTTCGCCGCTTTCTTCGTCAACATAAGTGATGGTGATCGAATACTTTTCGGTGTATTCTGCATCGTCGGAATCGACTTTTTCGACCTTTACGCCGTTTTCGCCGAGAACGTCGTCCACTCTGTCAACCATTGTTTGAAGAACGGGTTGAACGATTGCGCCCACACCGTTTGCAACAAACGTCGAACCGAGTGCAAATTGACTGTTTTCGCCGACCGTGAGGTTTACGCCTGCGTTGAAGTTGACGTCTGCGTCATCCTCTGCCGCCGCAGAAGCGCTACCGGTCGCGTTGGAAGCCAAAACCGCTACCGTCGTGCCGAGAACTTCCGTGTTGGAAACTTTTGCGTCTTTGCTGTCGCCATCTTTGTCATTGCACGCTACGAAAGCGACGAGAGAAAGGGAAACGACAAGTACGAGTGCCAAAACAGATACTAATGTTTTTTTCATAATATATCTCCTTGATTTGTTTTTTCAAAATATGGTGCAATTCTCGATTGCGATGATATAATACGACTGTCAATTAAAAATGAACTAAACGAAACATAAAGATTGTCTTAATTAAGCAAAAATCATCGCCGAGGCAACGGCAACACGCAAGTGTGCGTATTGCCGAGAGCCTTGCTTGATTTATTGCTTTTCTAACCGCGCAGAGAATTTGCGCTATCCGTTCAAACACGGATAAAGTATAAGCCACAGTTTCGCCAAATTATCTGCTTGGTGGCGTGCCTGACGGCACGCTGTTTCTTTTTTTTCATCGCCGAGGCAACGGCAACACGCAAGTGTGCGTATTGCCGAGAGCCTTGCTTGATTTATTGCTTTTCTAACCGCGCAGAGAATTTGCGCTATCCGTTCAAACACGGATAAAGTATAAGCCACAGTTTCGCCAAATTATCTGCTTGGTGGCGTGCCTGACGGCACGCTGTTTCTTTTTTTTCATCGCCGAGGCAACGGCAACACGCAAGTGTGCGTATTGCCGAGAGCCTTGCTTGATTTATTGCTTTTCTAACCGCGCAGAGAATTTGCGCTATCCGTTCAAACACGGATAAAGTATAAGCCACAGTTTCGCCAAATTATCTGCTTGGTGAGGCGTGCTTTGCACGCAGATGGAAAACGGAAGTTTTAAATCTTCCATATGTCATTCTGAGGGAACGGAGTGACCGTGAGAATCAAGCGTAGCGAAATGCGGCTTCGCCTTGATTGCCACGTCGCAACGATGTTGCTCCTCCACGGTGATTGTGCGCATTTAGCGCAAGCCTGCGGCTTTAATTTGCACAAGTGCAAATGCAATCACTCCAAAAATATCGTCGTTCGGAAACCCTTGCAAGCAAGTTTCCTCACTCGACATTGACGCAATGACAAGCGGATAATTGAATATTCCACAACCCAAACGATGTTTGGATATCATCGTGCAGAATTGCACGATATCATCGCGAAGTGATATCACCGCCGCAGGCGATATCATTAATTCCTACGGTCACTTCGTTCCCTCTGAATGACATATGGAATATTCGCCCGCAATTATTAATTATTCATTATTAATTATTAATTGCAAAAGAGGTCAATCCGTTTGACAAATATTTTTTATTAATATATTATTATTGAGCATCAAAGCGATGCGTTTTCCTTTCCCGAAAGGGACACAAGACCAAAAGGAGGTATCGAATTATGGATAAGTATGAGGTTCTCTACATCATTCGCGGCGACGTGGACGACGATAAGAAAAATCAAGTTGTCGAAAAATTTGAAAACTTGGTTGCTTCTCTCGGCGGCACCGTTGACGGTTTGGACAAATGGGGCATGAGAAAGTTTGCTTACGAAATCAACAAGCAAACCGAAGGTTTCTACGTTCTTATGAACGTCACCTGCACAAAAGATGCTCAATCAGAACTTGATAGATTTATGCGTAACGACGAAAACGTCGTAAGACAAATGATCATCAAGAAGTAATCGACAAGGAGAAAAACTATGAACAAGGTATTTTTGATCGGCAATTTGACAAAGGATCCGGAACTCGCATCCACAAACAGCGGCATCAAATTTTGCAGATTTACACTTGCTGTGTCTCGTTCCTACTCAAAAGACGGCAAAAGAGAAACCGATTTTCTCCCCGTCGTAGTGTGGAGAGCGCAAGCGGACAACTGCGCTCGCTACCTCAAAAAAGGCAGCAAGGCGGCTATCAGCGGCAGCATCCAAACAAGAAGTTATGACACACAAGACGGTTCTCGTCGTTACGTCACCGAAATCGCGGCGGACGAGGTGCAATTCCTCTCCACCAGAAGTGACGAAAACGGTTCCGACGACGTCGATTTCGACGATCTCAAACCCATCGACGAAGACCTTCCATTCTAATTTAAGGAGTATTGAAAATGGCAGAAGAAGTTAAAGCACCCCGCGCACCCAAGAGAGTGCCCAAAAAGAAAGTTTGCACATTCTGCGTAGATCACGTCGACGACATCGACTACAAGGACGTTGCCAAACTTCGTCGTTTCATCACCGAGAAAGGCAAAATCCTTCCCCGTCGTATGAGCGGTGTTTGCGCAAAACATCAAAGAACGCTTGCTGTTGCAATCAAGAGGGCAAGAGTTATGGCATTGCTTCCCTACAAAGCGGACTAAAAGTTTATGCAAGTTTACAAAAAGACACGCTGTTGCGTGTCTTTTCTTTTATCTGCATAAACTTTTAGTCCTCTACCGCGCAGAAAATTTGCGCTATCAAATCAAGCACGGACAAATTATCTCGCCGCAGTTTCGCCAAATTGTCTGCTTGCTTGCACCCTGTACCTGCTTTTGAAAAGGTCGCCTGACAAGGGGCTTTTTCTTGCTCTTTATCCTATCTGCGGCGTTTAGACGCTTGTTTTATCGGCATAAACTTTTAGTCCCCATAATTGAATTTAAACCAAGTTAATTTTAAACTTCCCCCTTCCTCACATGTTTGGACTTCGGCGTTTGCGAGGCAATCCGCTTCGTTCGCTTTGGCTTCAACACATTCACAGGATGTGTTGTTTAACGCGTCGCGCCCATACCGCCGTTCAAATTTTTCTCTTGCG